>NZ_JAQJCH010000016.1:0-174743 GCF_030182525.1 Rhizobium pantanalense
CCTCCTCCCCCACCGCCGCCGAAGGCGGAGGAAGAGTTCGACGCTGGTGCCGGGATCGTCGAGGCGATGGTCGATGCCATGGACGAGGAGAAGTCGCCGATCGTGCCGCCGATATTGCCGGGCCGAAAATCGCCGGAATACCAGACCGGCGCATAGGCTGCCGCGGCAGCACCCGCAGCCGTGGCGAGCCAGGTCTCGAAGGCGCTCGACCATGGCTTTTCAACCCCGAGCGCGACCGCATAGGGCAGCAGCTTTTCGAAATGCTGTGGCGACATCTGCGGTGCGCCCTGCATGTTCATCCGGTCGCGTTCGGCAAGCGTCAGATATTGCCTGAGACCGGCGATGCCATCCATCATCTTGCGTCCGAGCGGCGTCGGGGCGCCCATGATGAAAAAGAAGACGACGTTCAGCGCGAAAATGCCGACGATGCCAGCGACCAGCGGCAGCAGACCCGCTTCCCACAGCGGCACGACCGCGGCCGCAAAGCCGTTGACGACGACGGATACCAGGACGAAGCCGAAGAAGGCGCAGATCAGAACAGAAAGAATTCGCTGGCCCAGACCGGCGCCAGGGCGCCGGAATCTGCGGCCGATGATGTTGGTAAAGATCGTAACAAAGATCGACAGAACACCGGGCATCACGATCAGCGGCACTGCATTTTCATGCAACCGCCCAAAGATGATGATGGATGCGAGGATCAAAACCGAGAGAGCAATACCGATCACGACATAGAGCGAATTGGCCTTGTAATATTCGCCGCGATGATCGCGCTCGATCGCGCTGCGAAACTTCCCACCCAGACGCTGTACTGCTTCGCCATTCTCCTTGTCGATGACGAGCGGCGCGAATGGTCCGACGGCCTGAATGAGCACCTTGTCGCCGCCGCTGAGATCGTTGCCGGACTTGCCTGTCGGGCGGATAACGACCTTTTCCTTCAAATCGTCCAGAATGACATAGCCGCGCACGGCAAGGTCGATCGCGGTTGCGGAAAATGCCGTCCAGCCGGAACTGGCGAAGCCCCTATTATCGATATAATTCACGAGCGCCGGCGAAATACCGTCAGGCGGATCCCACCGCGGGACCATAACACCTGCAGGCGGATCGCGGCCGACCGCAATCCAGCTGCGCATGTAATAGGCAAACAGCAGGATCAACCCGCCGATCGCGATGATCGTATCGAGATGATCCCGAAGGAACCAGCCCCATTGCTGGCTGTCACTCGGCGGCGCGATCGCTCCTTTGGCCAGCTTGATGGCGATCGTCAGGCCTTCGGCCGTGGCGAGCGGCCTGGTTGTCACGAAGGTAACAATATTGCCCTGTTGGCTCGCGCTTGCGTTCTTGCCCGTAGCGCCGAGTGGCCCCGTAAAGAAGGCAAGCTGCTGCGGCTGCACGCCATCGGGCAAGGTGACGATTGCCTTGGCATTGACGATCGGGAACAGCCAGCCATTGCCAGTGACATTCCAATAGAGTTCGTCATGATCGTCGAAATAGCGCATCTGACGATTGGTGTCGTAGGTGATGCGGAATGTGTGCGGGCCTGGGTTCAGCATACGATCGGCCTTGCCGATATAGATACGCTCGCCGCCGCTGATGCGCTCGCTGCGCCAATCCTCCGGCTGGCCGTCACGCTCGACGGAGACGACCTTAAAATCCACCTCGATCTGACGGCCACCGGCATCGGTCATCGTCAGCGGGAAATCCCGGAAGATGCCGCGGCGGATGCTTTGGCCCTCGGCATTGACGGAGATCGTCTCGATGACGCGCATGGAGCCGTCACGATGCAGCGCGATCGCCTGATCGAAGTTGGTGATGAGTTCGGCTGCCATCACCGCCGTTGCACAAAGCAGCAGGCACAGAGCCAGGAAGAACCCGCAAAGCCGTGTCATCACTCCCCCAAAGGATAACCGCGGCGCCGATGCCGGCGCCGCTTCACGTCAGGAATATGCCTGCGCTCAGCCTCCCTTGAGATGGCGGAGCGTCAGTCTTCGTAAGCGACTCCAAGCGACGCCAGCACGTTCCAATAGGACGGGAAGGTCTTGGCGACGCAATCGGGGTCGAGAATGGTGATGCCGCCGATCTTCAGGCCGGCGAGCGCAAAACTCATGGCGATGCGGTGATCGGCGAAGCTGTCGATCTCTGCCGGCAGCACTTTGCCGGCAAGGCTCGGATCGGATGCGACGATGAGATCGTCCCCCTCTTCTGTGCCGAGGTTCGGAACGATGCGCGACAGGCCGCTCGACAGTGCCCGGATACGATCGCATTCCTTGACGCGCAGGTTCTCGATGCCGACGAAGCGCACCGGCGTTTCGTTGAAGGCAGCCAGAACGGCAAGCGTCGGGATGGCATCCTGCATCTGCGAACCGTCGATGACGGCAGGCAGATGCGGGAACTTCGAAATCAGGTCATAGGCCTTGGCATCCGGCTGCGAGAACTGCTCTGCCGGGGTGCCGAGATCGATCTTGCCGCCACTCAAAACTTCAGCTGCCCAGAGATAGGTCGCGGCGGAGGCATCGGGTTCGATCACGAAATCGGCGGCATGATAACCGGTGGGCTCGACGCGCCAGGCGACCTGGCTCACACGCTCGACCTTGGCGCCGAAAGCGCGCATCGCCGCGACCGTGAGATCGATATAGCCGAGAGCGCCGATATGTTCGCCAAGCAGCTCGACATCGACAGCACGGTCACCGCCGGCAGCCATCATCAAAAGGGCCGAGACATACTGGCTGGACAGGGCGCCATCGATCTGCACGCGGCTCGCCTCGAAGCGGCCTGTGCCGTTGATGATGACGGGCGGGCAGCCGGTCTCAGCCGAGGCATCGACGCCGAGCGAGCGCAATGCATCGACGAGCGGGCCGATCGGCCGCTTGCGCATATGGGCATCGCCATCGACGATGACCTTGCCGTCGACCAGCGCTGCAGCTGCCGTCAGGAAGCGCGTCGCCGTGCCGGCATTGCCGAGGAAAAGCGGTGCAGCCGGCGCCTTCAGCTTGCCGCTGCCAGTCACGATGAAGGTCGTGTCGTCGGGCTCGTCAATGACAACGCCCATGGCGCGCAGCGCTTCGGCCATATAGCGGGTATCGTCGCTCTTCAGCGCGCCGGTCAGCCGGCTCGTGCCCTTGGCAAGGCCTGCCAGCAGCAGCGCGCGGTTGGTGATCGACTTCGATCCCGGCGGCATGGCGCGTCCGGTCAATGGCTTGCCCGGCGGGATAATCGTGAGTTTGGCTCTACCCATCATCATTCTCTTTGGTCAGTCAGGAAGCCGGCCGATGGCCAGCGGTCGGCATCCTTTACCGCCTGATATGAAAAACCGATAGCGGAAATCTCAGAACTTTACCGTCGGAACGGCGCGATCCGCCTCGTTTGATATCTCGAAATAGGCCTTCTTGGTAAATCCGAAGGGGCCAGCGATGAGGTTGTTCGGGAAGGTCTCGACCTTGACGTTCAGATCGCGCGCGGCACCGTTGTAATAACGGCGCGACATCTGAATCTCGTTTTCCGTCGTCTCCAGCGACTGCTGCAGTTCGACGAAGCCTGTATTGGCCTTCAGGTCGGGATAGGCTTCGGACACAACCATCAGGCGGCCAAGCGCCTGACTGAGAACGCCTTCGGCTGCCGCACGGCCGGCGACATCGCCAGCGGGCACGGCCTGCGCTGCGGCACGGGCCTGGGTGACTTCGACCAGCGTCTTGTTTTCATGCCCGGCATAGCCTTTGACCGTCTCGACCAGATTGGGAATGAGATCGGCGCGGCGCTTCAACTGCACATCGATACCCGACCATGCCTCTTCCGCGACTTGTCGTGCACGAACGAGCCCGTTGTAAATGAAGACGACATAGAGCGCGGCCAGCACTATGATCGCTAGAAGAACAAGCATCTGAAATCCCCCCCCCCGTGGCGACTGCAACCCAAGGGACACTAGGCAGATTTCTCGCCAATGTCACCCGGCTTTAACGGCGGCGCAGAGCCAAGATAGGCTGTGGCGATGCCCAATCCCGGGGAAGTTTGCCTCAGGCGGCCTGCTGGTTCCAGTTGACGCCGCCTGCATCCGTCAGCAGGAAGGCCTCACCGCAAGCCTTGGCCAGCGTACGCACGCGCAGAATGTAGCTCTGGCGTTCCGTCACCGAGATGACGCCGCGGGCGTCAAGCAGGTTGAAGACGTGGCTTGCCTTGATGCACTGGTCGTAAGCCGGAAAGACGCATTTGTGCAGGCGATGGTTTTCGCTATCGCCGGGCGCGCCGGCTGCCAGCAATGCCTGGCATTCCTTCTCCGCATCGATGAAATGGCGGTGCAGCATCTCGGTATTGGCATATTCGAAATTATGCCGCGAATATTCCTGCTCGGCCTGCAGGAAGACGTCACCGTACGTGATCTTGTCTTCGCCCTCGAGGCCGTTGAAATTCAGGTCATAGACGCTGTCGACGCCCTGGACATAGGTCGCGAGACGCTCCAGGCCGTAGGTCAGCTCGCCGGCGACGGGCGCGCATTCGATGCCGCAGACCTGCTGGAAATAGGTGAACTGCGAGACTTCCATGCCATCGCACCAGCATTCCCAGCCGAGGCCCCATGCGCCGAGCGTCGGGCTTTCCCAGTCGTCTTCGACGAAGCGGATATCATGCAGAAGCGGATCGAGCCCGATCGCCTTTAACGAGCCGAGATAGAGCTCCTGCAGGTTCGGCGGATTGGGCTTCAGGATGACTTGGTACTGATAATAATGCTGCAGGCGGTTCGGATTCTCACCGTAGCGGCCATCGGACGGACGACGGGACGGCTGGACATAGGCAGCCCGCCACGGCTTCGGACCCAGCGAACGCAGCGTGGTCGCCGGGTGGAACGTGCCGGCGCCGACTTCCATGTCGTAGGGCTGCAGAACCGCGCATCCCTTGTCGGCCCAGTAATTGTGCAGCGTCAGGATCAGCGCCTGAAAGGAGCGCTTCGGGTTCATATGGTCGGGCACGTTGGCAGTCATGGGAACTGATTTCTTCCGCTAGCGAATGGTTTGGCGGACAGGTGCCACGACGTGGCGAACGGGTCAAGTTTTTACTCTGCGGAGTGCAAGGACACTACCCGCACTTGATCCAAGGGGTCAGAATGGATTGACGATGGTCAACTGCTTCTCGACTATCAGGCCGGCGTGCAGATCTTCCGAATAAAACCGCTCGCAGCCAGCCCCGATCGCTGCGGCCATCATAGTCGCATCGTAGAAAGAAAGCTGATAGCGCTGGGCAAGATCCAGCCCTGCCAACGTGATCCTCTCGCTTACCGGAACAATGGTCGCCGACAAAGCGACGATAGCATCAACCGCTTCGCGAATATCAGCCCACGACATATTGAGTTTCTTACGCCCCACATTGGCAAACTCATTCAGCGCCTGAGCGCTGATAACGCAGGGCTGGGCCAATAGCGCTTGTGCCTTTTCGGCCCGCTCGTCCTCCGAAAGAGCATAGAGGAGAACATTCGTGTCGAGAAAATCCAAAACGGGGCGCATCAACGAGAATTGGCGTCTTCGCGGTCAAACTTCCAATCCTTAGGGAGTTTGAGCTTGAACGATCTGACTTTTTCCAAGGCTTTCTGCCGCCTGTCGTCACGTTCAATCTCGAAGGCGCTTCCCGCGCCGATACGCACAACGATATCGTCGCCTTCCTTCAAATCGAGTGCATCGACAACAGCTGAAGGAATGCGGATGGCTAGACTATTCCCCCATTTTGCGACCTGCATAAAACACTCCAATGATATACATTGGGCAAAGTATATCAAAAACTCACGAACGAAGCAATTTGACTTACTCATCCTCGCGCTTCACATGATACTCGCCGGTTTTCGGGTCCTTGACCAGCGTTCCCATCGCGCCGGTACGGCGTTCCGTTTCGGCGCGGCGGGATTTTTCGGCGAGCCGCTGGGCATCGCGCACGAAACGCCGATAGAGCAGCCAAAGGCCGCCGACGGCGACGACAAAGAAGATGATCTGGGGCATTACCCAGCGCTCCCGCTTACAATCCGTACCGGCTCCACAATGCCCTTTCCTCTGCTGCTTCTGCAAGTCCGGATGCGAGCCCCGCGCCGAGGTTATCGATGCCTCCCAATGAAATGCCCGGAGCCTTGCGGCCGAAGAGGCTGCGCGGCGTGGTGATCAGCGTCGGCTTGACCTTGTCACCGAAGCGCTTCCGCAATTCCTGGCGCATATCGCCGAGGCTATCGATCAGGCCGAGCTCCAGCCCGCGGCTGCCGGTCCAGAACAGGCCGGAGAACACCGTTTCGTCAGCCGAGAGTTTTCCTGTACGACGCTCGAGCACCATGTCGATGAAGACCTTGTGGATCTCCAGCTGCAGGCTCTTCAGATATTCGATGTCCTTCTCCTTCTCCGGCTGGAAGGGATCGAGGATCGCCTTGTTTTCGCCAGCGGTATAGACGCGGCGCTCAATGCCGATCTTCTTCAACAGTTCCGGAAATCCGAAGCCGCCTGAGACGACGCCGATCGAACCGACGATGGAGGTGGCGTCGGCGATGATCTCGTCACCCGCCAGCGCAATCATATACCCGCCGGAGGCTGCGACATCCTCGACGAAGACCAGCACCTTCTTGTTTTTCTCGGCGGCCAGATCGCGGATGCGATTGTAAATCATCCGAGACTGGACCGGAGAGCCACCTGGCGAGTTGACGACGATTGCGACGGCGGGCGCCGTCTTCATGCCGAAGGCTTTTTCAAGAGCCTGGGATGAGCCAGCAAGATTCAGCGATTGCCGCAGCGGCCCTCCACCGGAAGAGATGACGCCGCTCAGGCGGACGACAGGGACGATCACCTCCTCCTTGCGGAAGCGCTTCGGAAGCATGCGTCTCAAGAACCCAACCATTCGTCATCCCTGTTTCATGATGTTTGTTGCCCGTGATGTATGCATGGAAATGGCAAACGCAATATTGCGGATCGTATTTGATGCTCTGACGCTGAGGGCGGCCGAATGGCTATCGGCGCGGATACGAAGCGCGGCCGTTGTTCATATCATCGACAAAATCGGTGAATTTATGCGTCCCTTCACCGTGCATGATCAAAGGCGCGCGCAGCGCAAGCCTCGCCCTCGAACCCTTGATCGCGGTCACCAGGATACGCACCGCACTCTCGCCTTCGCGGGGATGGATCGGCGTGATTTCAATGCCGCCGAAGCGGCGGCCGCAGGCGGCTATGATCTCGCCGATCGACTCCGGCCGGGCGATCAGCGAGAGCTGGCCGCCGGGGATCATGATCGCGCCTGCCGTGCGGATCCATTTCTCGAATAGGCCATCCGTCATGGCATGCGCCTCCGCCTTCAAGGCATCGGGCGTCAGCCGGTCGCTGGCATCGTTGAAGGGCGGGTTCATGATGACATGATGAAAGCTGTCGTCGACAAGGCCTGCTTCATTGCGGTCTTTGCCGGTCAGCGTGACATCGGCTTCGATGACCGAGACGCGGTCGGCAAATCGGGCGTTTTCCCGCAACGAAAGGCTCTTGCGTGCGAACTCGGTCATATCGGGCGAGCGCTCGAACAACACGACCTCCGCCCGATCGAGTCTCGAGGCCACGGCCATTCCGGCTGCTCCAGCACCTGCACCGAGATCCGCCACCCGGATCATTCGCTCATCTGCGACGAGTGCCGCCAGCAACATGGCATCCATGCCGGAGCGGTGCCCCCTGCCCTTCGGCTGCACGACATGGAAAGCGCCGCGGTGGAAGGCATCGATGGTTTCGGAGGACTTGCCGGTCATGGCCGACCTCAGGTCCGCACCGGGCGCAACTCGTCACCGAGACCGGCATCGATGAGGATGCGACGGGCCAGATCGGCACGCTCTTCCTCCACCAGAAAGCGTCGAGGCAGCATGCCGAGCGAACCTTCCAGAACGCTCATCGCCTGATCCGCCACCAGGCAATGGATTCCTGCATCCTTCATCAGACTCTCCGCGAATGAGAGGAGGACCGGGTCGTTGGTGCGGATCAGCTCGTGCATAAGCCTTAGAATTCCTGTCAAATTTACGCGACGAGACAATTCGCCTCTTGCCGCCTCTTTCGCCCCTTCTTATTGTGCTTTGCAGGAAATGAACAGGAGTCCGGATCGTTGGGCGTCGTGATACCGCTGGAAGAAAGCAAGAATAAACTGGCATCCATCAAGCCATTGGTGGACCTGACCAAGGCGGACATGGAACGCGTCAATCAGCTTATCCTGTCCAAGGCGGGCTCCGATGTGCAGATGATCCCCGAGGTTGCGGAGCATCTGATCTCCTCCGGCGGCAAGCGTTTGCGGCCGATGCTGACCATCGCCTCCGCCGCTCTTTACGGCTATCAGGGCGACAATCACATTAAGCTCGCGACATCGGTCGAATTCCTGCACACAGCGACGCTGCTGCACGACGATGTGGTCGACGAAAGCGATCTGCGCCGCGGCAAGTCCACAGCCCGGATGATCTGGGGCAACCAGGCAAGCGTGCTGGTCGGTGACTTCCTGCTCGGCCAGGCTTTCCGCATGATGGTGGAAGTCGGCTCACTCGAAGCGCTCGACGTGCTCTCCTCGGCGGCCTGCGTCATCGCCGAAGGCGAGGTGCTGCAGCTTTCCGTTTCCAAGAACATGGAGACGACGGAAGACGATTATCTCTCGGTCATCCGCGCCAAGACCGCAGCGCTTTTTGCCGCCGCAGCCGAAGTCGGCCCGATCGTCGCCAATGCCGGCAAGGCGGAGCGTAATGCGCTGAAGTCCTACGGCACCAATCTCGGCCTCGCCTTCCAGCTCGTCGACGATGCGCTCGATTACGGCGGCAAGGCTGCCGACCTCGGCAAGAATGTCGGCGACGATTTCCGCGAGGGCAAGATCACGCTTCCGGTGATTCTGGCCTATCGCCGCGGCACCGAGAAGGAACGCGCCTTCTGGCGTGAGGCCATCGAAACCGGCGATAACAGCGACGAGAATCTCGAAAAAGCCCTCGGCCTGATCACGAAATACGGCGCGCTGGCTGACACAATTGCCCGCGCCGTACACTACGGCACCATTGCCCGCGACGCCTTGGCGCCATTGCCGGAAACGCCCTGGAAATCGGCACTTCTGGAAGTGATCGATTTCTGCATCGAACGCGTTAATTGATAGCGGCGGCCTGAATTTGTTGCAGGGCCGCTTCAAAAAAGCCATCCTGTTGTGAATCAGTTGACACGAATGCGTTGTGCCGCCGGCGAAGTCGCCGGCCATTCCCTTGATGAAAGGCTTTCTAATGCGGCAGAGACTTGCCATCCGTTTCCTTTCGGGCGTAGCCTTGGCGGCAATCCTTTCGGTGTCCGCCCTGACTGGCGCGCGCGCAGAGGATAAGCCGGCAGCGCCGGAGGCCAGTGCTCCGGTCACTTCTTTCGATCCGGATAGTGTCGATACGTTCGCAGGCGCGTTCCTCTCCGCCCGTACCGCAGATGTCGATCATGACTACGATACTGCCATTGCGCTCTACAAAAAGGCGCTGATGATCGATCCGAGCAATCCGGAAATTCGCCAGCGGCTCATGATCTCGCTGCTGCTGAACGGCAATCTGGAAGAAGGCGTCAAATACGCCAACGAGTTGAAGAGCGATCCTTCGGTCGAGCGTGTCACGACGATCGTGCGCGGCATGGACGCCATCCGCCGCCATGAATACCGCACCGCGCAAGAGATCCTCAAATATAATGGTCCGAACGATCTCGACCGGATGATGACCAACCTGGTCGCCGCCTGGGCGCGCGCCGGATCCGGCCGCGGCAAGGAAGCGATCTCGATGATCGACAAGATGAAGGGCCCGGATTGGTTCAACATCTTCAAGAACTATCATGCCGGCGCCATTGCACTGACGCTGGGCGACCTGAAGTCGGCACGCTCGCATCTCAACGATGCCATCCTCGACAAGACTGGCGGCGCGACCGCACCGGACACCTTCATGCGCGCCGTCATGGCGCTTGCGCGCCTCGAAGCCAAGGCCGGCGACAAGCAGAAGGCGCTGGATGCGATCTCCGTCGGCGACAATCTCGTCAGCAATTATGCGCCGCTGAATGCGCTGCGCGACAGCATCAGCAAGGGCGATACGCCGAACCAGCAGGTCACCAATGCCAGCGAGGGTGCGGCCGCCGTGCTCTTCACCATCGGTGCCGCGCTGAACCGCGATGGTGCCGAGGATGTCGTCTCGCTCTACCTGCAGATCGCCAACTCCCTCGACCCCAAGGCAGCCGATACGCTGGTGCTGCTCGGCGGCCTGGCCGAAAAGCAGGAGCAGACCGATCGCGCGATCGGCTTCTACAAGAAGGTGCCCGATGACTCGCCGATGGCCCGCATCTCCGAGCTGCAGCTCGGCCTTGCGCTCGCCCAGTCTGGCAAGGTCGACGATGCACGCAAGCATCTGAAGGCGCTGATCGATTCCGATCCGAACGATGTCCGCAGCTATCTCGCCTATGGCAGCGTGCTTTCCGACGCCAAGGACTTTCAGTCCATGGCTGACAATTACGACAAGGCCGTGCAGATCATCGGCCCCGTGCCGAAGCGCAGCGATTGGGCCGTGTTCTTTCAGCGCGGCATTGCCTATGAGCGGCTGAAGAAGTGGGCGGATGCAGAGCCGAACTTCAAGAAGGCCCTTGAGCTCAATCCGGATCAGCCGCAGGTTCTGAACTATCTCGGCTATTCCTGGGTCGACATGAACATGAACCTCGACCAGGGTCTGGACATGATCAAGAAGGCCGTCGATCTCAGGCCGGACGACGGCTATATCGTCGATTCCCTTGGCTGGGCCTATTTCCGCCTCAACCGCTTCGACGATGCCGTAAGCGAGCTGGAACGGGCAGCACAGTTGAAGGCCGGCGACCCGACCATCAATGACCACCTCGGCGACGCCTATTGGCGCGTCAATCGCAAGCTCGAAGCCGTCTACCAATGGAATCGGGCGCTCGCTTCGAAGCCGGAAGAGGCCGATATTCCGAAGATCAAGGAAAAGGTCGAGAAGGGCTTGCCGCCGCTCGACAACGATCCGAAGACCGTCGACAAGAGCAAGCTGCCCGATCCAGCACCCGCGCCCTCGCCCGACACGAACGCTCCGGTGCCGGTCGACAAGAAGTCCTAAGATTCCATGAGCACGATCTTGGCTGCGGGCGCTTTCGACCTCACGGAAGAGGCGCCCGCAAAGATCAATCTTGCACTGCATGTTACGGGCCGCCGAGCCGATGGCTATCATTTGCTCGACATGCTCGTCAGCTTTGCCCGCTATGGCGACCGTCTTTTCTTTCGCGCAAGCGAGGATGATGATTTCAGCCTTTCCGGACGGTTTGGCCCGTTGCTTTCCGCCGATGCCGAGGCCGGCGACAATCTCGTTCTCAAGGCGCGCGATCTCTTGCGGCAGGCAGCCAAATCTTCCGGCTTCGATGCTCCCTCAGTCCATATTCATCTGGAAAAGAATCTACCGATCGCATCCGGCATCGGCGGCGGCTCGGCGGATGCGGCGGCGACCTTGCGCGGGCTGATGCGGCTATGGCGCGTTACCCTTCCGGAGGCGACAGTCAAGACCATCGCCTTGAAGCTTGGCGCCGATGTGCCGATGTGCCTTGCCAGCCAGCCGCTGGTCGCGCGCGGCATCGGCGAGGCAATCGACCTGTTGCCAGAATTTCCCGCCTTTGCCATGGTTCTCGGCAATCCGCTTGTCGGCGTCTCGACATCGGATGTGTTCCGGCAGCTCACCCGCAAGGACAACCCGCCGCTCTTGTTTCCATCGCAGATGCCACAGGGACACGGCGAATGGATCGACACGATCAAGACGCTGCGCAACGATCTCGAACCGCCGGCGCGCTCAATCTGCGGCGAGATTGGTGTGCTTTCCGGCTTGATCGAAAGCGAATCCCCAATCCTGACGCGCATGTCCGGCTCCGGTGCGACGTGCTTCGGTATTTTCAACGATATCGAACAGGCGACGGCCGCCGCCGCTTCGCTTCACAGGCAGCGGCCGGACTGGTATTTCCAGGTAACCGAAACGATCGCGGGAGAGGCATGATGGCGGCGTCAGGCAACGAAAGATCCTTCATTCCCGTCGGCATCGCCGTGCTGACCGTTTCCGATACACGCACGCTCGCTGACGATAAATCCGGCGATACGCTGGTTGCCCGCATTGCGGAGGCGGGTCACAGGCTTGCTGCCCGCGCCATCGTGCCAGACGACAAAGAGCGCATCCGCGCGCAGGTGGAAGCCTGGACGAAGGATGATGCGGTCGACGTCGTGATCACCACCGGCGGAACTGGCTTCACCGGCCGAGACGTTACGCCGGAAGCGCTGGAGCCTTTGTTCGAGAAGCGGATGGATGGGTTTTCCGAGGTCTTTCATCGCATTTCCTACGACAAGATCGGCACGGCGACGATCCAGTCACGAGCGACCGGCGGTGTGGCCAATGCCACCTTCATTTTCGTACTGCCGGGTTCGCCTGGCGCCTGCAAGGATGCATGGGACGGCATCTTGAAGGCGCAACTCGACTATTGTCACATGCCCTGCAATTTCGTGGAGATCATGCCGCGCCTCGACGAGCATCTGAAGCGCGGCGCCGGCTCGAGATAGATCTTCTGCTCGCCGCGATATTGTGCGCCGCTCATGCCTTCGGCAGGACAGGAATTGATTCCCAAGAATCGCCGGTAAGAATGATGCAGCTCCGGCCGGATACATCGCTCATCAGCAGTGTCCAGTTGCCGCCCTCGGCGGCGTAGATCTCAACAATCGTGCTCTGATCGAGCTTGCCGACGGCCGAAAGCTTTTCCGAAAGATGGTTGCCAAGAAACGCGACGATATCGACGCGTTGAGCGCAGGCCAAGGTCACCTGAGCGGCGGCAATGCCGGGGAAAAGAGTTGCACTTGCAACGAAGATCGTTGCTATGAGGCGGTAGAGCATCGTGCGTTTCATAACGCACCTCCTTTCGCCGAAATCCCGGCGAAAAAGGAGAGTTCCGCTGACCAGCTCCGCCTGATATCGGCATCTTCATGGTCGGCCGCCTGACGCGACACGCATAAGGTGCCGCCACACGCAAATTATCGCAGCTATTCGCGCGTTTACAAATGGAATCTGCGGAACGCTAGGCCCTATCGCGCCGCGCGTGCCACCCAGGACGGAATGAGCTCGCTTGAAAGCCGTCGGCCCTTCTGTCCCTTGGCGAACTCCGCCAGCCCCATGCCCGATCTGGCGACGGCGATCGCCTGGTGCTTGGAAAGCAGCAAACCCAGTTCCAGCGGCGCCGTACGGCGGCCGATTCGCTTCAGAAACGGGCGACGATAGCCGCGCGATGCTGTAAAGCGCGCCGGCACCTTATTCAGCGAGACATATTCGGCGATCTCATCGATCCAGCCGGCTTGCGGCCGCGCGCCGGGCTCGACCAGCAGCAACCATTCGCCCCTCGCAGACCGCAATATATCCTTGATATCCCACTGCGAATAAAAGCGGCAGCCTGCAGCATCGGCCACCTTCGATGTGCCGTCCCTGGAACCGTGATCGAGCACGACCACGTCGCTGACCAGCCCTTCGACCGCGCCTGCCACCAATGCCGCCAATGTCTGCGCCAGCTCGGGTTCGTGATCCTGGCATTCGATGATGACCGTCAACATCGCCCATTTATAGAGCGCCGCATAATTTATTGCCAGCACCGAACCCTCAGGCTGGAGCGTTTAAGAAAAGCATCATAAGCGGCCGACAATTCTCACAGCTGGCAGCGCCGAATGCCTCCCGTGAATGAGATGGAAAATGACGGTCGCGGATTTTTGTTCTTGCAATGTTCTCATTTGTCGGATAGGAATTTAATCATCTTAGACGCGGCATGCGATGGCATGAGCCGCCCTGGAGCTACCGATGAACGAGCAGTCCCTTGCAGGGCAGGCCGCTTTCGCGCCTGCCAATACGGCAGATGTTGCCAATGCTTTGATCGCCGATGCCGGTCTCAGGGTCGACGTCGAGCGCCGGCGTGGGCGCGGCGCCGGATTGAACCCGAGCGGCCGGTTCGAGCCGCAGCAGCGCGAAGCCTTCGACGACGGCTGGCAAAGCTGGGAAGAGTTGCCGCCCTTCAAGACCGAAGTGCAGGTGGAGAAGCCGCGCACGGCCATTACCCGCAACGAATCTCCCGATATTCCCTTCGACCGATCGATCAACCCTTATCGCGGCTGCGAGCACGGCTGCATCTACTGCTTCGCGCGGCCGACGCATGCCTATATGGGGCTGTCTGCCGGGCTGGATTTCGAATCGAAGCTGTTTGCCAAGCCGGATGCCGCCAAGCTTTTGGAGCGCGAACTGGCAAAGCCCGGCTACAAGCCGCGCGTGATTGCCATCGGCACCAATACCGACCCCTATCAGCCGATCGAGAAGGAATGGCGGATCATGCGCCAGATCCTCGAAGTGCTGAACCGGGCGAACCATCCGGTTGCCATTGTCACCAAGTCGGCGCTGGTCATGCGCGATATCGATATTCTGAAGGAGATGGCCGCCAAGAACCTGGTGCGGGTTGGGCTGTCGGTGACGACGCTCGACCGCAAGCTGGCGCGCACCATGGAGCCACGGGCAGCGACACCGCCACGGCGGCTGGAGGCGATCCAGGCTTTGAACGAGGCCGGCATCCGCACCGCGATCATGGTGGCGCCGATTATCCCTGCCCTCAACGATCATGAAATCGAGCGTATCCTGGACGCCGGCAAGGCCGCCGGCGCACAGGAGGCAAGCTATGTCATCCTGCGGCTGCCGCTGGAGGTGAGCCCGCTCTTTCGCGATTGGCTGCTGCAGCATTATCCGGATCGCTATCGCCACGTCATGTCGCTGATCCGCTCGATGCGCGGCGGCAAGGATTACGATGCGGAGTTCGGCAAGCGCATGAAGGGTGCCGGGCCCTATGCCTGGCAGATCAGCCGCCGCTTCGAGATGGCGACGCGCCGGCTAGAACTTACGCGCCGCAATATCGCATTGCGCGACGACCTGTTCGTGCCGCCCGATGGCAGCGGCGTCCAGTTGTCGCTGCTTTGATATTCCTTGCGGGTTTCCCCGACCCCGCTGGAAAAGCCCCTGGCTTCGCCGCCATGATCCACCGGGGGCTTGCAGGAGATCGGGTGGTGTGCGAGCTTCGCCGCATGACACGCAGCACATCACCCGATTCTCCAATGCTCTTCGAGGATAACCCGCTCGTTCCCACTTTCGAGCTGGAGCTGATCGCACGACGGGCCGGCCATTGGCCGGTTGCCGGGGCAGATGAGGCCGGCCGAGGCCCGCTTGCGGGACCGGTCGTGGCGGCCGCCGTCATTCTCGATCCAGAGCGTATCCCGAATGGGCTAAACGATTCCAAACAGCTGACCGCGGCCAGACGCGAAGAGTTGTTCGTGGAGATTCTCGCAACAGCAACGGTCTCTATCGCCTCGTCGAGTGCCGGTCGTATCGATACGACCGATATCCGCAAGGCAAGCCTCGATGCGATGCGCCGTGCCATTTGTGGGCTTGCCGTGCCCGCAAGCTATGTGCTGACCGACGGGCTCGATGTGCCAGCTGGGCTTGCCTGCCCGGGAAAGGCCGTCGTCAAGGGAGACGCGCGCTCCTTCTCCATCGCTGCCGCATCGATAGTTGCCAAAGTGACCCGCGACCGGATGATGACACGCGCAGGCATTGTCTTTCCGGCCTATGGTTTTGCAGCCCATGCCGGCTACGGCACTCCGCAGCATCGCGCCGGCATCGAGCAACATGGCCCCTGCTCGCTGCACCGCATGAGCTTCCGCCCGCTGCGCAAAGAGACTGTCTGAAACTCAGCCCGTCAGCCCCGAAACGATTTCAGCCGACCGCTTTCTGATATAGGCAACATCTTCCCTGTAGATGCAATCATGTCCTTCCTGGAGATTCCGGCGATATCTCTCGATGCCGCGGGCAGCTTCCCGTTCCATGAAAGCCAATAGAGCCTCAAGCCGCTCGACGATGATTCCAGGCAACGAAGGACGCTCGGCAATGGACAAGCCATAGGCATCGGTAAAGATGCGGGCACGATCGACTTGGGCGGCAAGTGTGTCCATTCCCTTGATGGCGACGCCGGAAGACAGCGGTGCCCAGCGATAGACGGCATAGGCCAGATCCCACATTCGCGGACCGGGATGCGCAGCCTCGAAATCGATGATACCGGCCACTTCGCCATCGTTCAGGACGACATTGTAGGGGGCAAAATCCCCATGGCAGATGACCTCGCAGGGCGAGCGGGCCGGCAGTTGCCACGTATGATCGGCCTCAAGGCCTTTTGCGAACAAGCTAGAACAGTCGTGATAGCGACGCAGCAGCGATGCAGCCGACCGCAGCGCCATTTCGCTGCGCATGTCAGTGCGGTCATCGAGATCGCCGGTGTCTCCGGGCAGATAGGTTACCCGCTCCCAGGCACCGTCATATCCAGCTGAAATCGGAGCTGCATTGAATCCATACCGATGCAGCGCAGCCAACAAGGCGTGCACACCCGGTGTCCATGCCGCAGCAGGTCTCACGATGAAATCGCCTTGACGAAACGGTTCATCGCCTGTCGCTGCCTGCATCCGCCCCTCCTTCAATCTTATGATTTTGCTGTTGGTTCCGGCAATGATCAACCCGGCAGTGCGGAAATAAAAAACCCCGCCGAAGCGGGGCTCTTTCGAATTTCGATATTCCCAGGGCTTAATTCAGCCGCGTCTTCACTTCCTTGATGGCATCGTTGAAGAGACCGGACTGGACGCTGCCATCGGCCTTCTTGGCAAGCACCGATTCAGCAGCGGCGATCGCGAGGTCGACGGCTGCGGAGCGGACCGCCTTCATCGCATCGGCTTCGGCCTGCTTGATCTTCTGCTCGGACAAAGCCGTGCGGTTGGCAACGAATTCCTCGGTCTTCTTGCGAGCCTCGGACGTCAGCATTTCCGCTTCGCGCTCGGCCGCGGCAACGATATGTGCTGCTTCGGCCTCGGCTTCCTTGCGCTTGCGCTGATATTCGGCCAGCAGGTGCTGGGCCTCTTCGCGCAGGCGCTTGGCTTCCGCCAGCTCGTTGCGGATCTGATCGGCGCGGTCGTCCAGCGACTTTGCCATCATGCCCGGAACCTTGAGGTAAACGATCAGGCCGAGGAAGATGAGAAGACTGACAAACGCGAAGAAGGTGTTGTCGAAAGCGAATTCCATGGATCAGCCCTCCTGCTTGGCGGCAGCGGCTGCAACCGCAGAGGCGACATCGGCCTTGCCGGCGACATTGCCGACCAGCTGCTCAACGACAGCACTGGCCGTCTCTTCGGCAATTGCACCGACATCGCCGAAGGCTTTCGCCTTGATTTCAGCAATGCGACCTTCTGCGGCCTTGAGCTTCTCAGCCAGGCTTGCCTCGATCGCCTTGCGATCCTCTTCGGCCTTGGCCTTGGCGGCATCGCGGGCAGTGGCGCCGATGGAATTCGCCTTGGCGCGCGCAGCGGCCAATTCGCTTTCATAGGTCGCGACGGCGGCGTCGGCTTCAGCCTTCAGACGCGAGGCCTCTTCGATATCCTGGGCGATCCGGTCGTGCCGGCTTTCCAGAATGGTGCCAACGCGCGGAATAACGATCTTCTGCATGGCCACGTAGAAGATGACGAAGGTGATCACCAGCCAAAACAGCTGTGACGGATACGTCGTATGGTCAAACGGCGGGAATACGCCGCCGTGATGGCCTTCATTCGGCGCACCCGTTTCCGTGTGCACCGCTCCGGCGGCCGGCGGTGCTTCTTCAGCATATGCCGGGGTCACAAACATGCTCACCTCCAGGTGGTCTGCAAATACAAAGAATCACGGCTCGCTGCCCGCGAACCGTGATCTATGACGCCGCTGATATCAGACGGCGAAGAGCAGGAGGAGAGCGACGAGCAGCGAGAAGATGCCCAGAGCTTCCGTAACGGCGAAGCCGAATACCAGACGGCCGAACTGGCTGTCAGCAGCCGACGGGTTGCGCAGTGCGCCGGACAGGTAGCTGCCGAAGATATTGCCGAGGCCGAGAGCCGTGCCGGCCATACCAAAGCAAGCCAAACCTGCGCCGATGAACTTTGCTGCTTCCGCGTCCATGTTGAACTCCTTTGAAATGGTTGTGCGGTGAATGACTGACGCCCGTTAGACGCCAATGTCTTTATCCTTAGTGGCCACCCGGATGGATTGCGTCGTTGAGGTACATGCAAGTCAGCACCGCAAAAACGTAAGCCTGAAGGAAGGCGACAAGGAACTCGAGACCGGTGAGGGCGACGGTCATGATAAGAGGAAGAACAGCTCCGCCGATACCGAGCGCGCCGAGGGCTCCGAGCGAGGCGACGAAGCCTGCGAACACCTTGAGCGTGATATGACCGGCCAGCATGTTGGCGAAAAGACGAACGGAGAGCGAAACCGGACGGGACAGGAAGGAGATGATCTCGATCGCCACCACCAGCGGCAGAAGAACACCCGGAACACCCTCAGGAACGAAGATCTTGAAGAAGCCGAAACCATGCTTGATCAAGCCGTAGAAAATAACGGTAAAGATGACGAGCAGTGCGAGCGCCAGCGTCACGACAATCTGGCTGGTGACGGTGTAGAAATAAGGAACAAGACCGAGCAGGTTCGCCGTCAGCACGAACATGAAGAGAGAGAAGACCAGCGGGAAAAACTTCATTCCCTTTGTCCCCGCCCCTTCTTTCAACATCGAGGCGATGAACTCATAGGCCATTTCCGCCACCGACTGCGAGCGCGTCGGAATGACACCGCGCGGCGCACTGGCGAAATAAAGGAAGCCTGCAGAGAGCACTGCGGAGGCAACCATGAACAGCGAGGCGTTGGTGAACGAAAAATCAATTCCGCCGATGTCGATCGGGATAATCTTGAAGATCAGGAACTGATGGGTAGGATCGTTTGCCACCGCTTGTTCTCTTTCATTTTTCCGCTCCACCGAGCGGATGCTTCTCATCTGGAAACAGCGCCGCAGCGTTGCTTCCGCTCATTTCTTATTAGGCCCGCCCTCGCCCGGCACCGGTGTCGCCACCTTGCCCGCAGAGCGCAGCACATTCAAAACGCCGGCACAAAATCCGAGAAGCAGCAAGATAATCATGCCCCACGGCGCCGTACCGACAAAACGGTCGAAGACATAGCCCAGAACGGCGCCAACGATGATTGCGGCTATGAACTCGCTGGAAAGCTTCATCGCCTGAGCATAACCCTTACGGCTTTCCTCGGCGCGAACCTCCCCGCGTTCATCCTCTCTCACCGCAGCACGCTTGGTCGCCAATTCAGCTCCCAGCTGCGCTCGCCGCTGTTCCAGACCTTCGTCGCGGTCATCCGTCATAGTGGCATCCTCCCCATTTTCGTTGCGCGCAATCCCTGTACCCCGGTCAACGCGTAAACGAACAGCAGGTTTCGCCACCTTTCGGCCCGTTTTGAAGTCGCGCGCAACATAGTTTTAGGAAAAAGCATAGTCAAGGCGTAGGCGTCATCTGTCCAGCCATAAATTAGCCCAATTAAATCATGAGCTTAGAGCGAAAGAGCCATATTGACCGAAAACTGAGCCGAAGAATCCTCTTCAGCCCATGCTTTCCTGTGGCTTTTTTGCCAGAAGAAGCGACCTCGCCCACGGTATCAATCTGCCGGAACTGGCCGCCTCAGCTCCAGCCGCCGCCATAGGTCCTGTAGAAGATGTGCATGCCTATGCGGCCGACCTTCACCATGTCGGCAGCCCATTTCGGCCGGACATAGACAGCATGATAGTGAGTGGCGGAACCGACTTCCGGCAGCCAGATCTTGCCGGCGGTCACGGCGATGGCGACCTGACGCGCAATACGCCAGTGTTCGGGAGAATTGACGCGCTCCTTGACGTTGTCGCAGGCGAAGGAAAACTGGCAAGCGTTGGTCCAATCCTCGTTCTGATAAACGACGCCGCAAATGGTCTTCGGGTAGGCCGGGTTGCGGACACGGTTGAGGATGACCTGTGCAACGGCCGCCTGTCCTTTGACGGACTCGCCCCTCGCCTCGAAATAGATGCCGGTGGCAAGGCACTGCTGCTCGTCGGGCGAGAAAACCGATGGCGGCAGGACATTGGCGGCCCAGGCATGATCCTTCGGGCCGATCTCCGGCACGAAGCGGCCCTCGTCGTCCTGATCCTTCGCGAGAATGGAATCGAAGGGCGAGACACGAGCATAGTCCGGCGCCGGCGAGGCATAGGCCGCCGCCAGAACATCGGCATTCTGATTGGTGACCAGATTGGCGATATAGGCCGGCACGCTCTCGTCCGGCTTCGGCGGCTCTTTCTTATAGAAGGCGGTGGCAATCTGGATTTCCTTGCCGCCGAGCGTCGGCTTCAGGAATGCCGTGCGCTCGCCGGTTGCCGATTCCGGCCGAAGCAGCATGCTCTGGCGCTGCAGCACCGAGCCTGCGGAAAAATCCTTCGGCGGCTGCATCGGCGTGATGGCCACCACCCTGCCTTTCTTGTCCTGCCGGTTGATGCGGTCCTCATCGGGCCGGGGATCGCTGCCCTTGGCTTCGGATTGAAACGCGACGCGGCGCCCGTCCGGCAACACCAGACCGCCATCTCCAATGGCGGCAGAGGCCTTGACATCACCGAAGGCCAGTTCCGCCTGATGGGTGGAGCCGGCTGGCGAGTCGGTCATCACCATGCGCCAGTTGGCCCCTTCCCTGTCGATACCGGCAAGCAGACCGGCAAGATCACCATAGGCTGCTGTCGATGGAAAAATAAGCCAGGCGCAAAGCCCGAAGACGGCTGGAGAGGTCCAATTTTGTGGCAGGAACCGCGACTTGCGGCTGACGGAACGCGAGCGAGACAACACCGGACTCCAAACGGCACTCGAAACTAGGAGCCGGAATAATCTCCCATTAACCTTGATGGATGGTTAATTCGGGCGAATCTATGGTTATGAATGTGACGGCGCGCAAAACGCGCAAGACAAGTGTCATCATACCCGATACACAAGGCGTCAGGATTGTCGCGCAAAGCCGCTATTCTCTATGCCTGAACAGCCCATTACGTAAGAGCCGTGAGCAACTCTGTTCCAGGCGGAGGCTCGATATGTTCGGCCTCCATGTATCGGCGCACGAGAACGACTGAAACATAAGTCCAGCCAATGGCCTGCAGCAAGTTGGACCCCAAAGAGATCGCGACAGCAGGGATATTCAAGCGACCATTCGCGATAAGATCCGCGCTCCCAACGTCAGTCGCAAGAACCAAGGCGATCACCGCAGCGACGAGCGGGACGGCCAGCCCTAGGAATACCAGAGATGCCGTCGACGGAAAACGCGCGAGGCCTCTCCGCAAAGCCTCTCCTATACTCGCGCTGGTGCCATGGAGCTTCGCTGGCAACCACGTGCCAGCGAGTGAAAAGATAATGGTGAAAACTACCAAAAATGCCAGCATTGCCCATAATCCGAAGTAAGTCTTGCCGACACCATCCGAGCTCAAAAGAAAAACAAGGGCAGGCAACATTACCAGGAATGCAAGCAGCGTCAGCGCGAGGCTCCTCAACATATATCCACCGATCGGAAGCTTTCCGGCCTTAGCCGCCGCGGTGAAATTCAGATTGCGTAGAACGGAGCTCTGTACATTCATCGCCAACATGCTCGACAGGAAGAAAGTCACGCCTGCCGTCGCGGATTTCCCGGAATACTCATCGAAAATCGAAGCGACAACCGAACACAACACGAATATCACGTAAAATGCCGGATTATTCCGGGCGATGGATAAAGTCTGTCTGAGCATCTGCGTTCGCCTCCCCCGGAGAGCATTGCATCACTTTCGCCTTTAAATTGAATAGGCCAGCACCCCGCTTGCGCAATAGAAAAATGAAAAGGCCCGGCGGATATCCACCGGGCCTTTGAACAACCAGCAAGAATATCTGCGTCAGATGATGACGTGCGAACCGAGTTCCACAACGCGGTTGGCAGGCAGGCGGAAATAGTCAGAGGGGTCGGTCGCCGCGTTGGCGAGCGCGATATAGAGCCGGTCCTGCCAGTGCGGCATGCCGGATTTCGCATCCGGCACCAGCTTGCGCCGGCCGAGATAGAAGGAGGTCGACATGATGTCGAACTTCAGGCCCGTCTTGCGCAGGGTCGCGAGTGCCTGCGAGACATTCTGCGATTCCATGAAGCCGAAGCGCAGTTCGACGCGCGAGAAACGGTCCGAAACCTTCTCGACCGTATAACGATCTTCCTGGGCGACGCGCGGCTTGTTGATGGTGCGGATCGTCAGGATGACGTTCTTGTCGTGCAGGACGTGATTGTGCTTCAGATTATGCAGCAGCGCGGCGGGCGCAGATTCTGGATCGCTGGTCAGGAAGATTGCCGTACCGGGCACATGCGCGGGCGAATGATCGCTCTTGCGCTCGATGGAACTGACGAAGGAGGACAGCGGGATATCGGTGTGCCGCGTCTTTTCCATTAGGATCGAGGTGCCGCGGCGCCAGGTCCACATGATCACCGTGAAGGCCGTTGCGATCATGACCGGAACATAGCCGCCGTCGTGGATCTTCAGGAGGTTGGCGCCGAGGAAGACGAATTCCAGCAGCAAAAGCGGCGTGAGCACGGCAACCGCCATCGGCAGCGTCCAATTCCAGCGGACCCGGACGAATTCAAATGCCATGATCGATGTGACGACCATCGCGCCGGTCACCGAAATACCATAGGCCGTTGCCAGCGCGTCCGAGGTCTTGAAGGCCAGTACGAGGAAGATGACACCGAAGAACAGGACAGTATTGACCGATGGCAGGAAGATCTGCCCGGTATTGGTCTCGGAGGTAAAGAGGATTTCCATGCGCGGCAGGAAGCCGAGGTGAATCGCCTGACGCGTGAGCGAGAAAGCACCCGTGATGACGGCCTGGCTGGCGATGATCGTCGCCATGGTGGCAAGAATGACCACCGGCAGGATCGCCCAATGCGGATACATCAGGAAGAACGGGTCCGACATGGCCATAGGATCGCGCAGAACAAGCGCTCCCTGGCCAAAATAGTTCAGCGTGAGGGACGGAAACACCAGCACGAACCAAGCCCACTGGATAGGACGCCGGCCGAAATGGCCGAGGTCTGCATAGAGCGCTTCCGCGCCCGTCACCGTCAGGAACACGGCACCGAGAACGACGACGCCGAGGAAGCCCTCCCGCATCAGAAAGCTCACGGCATACCAGGGATTGAGCGCTGCCAGAATGCTGTAATCATCGGAAATATGCATGATGCCGGCTAGGCCCATAACAATGAACCAAAGCGCCGTGATCGGGCCGAAGAAGCGGGCGACCGCGCCGGTACCATGTGACTGGATCGCAAAAAGCAGTGCCAGGATGGCCACCGATATCGGCACGATATAATCGGACAGCTTCGGGGTGACGAGCTTCAGACCCTCAACAGCGGAGAGAACGGAAAGCGCCGGAGTGATCATCGCATCACCGAGGAAGAGCGCGGCACCCAGGAGGCCCAGCAGCATCAGGATGGCCGTGTGGCCATTCGCCGTCTTCATCAACAGCGCCAGCAGCGACAAGGTGCCGCCTTCGCCGTCGTTATCCGCACGCAGCAGAAAAAGGACATATTTGATCGTGACGATGATGGTCAGCGTCCAGAACATCAGCGACACGACGCTGATGACTTCGCCGCGCGTGAGACCGTCGGCCGCCACCGGCTTCAATGCTTCGCGAAAGGCATAAAGCGGGCTCGTACCAATGTCGCCATAAACAACGCCGATCGAGCCGAGGGCGAGGTATGCGAGCTTACGAGCGTTCATTTTCCCGTCGGGAGAATGATGGGTTTCGTTAGACATTCAGGATCACTAGACTCTCAGAGCCAGCCTTTCCAGCGAAAAAAGAAAAACGGAACGATGGCGGAAACCACCATCAACAACAACGATGTCGGGTAACCGTAGGCAAAGTGCAGTTCGGGCATATGCTCGAAATTCATGCCATAGACGGACGCCACGAGCGTCGGCGGCAGAAACACCACCGAAGCGATCGAAAAGATCTTGATGATGGCGTTCTGCTCGATATTGATCAGCCCGAGCGATGCATCCAGCAGGAAGGTGATGTTTCCCGCAACGAAAGATGCATGCTCCGACAGTGACTGGACATCCCGCGAGACGTTGCGACACAGTTCCCTGGCCTCGTGGTCCTGCTGCATGGCGGGGATGGTATGAAGAAAGGTCAGCAACCGGGACAGCGAACTCAGGCTGTCACGTACCTTGCTGAGCGTACGGTGATAGCCTGCGATGTCCTTGAGCTTTTCTTCCAGATAGTTCGCCGGGCGGCGGATCTTCTTTACACGATCGCCGAACACGTGCACCGACAATATATCGATACCCGCCACCGTCTGTTCAAGGACCTCGGCGGTACGGTCGACGATGGTTTCGAGAAGCTTGGCAAGAAGCGCGACACCTGTGCGCCGCTCCTGCGGAATGCGCTGCAGCGCTGCGATGAAGAGCGCGAAGGACTTCGGCTGCGCATAGCGGATGGTGACCAGCCGATGTCCCGTCAGTATAAAGGCGACATCGGTGAGCATCGGCAGATTGGTGTCGGCCTTCCACAGCAGCGAGGCCGTGAGAAAGACGGAGCCGTTTTCGACATAGAGGCGGCTCGATGGCTCGATGTCCTTCATGTCCTCGCGGGTCGGCACTTCAAGGCCAAGCAGGCGCTCGATGCTGGCCTCCTCCTCGCGGGACGGCTCGACCATGTCGATCCAGACGGCATTGTCCGGCAGCCGGGATGCAGCTGAAAGATCGGGAAGCTCGAGCGGCTTCTGGTCTGAGCAATAGGCAGTTATCAACTGCTCGCTCCCGCAGCGGCGGAGACGAAGCCGCTATCAAGGCGCCTTGCACGCGCTTGCCGCGATCCCGCCAATGGCCAATGAAAAAAGCTCATAAAACCCCGGTCGTATCCCGCCGGTCCGGCCGGGAATCCGTGTCCATGTTCCATTGCGCTGCTGTACCAATCCTTCGCCCGTCCTGGCCAAGCCGCCTGCTCGGACGAAATAAAACCACCATGCGGCGGAGGGCGGTCATCGGAAATGCTCGACCAGTTCCACACCGGCGGCGCATATGCAGCAAAGCTCGCAAAGAATCAAGTCACAACCTCTTCATCGCGCGATTTCACCGCAGTTTGGCTAAACTTGCGAAGTCATAGCACAGGATGCCAACAAGACAATCCGTCACTATACGGAAAGCCCAGATGTCTTTGTGAATTATTCAAATACGATCGACGGTGCCGCTCGCTGCGGCGTGCTTGCCACTTGCGTCCAGACCTTAGCCGCGATCTCGCGATATATGCCGGCAACCACTCCGTTCGGCTCGGCCGCGACCAGCGGCGTGCCGGCATCCGAAGTCTCGCGGATGCCCATGGTCAGCGGCACTTCCCCGAGGAAAGGCACGCCGATGCGCTCGGCTTCCTTACGAGCGCCACCATGACCGAAAATGTCGTAGCGCGCACCAGTATCCGGGGCGATAAAGTAGCTCATGTTTTCGACGATGCCGAGAACGGGAACCTCGACCTTGCGGAACATGTTTAGTCCCTTGCGCGCATCGATCAACGCCAGATCCTGCGGCGTCGAAACAATGACGGCGCCGGCAAGCGGCACCTGCTGCGCCATGGTGAGCTGCACGTCCCCGGTGCCAGGGGGCATGTCGACCACGAGCACGTCGAGCTCGCCCCAGGCGACTTCGCGCAGCATCTGCAATAGCGCCGATTGCACCATCGGCCCGCGCCAGATCATCGCCGTTTCCTCTTCGACGAGGAAGCCCATCGACATGACCTTGAGGCCATAATTCTCCATGGGATTTATGATGCGCCCATCGATCTGGGTGGGACGTCCGGAAATCTTCAGGAGGCGCGGCATCGAAGGGCCGTAGATATCGGCATCCAGGATGCCGACCTTCAGGCCGTTGGCAAGCAGCCCCAGCGCCAGATTGACCGCCGTCGTCGATTTGCCGACGCCGCCCTTGCCCGAGGCGACCGCGATGATGGCCTTGACGCCCGGAACACCGATCTTGGCGGCGCGGGGCGGCTGTTGCGGCGCGTGCTGATGAGGATGCGAATGGGAATGACCTTGCGGGCCAGCTTGCGCAGGCGCGGGCCGAGGCGTCGGGGCGCCAGCCTTCTTGTCGGCCGTCAGCGCGACCAGGGCGCCCTTGACACCGGGCATATCCTTGACGACCCGCTCGGCGGCAAGACGCATCGGCTCCAGATCCTTGGCGCGCTCGGCGGGTACGGTGATGGAGAAATAGACCTTGCCATCGGAGATGAAGACATCCGACACCATGCCGAGTTCGACGATGTTGTGCTCCAGGTCCGGGCCGCGAACCGTCTTCAACGTTTCCAGCACGTGTTCCTTGGTGATGTCTGCCATTTCATCCTCACTGCAGAATCCTTTTCGGCAGCGCCGCAGGGAGCGCACGCTTTCCGAAATCGTTCTGGCTTAGATAGTAGAGAGGCGGGACTTCGCCAAACGAAATTCGGGACGCCGTCGATAAAATGCGTCTTCGTTGCGGCCGGCAGGTCCGCCGGGTCCATAAAGGACCCTTACCAGCCGCAACGCGCTCCCAATTCGGGAAGACATGATCGCGGGCCGACATAGAACACTCGGCTGAAAGGAATAGGGCAAACGCGCGAAAATCGTCCCACAAGCGCGCCCGAATTTGCTAAGCGTGTTAAATGAGCAACAACCGCCGCCGATCCCCTCGCCGGGAGAAGCTGTGGCGACGGGCATCGGCGACGGTCGTTTGATCCGCGCACGTTTCATCGGCGCTGTTATCAAAGTCCCCTCTGGACCTCTGTCTTTTCATAAGCAGGAAGCGTGCCAGTTTTCAGGAAGTCCGGGAAATTAAGGTATTTCAATTGGTTATTCGCTGGTCCGCCTGAATCGACGTGATCGATCATCGCCGCAGGCTTCATCATATTTTATTCGCAGCGCACAAAATTCATTCACACGCTGCTCGAATCTCGGTCATTGCGTCGAGACGACGACGTCATTATTTGATCAATCCAACGCGCAAAGCCTTGGCGACAGCCTGAGTGCGGTTGACGGTGTCGAGCTTCTTGGTGGCGCGGTTGAGGTAATGATTGACCGTATGTTCGGATAGAGACAGGATTTCGGCGATCTCGGCGCTGGTCTTTCCGGCGGCCGTCCAGTTCAGGCAATCGATCTCCCGGTCGGTCAGGGCATCGACGACGCGAACATCGAGATTGCGGATTTCCGCAAGCCGGTCGTAGACGTGAACTGCTATATAGAAAAGGTCCTTGACTTCCTCCATCGAAAAGAGCTCGCGATCACCAGCCAAACAAACCGCGCCGCGAAGACCGGAGGCATCATGCGTCGGAAAATAGACGAAGCGCGTCATGCGGAACCGTTCGAACAGAGCGACCACGAGCTGCGATTTGCTCTGCTCGCGATTGGGGCTTGTCGCCACCTCATAAAGAAAGGGCAGCGTAGAGCCGCGCAGACGCTGCAGCGCGGGGCTGGTCGACAACAGATTTTCCTGATCGTAGATCGACAGCAGCTCTGCCGGCCAATTGTTGATGACTGAATTGCTCTGCAGGTCCGAGGACGTAATAGGCGGCAGATTGAGCACCATGAAGGCCCGGCAACGATAGGCCTCCGTCAGCCCCTTCATGAAACGGAACACATCGAACTGCGTCTTAAGCCTGCTGATTTCCTCGATAAAGTCCTCGCCACGAGGGGACATGCCCGCCTGTATCAATGCCGCCATCATCAGTCTTCTTTATGTAAAAGAGGAAAAAAATACGAAACTTCCGTCTCTTGTCCCTCACGATTATCGTACGGCAGCCGGTCTCAGCCGCTCGGCAAAATATAAGTTTTCCAAAATCACGACTGCATCAACGCCCGTTACTATTATGTCCGCTTAACACCTCGCCAAATCCTATATGGTTCCAATAATCACTTGCGGATAATGGCAGTTCTTCCGCATATCTCAACAGTAAAATTCAAGATAAACGAGCAATTTCGCTAAGATCAGGCATCAACAGCATTAAATCCGCGAGTTTCCGACAGCTGTCGCGCGAAATTTATGGAGTCAGCGCTTAGGCCCCATGCGGTTGCGCATGTCCGCCATGATCGAATCAGCAGCAGCAACCACCAAAGGCGCCCATGCCTGCAACTTTTCCAGTGTGACGCGATAGGCCGGGCCGGTCACCGAGACGCCGGCCAGCATATGCCCATCGTCGGAACGGATCGGCGCGGCAACGCAGCAAATGCCGCTTTCATGCTCCTCGAGATCGAATGCATAACCCCGCTTCCTGATTTCCGAAACATCGAAAAGCAGCTCCGAGACGTTGCGAAGCGTCTGCTCGGTATAAGGGCGATATTCGAGGCTTGAGATTCTCGCGTCTAGCTCGGCATCGTCGAGCGCGGAGAGCGCCGCCTTGCCGACACCGGTACAATAGGCCGGAGATGCATTGCCGACCTGCGAATACATGCGCACGGATTGGCGACCCTCGACCTTGTCGAGATAGATGACTTCCGTGCCGCGTAGGACGCCGAGATGGACGGTTTCGCCGGTCACCTCTTGCAAGCGATGCAGATGCGGCTCGGCAACGGCGCGAAACTCGTTGCGCGCCCAGCTGCGCGAGGCAAGCGTCAGGAGCCGCAACCCGATCAGATAACGACCATCGCGGTCAATCTCCAGAAGCCCTTCCTCGACAAGGTGCGACAATTGGCGGTGCAATGTGCCGCGTGGCTGATCTGAGAGCGAAAGGATGTCGGTAAAGCGCATCGAGCCATCGGCAAGCGCGACAAGATCGAGCAAGGAGACGAGCTTACCCAGCGTTCCGGTTTCCCGGTCGCGATGCCCTTTATTTTTTCCACCCTCTGAACCCAGATCCACGTTCATTCATTTATCTCTGGCGGAGCCGCACTATCCTTGACACCGTGCAAGGGTAGATCGATAATTCCATATAGTCAAATTATGTTCCAAATAATGGAACTTTCGATTGATCCGGGAGGAGATATTTGGTGGATACCCAGGCGCAATTTCTCGATCTGAAAGATCGCACCGTCCTCGTCACCGGGGGCGGTTCAGGCATCGGCGCGAGCCTTGTGGAGGCCTTTGCCAAGCAGGGCGCAAAGGTTGCCTTCATCGACATCATCGAAGAGTCGAGCAAGGCACTGGCGGCCAAGCTTTCGACGCAATCGGCCCATCCCGTTTCCTTCTATCACGCTGACCTGCGTGATGTCGGCGCGATCAAAAGCGCGGTTGCTGCAGTCGAGTCCGATCTCGGAGCGGTCCGCGTCCTCGTCAACAATGCAGCCTGGGACGACCGGCACGATATCGACACCACGACCGAAGAATACTGGGACAACAATCAGGCAATCAACTTGAAGCAGGTCTTCTTCGTCTCGCAGGCGGCTGCACCCGGCATGCGCGCCGCCGGCGGCGGGGCCATCATCAATTTCTCCTCGATCGTCTTCAAGATGAACCCGCCGCAGCTCGCCTCCTACGCGACAGCGAAGTCCGGTATCATTGGGTTGACCAAGAGCTTTGCCGGACGCTTCGGTCCCGAGAACATCCGCGTCAATGCCGTTCTGCCGGGAATGATCGTCACCAAGCGACAGCTCGACCTCTGGCTGACCGAAGAGGGCATGGCGAAGACGATAGACCGGCAATGCCTGAAGCGCGTGCTGAGCGCCGACGATCTGGTCGGGCCAGTGCTCTTCCTGGCTTCGGACTGCTCCAGTGCCATCACCGGACAAGCCATCACCGTCGACGGCGGTATTTTCTAATCTCAAGAGTTCTGACGTAAGACTTGGAGCATTTCTCATGACGAAACCCGCATATGTCGCGGTGGACTGGGGCACCAGCAGTTTCCGGCTGTGGCTGATCGGCGAAGGCGGCAGCATACTGGCGGAGCGCCGCAGCGGCGAAGGCATGACCACGGCGGCCCAGACCGGCTTTGCCAAGGTCCTGCAATCTCATCTCGACGCCATATCCGCACCGGACGCCCTTCCCGTCATCGTCTGCGGCATGGCCGGAGCGCGCCAGGGCTGGGTGGAAGCCGGATATATCGACACGCCGACCTCGCTTGCCGCCATCCTGACAGGCGCCGTTTCCGTGCCCGGACAATCCCGCGACGTGCGCATCCTGCCGGGTCTCGCACAGCGAAGCCAGCAGGTGCCCGATGTCATGCGCGGCGAGGAAACGCAGCTGCTCGGCGCGATTGCCGCCGATACCAGGGGCGAACAGCTCGTGTGCATGCCGGGAACGCATTCGAAATGGGTGCGCGTGCTGGATGGCCAGGTGACAGGTTTTTCCACCTTCATGACCGGCGAGCTTTTCGACGTCATTACCAGGCACAGCATCCTGTCGCATGCGGTTGCCGGCGCGGCAGACATGCCGGCCGATACGAAGGCATTCGAGGCTGCCCTCAAGACGGCCTTCGACAAGCCAGTCCTCGTCACCAACCTGCTGTTTACGGCCCGCTCCGGCCAGCTCCTGAACGGGCTTACGGCCGCCGGCGCCCAGGCACTGATTTCGGGCACCCTGATCGGTGCGGAAATCGCCGGCGCGCTCGCTTCGGCGGGGCAGAATGCGGCCATCACGCTGGTTGCTTCCGGCCGCCTCCAGGCGCTCTATGAAGACGCCTTCCGCGCCCTCTCCCTCACCTTTAAGACGATCGACGCCGATGCCGCCGTCCGTCGCGGACTGTCCGCTGCGGCCGAAGCGATCTGGTTCAAGAAAGAAAGCAAAAGCTGATGACGACCCGCATCCCCTTCCCGCCCATGAAGCGCCCGCTCATTGCCATTCTTCGCGGCATCAAGCCGGAGGAAACGGCCGATATCGTCGGCACGCTGATCGAGACAGGTTTCACGGCAATCGAAATCCCGCTGAATTCACCGGAACCATTCCGCTCCATCGAGACCGCCGCCAAGATGGCGCCTGCCGATTGCCTGATCGGCGCGGGCACGGTGCTGACGGTGGAAGACGTCGACAGGCTGGATGGCGCCGGCGGCAAGCTCTTGGTGACGCCGAATGTCGAGCCTGCGGTCATCAGCCGCGCCCGCGACAAAGGCATGGTAACGATGCCCGGCGTCTTCACCGCCACGGAAGCGCTTTCGGCTGCGCGGGCCGGCGCCACCGGGCTCAAATTCTTCCCCGCTGGCGTGCTCGGCGCCTCCGGCATCACGGCCATTCGCGCTGTCTTGCCGCCCGAGCTCGTCATTGCGGCGGTCGGCGGCGTTTCGGACAAGAATTTCGCCGATTACACCAAGGCCGGCGTGCTCGCCTTCGGCCTCGGCACCAGCCTTTACAAGCCGGGAATGACGGCTGCAGAGGTTGCCGAACGCGCCAAGGTCACCATTTATGCCTATGATGCAGCCGTAGGAGCCTGATCTATGACCGATATTCATGATTTCCAGGGCAATATTCTCTGCAACACGTCCTCCGTCCTGGGAGAAGGCCCGACCTACGACCCTGATACGGACACTGTCTGGTGGTTCAACATCCTTGGCAAGGAACTGCACGAACTGCACCTGCCGACCGGAAAGAAACAGGTTCACGAGCTGCCGATGATGGCAAGCGTGCTGGCTCGCGTCGATGCGGAGCGGCAGATGATCGCCACCGAGCAGGGACTGTTCCTGCGTGATATCGCAACCGGCGAATTGAGCTTCTATACGGCCATCGAAGCAGACAAGCCTGAAAACCGCTCCAATGACGGACGCACGCATATTTCCGGTTCGCTCTGGATCGGCACCATGGGCAAGCGCGCCGAGATGCAGGCAGGCGCGATCTATCATGTCGCCGGCGGCAAGGTTACGAAGATCTTCGACCAGATCAGCATTCCGAATTCCATCTGCTTCTCGCCCGATGGCACGATCGGCTATTTCACCGATACCCGCGTCAGCCAGCTGATGCGCGTGCTCGTCGACCCCGAGACGGGGCTCCCGACCGGCGAGCCGATCGTGATGGTCGACAGCATGGAAGATCCTGGCGGCCTTGACGGTTCGGTCTGCGACGCGGACGGCTATATATGGAATGCGCGATGGGGCTCCGGCTTCGTCGACAAATACAGCCCGGACGGCCTGCGCATCGAGCGGTATCGCGTGCCCGCAATGCAGCCGTCCTGCCCGGCCTTCATCGGCAAGAACGCGGACCGGCTGGCCGTGACGACTGCCTGGGAAGGCTTGGATGAGGAGGCACGCTCGATGCAGCCGCAGGCGGGTGCCCTTCTGGAACTTGGCCTGACGGTCAAGGGCGTTTTCGACCCTCCATACAAGCTCTGATTGAATGCCGCCTTCAGCCAATCTCGCTGAGGGCGGTATTATTTTGATGGGTCAAGTGAGGCGCAAGACACGTCAGGCCTCGGAAAAAATTGAAATCTGAGTTGGATCGTTTTGCGGTCCTAATAATCTTTCTGGTTGTTTTTTGAACCCGTAGCTATTGATTTTCCGACATATTCCTTTTGCTTCCGAGCTGAGTGAAGCAATTTTCTGCAACTTTTGACGGAACCAAAACCTCCCTGAGCCATTGCTTCTAGGACCGGCACGATAACGGCCGGCAGCACAAAAGTTCCACTCGCGCTGGTAAGCATGCGCGTATGACGAAGCATGCCCATCAGAATGAAAGGTAGGTTCACGATGACTGGGAAACTCTTCACTTCCGTTGCAGCAGGCGCCATCTTTGCTACGGCGTCCGTGCTTTCACCGATGGCTTTTGCCCAAGCGCAACAGCCATCAAATGGTGGCGCTGGCAATAATGCGCCGGTGACGCAAAGCGCGCCGGCAACGCCGGATGCCACCAAACCTGATAGCTCGGCAGCACCGCAAAGCGCCCAGGCTCCTGCCCCCTCGACGGGTGGCCAGGCTGGCTATCTGACCACGCAGTCCGCCGATCAGATTAGCGCCAAGACCTATATGGGCCAGTCGGTCTATAATGGTCAGAACGAAAGTATCGGCAGCATCAACGACCTGATCCTGCAGAAGCAGGGTGGCGTCGTCGCTGCAGTCGTCGGCGTCGGCGGTTTCCTTGGCATGGGCCAGAAAAACGTCGCCGTTCCGTTCGATAAGATCAGCGCGACCCAGAACCCGCAGGACGGGACGGTGAAACTGACGACGACTGAAACGGCCGATTCCCTGAAGGCTGCCCCAGAGTTCAAGACCCTGTCGATGCAGGCTTCCGAAAAGGCGGCTCAATCGTCCGGCACGTCGACAATGCCGGCCACTGACAATACTACGACTTCGTCGACCACCAACAAGTAACTATCGACAAAGGTTGGACGAAATACAGAAGCGGCGGCCTTCTCGGCCGCCGCTTTCTTGACCATTCTTCACCTTGCTTTTTAGGCTTAGGCAATTTCGCGTTCGTGGCTGAGATCGAAATAATGGGTCTGCAGGTAGCGAAGCGTCGCAGCGCTATCGACCGGCTTTCCAAAATAATAGCCCTGCCCCATAGCACAGCCCAGTGCCTTCAGCTTCGCCGCTTCAGCATGGTCCTCGATACCTTCCGCGACCACACGCAGTTCAAGCCCTTCGCACATGGCAAGAACAGCCTTGATGATATGTTCGGAGGCCCTGTCCGAATTCATGCGCGAGACGAAGGCCCGATCGATCTTCACCTTGTCGAAGATGAATTCGCGCAAGCGCCCGAGGCTGGACTGACCGGTGCCGAAATCATCGAGAGAGATGCGCACGCCGACAGCTCGAAGATCGGCGATGATGCGATGGGCCGTATCGGCCGAGCTCATGACCGCCGTTTCCGTGATTTCGAGTTCGAGGCGGTGCGGGTCCAGACCGGCGCGCGTCAGGATGGCGAGAACGCTGCTGCTGGTGCCAGGATCCATCAGCTGCGCAGAGGAGAGATTGAAGGACAGAAACAGTTCGCGCGGCCACGAGAGCGCCGCCTCCGCCGCCTTTCGCAGCAGCGTTTCGGATAGCGCATCGATAAAGCCTCGTTCCTCGGCAAGCGGCACGAAGACCGCCGGTGAGACAAAGCCTAGATCCGGATCGTTCCAGCGCGCGAGGGCCTCGAAACCGAGAACCATATTGTTGGCAAGCGAGACGATCGGCTGGAAGTGTACGTCGATGGCATCGGAAATGATGGCGTTGCGCAGCGCCTGCTCCAGCTGCGTCGCACGCTTCATCTCCTGCGCAATCTCTCTGGAATAGACGGTAATCTGGCCGCGGCCGCGACGCTTGGAGCGATAGAGCGCCGTATCCGCATTTTTCAGGAGATCGTCGAACTCTTCTCCGGCGAAAGGATGAATGGCAAAGCCGAAGGATGCGGAAAGGCGGACATTGCGATCGCCGAGATCATAGGGCGCCGACAGCACTTCGCGGATCATCTGCCCGAATTTCTCGGCGCCGACGCGTTCGAAGACAAGCGGCAGCACAAAGGCGAATTCATCGCCGTCATGACGCGTCACCAGTGCGCCGTCGGGTATGCAGGCCTTGAGACGATGAGCAACCTGGCAGAGGATCTCATCGCCCGCCTCGACGCCGAACAGGTCGTTGATCGGCTTGAAGGCATCGAGATTGACGATGCCGATCGTAAAGGGTGCGGGATCGCCGGCGCGCTCAAGCGAAAGCGCGCGCGCACGCTCGCGCATGCGATGGCGATTGCCCAACCCGGTGAGCGGATCGGTATAAGCGATTGCCTGCGGCTCCTGATTGGCTGGCCCCGGCAGCATCTCAATCGATTTCATATTTGGTTCCGGCCTTTTCTCCACCCGGGGGAAAAGCATGCCGAGGAAGTCTTAACAAAGGATGCCAAGGACGACAGTCATTCGGCGTCAGCGATAAGTTGCCGTCGGTGGTGATATCATTGTAACATTTATCTATTTTGCGCCTTAAGGGCGCCGCGCATATGCTTCTGAAATACCGTCTCGATGATATCGGGACTAACCGGTTTCAGGATGACGTCGTCCATGCCGACATCAGCGCATTCCTTGCGGTCCCGCTCGAAAGCCTGGGTCAGGACGCCGATGATTGGGGTATGGGTGCCGCTGCCCTTTTCCGCACCGCGGATCAGCCGGGTAGACTCAAAACCGTTAAGCCCCGGCAGCGAAATATCCATCAGGATCAGTTCCGGACGATGCTCCTGCCACAGGCGCACCGCCTCGTCACCGCTTGCGGCGATCACATAGCTGTATCCCAAGCCCTCAAGGATCTGCGAGAAGACGATCTGGTTGATATCATTGTCTTCAGCGACCAGGATCTGCGCACGGCGCTCCTCGCCGGTCGCACGCCGCCATTCGGGCGCAAGCCCCGGCTCCGTGCTCTTTCCAGGCTCGCCACGGATGTTGCGATTGAAATGGCGCGCGATCAGGAAGGCAAGCTCGGTTGCCAGCTGCGATCCGTTCAGCGACAACGCGGCTAGGTTCTGCCGCTCGGCCAGCTCAATCCCGCGCTTGCCGAGCTGATTGTCGACGATGACAAGATCGATCTTGACGCCATGCGCGCTTGCCACGTCCAGAAACGCCGCTTCTTCGTTCTCGTTGTGAACGACGCAGGCTTCGAAGCCGTATTTCTCGAGCGTCTTCAGAGCCGCCGCTTCGGCAGCGAAATCCGGCGTGACCACCAGTACCTTGCGGCCGCTGAAATTCTCCGGAACGAAGGTCTCCATCGCCGCCGGACGGCGCGAAATGGTCTGCAGCGCGACCATCGGAACGTAGGCGCGGCGATAGGAGCGATCACTGTTTTCCCGAATGCTCGACGCCATCGCAAACTCGTCGAAGTCGCCGCCATCTTTGGGCAGGTCCTGCATGGTGCAGACCAGAAAATGGCGGCCCGGCTTGCCGATCCGCTGCTTGCGGGTGACGATGTCGCGCTCGACGCCGTCGCGGGCGATCTGGCGCTGCCGCGAGATCGACATTTCGCCGGTCTCGATCACATGCCGGTCGCTCTCATGGAAACGGTTGGCGAGATCGGTGGAGAAAATATCGATGCTCTTGCGGCCGCGCACTTCGTCCGCTGCCGTCTGGTATTTCTCGCAGAACGCCCTGTTGACCGCGACGTAGACTAGGTTCTGGTCCTTGACGAAAACCGGAAAGGGCAAGTTGTCGAGGATATCCTCGGTTAGCTGCACACGCTCCATATCGATGCGCCATTGCTCTTCGCGTTTCCTGACTTCGGAAACATCGGAAATGATGCAGAAACCGATGCCCGAGGATAGTCGTCGGTTAAGGATGCGCACCCAGCGGTCGTCGGTGAAATGCTCAGTCGTCTCGTAGCGTTCGCGCCAATGGGTGGCTATGCGCTGCGATATCCAATCGTCGCGATTGGCGGCCGTTTTGGTCTGGTGGCGCTGATAGCGTACGCCCGTGTCGAAGACGGCGCTCAGAAAATCCCGCAGTCGCGTGGAGGGTTGCAGGAATTCCGGTTCAATCGGGAAGAAGTTCAGAACCTGCCGGCTGGCAAACAGCAAGAGGTCGTTCTTATCGTAGGCGAAAAAGGCGCTGGAAAGACCATCGCAAAAGGCATCGAAGAACATCGTCTGCAGACTGCCGCCGAAAGGGGCATCAGCCGTCATCATTGCCAAAGCTGCCTTTTCAATCTCGGCAGTCATTCGTCGGATTCCTACACTCAGCCAGTTTCACAACACGGCAAATCGACAAAGCGGCATTCGCTCTGCAAGGCGGTTTCATGGAAGTTGCATGCTGGCCTTGGCACTTGAAGCAGATGGCACCTGGCTCATTTTGACTGATGGCCACCAACCTGCCATCAAGAGCCGTCAGCATGCACGAAACGCGCCACCTACGGTCATTTCAAGTTCTGTCTCCGCAACCTGTCATCATTCCCTTAAACATTGATTAAATTTCTTAACAAAGCCCCCAAGGTAAACGGGTGGATCGAGGCCGCAAAGTCGCCTTCCCTCTTCCCTCGCCGCCGCGAATCCACGAGAATGCAGCCATGGCCATCAAGCAACTTTCCGAGACCCTGATCAACCAGATCGCAGCCGGCGAAGTCATCGAACGCCCGGCGAGCGCCGCCAAGGAACTGATCGAAAACGCGCTCGATGCCGGTGCGACCCGCATCGAGATCGCGACCGCTGGCGGCGGCAAGACACTGCTGAGGGTGACCGACAACGGTTCCGGCATGGAAGAGGCGGATCTGGAGCTCGCAGTTCGCCGCCACTGCACCTCGAAGATTTCCGACACGCTGGAGGATATCCGCACCCTCGGCTTCCGCGGCGAGGCCCTGCCCTCCATCGGCTCAGTGGCGAAGCTTTCGATCGCAAGCCGCAGAGTGGGTGCGGCCGGTGGCGCCGAGATCGCGGTCGCCGGCGGCAAGGTTCTGCATCTGCGCCCAGCGGCCGCCAATCCGGGCACGATCGTCGAGGTGCGCGACCTGTTCTTTGCGACGCCGGCGCGGCTGAAATTCCTGAAGACCGAAAAGGCGGAGGCGGCCGCGATCACCGAGGTCGTCAAGCGCATGGCGATTGCCTTTCCGCGCGTGCGCTTCGTGCTATCAGGCACTGACCGCTCGACGCTGGAATTTCCCGCGACCGGCGATGATCATCTCGCCCGCATGGCACAGATTCTGGGTGCCGATTTCAAGGACAACGCCATCGCGCTCGATGCGGTGCGAGAGGATGTAAGCCTTACCGGTTTTGCCGGGGTGCCGACCTTCAACCGCGGCAACTCCGCGCATCAATATGCCTTCGTCAATGGCCGACCGGTGCAGGACAAGCTGATCCTCTCGGCGATCCGCGGCGCCTATGCGGAGACCATTCCCTCCGGCCGTTATCCTGTCGCCGTCCTTTCCTTGACGCTCGACCCCGCGCTGGTCGACGTCAACGTGCATCCGGCGAAATCCGATGTGCGTTTCCGCGATCCCGGTCTCGTACGCGGCCTGATCGTCGGCGCCGTCCGCGAAGCTCTGGCGCGCGAGGGCGACCGCGCGGCTACGACCGGCGCAGACGGTATGCTGCGGGCGTTTACCGCCGGTCGTTCCGGCTTTCAGCCGGGTTGGCGACCATCGCCGGCGCCAACCCCTTGGACGGCCGAAGCGTCGCCATCCCGTCCCTACGAAAGAGCGGCGGCAACGGCACGCTACGGATTTGCCGAAAAACCGCAGACCGCCTTCGAGGGGCTTGCCATGCCCACCGCTCGCGCCGAAGTGGCGCCCCCGGTGGAACCAGTACGAGCCGAGGAGCCGGCACGCTTTCCGCTGGGCGCTGCCCGCGCCCAGCTGCACGAGAACTATATCGTCGCCCAGACAGAGAACGGGCTTGTCATCGTCGATCAGCACGCGGCGCATGAGCGGCTGGTGTTCGAGGCCATGCGCAAGGCCCTGCATTCGAAGCGGCTGTCCTCGCAGGTCCTGCTCATTCCCGAAATCGTCGATCTGCCCGAGGAGGATTGCGACCGGCTGATGGTGTTTGCCGAGGAACTCGGCGAACTGGGGCTCGCCATCGAACGCTTCGGTCCCGGCGCAGTTGCCGTAAGGGAAACGCCGGCCATGCTTGGCGAGGTCGACGCACAGGGTCTCGTCCGGCAGTTGGCCGATGAGATCGCCGAATGGGATACCGCCTCTGGCCTTGCCGCCAAGCTGGAATATGTCGCGGCAACCATGGCCTGCCACGGCTCCGTGCGCTCAGGCCGACGCCTGCGCCCGGAAGAGATGAATGCGCTTTTGCGCCAGATGGAAGCCACGCCCGGCTCCGGACAGTGCAATCATGGCAGGCCGACCTATATAGAATTGAAGCTCACAGACATCGAACGACTGTTCGGGCGCAGCTAACCTCAGCCGTTTCCAAAAGGAACTTTTCCGGGCAATAATAGTCAGGAAAGTCTCGCCTGCCGCAGCGATCTTTACGGGTCATATTTGACGCGCGGCGCTGCAGTGCGGTATGGCAAATAGATGACAGAGATCAAGGACGGCATCAGATGAATCTTTTCGAAGGACATGGAAACCGCGAGGCGAAAGTTCGCTATCTCGACGGCGATTTTCAGATCCTGATGCCGGGCTCCTACGTCGTCTGCGCCATGACCGGCAAACACATCGCGCTCGATGAGCTGCGCTATTGGAGCGTTGCCCGGCAAGAGCCTTATGCCGATGTCATCACCTCGCTCGAAGCCGAAAAGCGCGCCGGCGCGCTGCCCAATCAGAAGCGCTGATTTCCCGCTGGGCAGCTGATCTAGTTTTAAGCCGGTTTGCCGCGCTTTTCCCGCAAGCGACGCTCTCTGGCGGCTGCAACAGCCCTGTCGATAATCAGGGCCGGAGCCTGCGGATCGTCAAAGATCATATCGATCTCGATTACCCTGCAGCGCCGCAAGAGTTCATCGGCCCGGCCATGATGGCCGATCAAGCGCACGTAGTCCTTCGAGGTGGTGACGATCTCGAGCCCTTCGCGCGAGGCGATGTCGAGCATGTCGGAGACGTCGTCTTCGCCAGGATGTTCGTGATCGCCGAAGCTGCGCCGGACGGCGATCTCAGCCCCCAGCGTCTCGACCGTGCGAAAGAACTTGGCCGGATCGGCGATGCCGGCGAAGGCCAGCACCTTGCGGCCGCGCAAATCCTCCTGCCCACGCACTCTGACGCTTGCAGAAAAGAAGGGCTTCCCCGCCCTTGCCGCAAGACGCACGACGCGATCGGCGGCAGTGCCCTCGCCGACTTTCAGCAGGCCGGACGCATAGAGGAGCTGCGTGCGCAGCGGCGCACGCACCGGACCACCGGGAACCAGATGACCGTTGCCGATGCCTCTGCCGGCATCGACCACCACAAGGGCATAGTCGATCGCAATCTGCGCGCTCTGGAAACCGTCATCCATGATGATGAGATCTGCTCCCTCGCGCACCAGCCTTTCCGCACCATCGGCGCGGCGGCGGGCAATGACGGTCAGCGCCTCGCGGGCAAGCAGCAGCGGTTCGTCGCCGACGGCCGTGGCGTGGTGATGCGAGGGATCTACGACCGTCGTGACATCGAGCGATCCACCATATCCCCGGCTCAGGAACCCCGGCTTCAACCCCTTGGCTTTGGCAGCCTGAGCGAGCGCAAGCGCCGTCGGCGTCTTGCCGGCGCCGCCGACCGTGAAATTGCCGACGCAGATAACAGGCACCGGCACGGAAGCCCGTTTGCCATTCACCATGCGATGCCCGGCGATACGGCCGTATAGGAACGAAAAGGGTGAGAGCCCCCAGGCACGCCAATCCGGCTTTCGCCACCAGAAGGGTGGGGCTTCCGATACCATGCGTCTAATCCAGCCCTATTCCTGTGCCTGCAACAAAGCGGCAAGAAAGGCCAGATTGCGTGAAAAAGCAAGCCATTGCCAGGATCAGGCTGATTGCGCCACGGGCATGAGCAGGCCTTCCAGCTCGGTAATGTCGTTGAGGCAATAGTCGGAGGCCGCCGTCAGCGTCTCGCGCGAGCCGGTGCCCGTCAGCACCCCTACGGTCACGCCAACACCGGCGTTGCGGCCCATATGGAGATCGTGATTGTTGTCGCCGACGACGGCGACCTGTGCGGGCGAAAGACCAGTCGCCGCGTAAAAGCCGAGCACCATGCCCGGCTCTGGCTTCGTGCCGAAGCCGCTGTCATAGCCGGCGATATAATCGAGATAATCGATGAAGCCGAAGCGGCGTGCCGTCTGGCGGATGGAGCGCTCATTGTCGCTGGAGGCAACACCCAGCTTGTAGCCACGCTGATGCAGGCGCCGAAAGAAGGCCGAAAGATCGGTGACAGGCGAGGAGAAATCGGCCGCATGCGCAAAAAGCGCATCGAGTTTTTCCACCAGTTCCGCGACACCCACTTTCGAGCCGGCAGCCACCAGTCCTTCGGAAATCTGCCGGGTGTTGCCGGCAGCGAGCAAGCTGTCCGGGACTATGTGGCCGGTGATCGGATCCATGCCGCAGGCGGAGAGAAGATGATCGGCAAGGATAGGATCGTCTTGAGCGGCGATCCTGGCAAGCTCGCGATTGACCGGCAGCCAGCTCTGGTCATAGTCGAGCAACGTGCCGTCCTTGTCGAAAAGAATGCCCGCAATCGCTCCCAGCTTGGCCGCCGTCATGCCCTTCCCTTCTTATCCGTTCGCTATCGTCTTCGGCATCAGCCGCGCCTTGACCGAAAGCGGATTGATATAGGGCTCCAGCCCTTTCACCGTTGCTGCCAGTGCACCACGCATTTCATGCACGGCAGCAAAGCCGGCGTCGATCATGCTGCGTCGTGCCGTGTCGTTGGTGAGCAAATAATGGACGCCCCGCGCCAGCATCTCGGTGTCCCGCACCATGCGGGCGCTGCCACGCCGGGCGAGCAGCTGATAGGAATCGCGGAAATTCTGGACATGACCGCCGGTCAGGATCGCGCAACCGAGCATGGCCGGCTCAAGCGGATTCTGGCCGCCCTCGTTGAACAGCGACTTGCCCATGAAGGCAACTTCGGTCATCCGCAGATAAAGCCCCATCTCGCCGATGGTATCGCCGAGAAAGACATCGACATCAGGTGAAAGAATATCGTTGCGAGTGCGGCGCGCCACTTTGAGACCCTGTTCCGCGAGCATGGCCTCAATCGCGTCGCTGCGCTCGGGATGGCGGGGCACGATGATGGTGAGCTGGCCGTTATGCTCCTTCAGCATCGAATGGACGGAGGCTGCAGCACCCTCCTCGCCCTCGAAAGTGGAGACCGCGGCCCAGGTCTTGCGGTCGCCGATCTGCTTCATGTAGCTGGCAAGCGTCGGCGCGTCATAGGACGGCGCGTCCGTATCCACCTTGAGATTGCCCGATTTCAGAACCTGCAAAGCGCCGAGATCGCGGAAGCGTTCGGCGTCGAGGTCAGACTGGGCCACGACAAGCGCCAGATTTTCAAACAACGCCTCGGCAAGCGAGAGATGCCGGCTCCAGCGTTCAAAGGATCGATCCGACATGCGGGCATTGACGAGGATCTGCGGGATTCGCTTGCGGCCAAGCTCCATGATCGTCGTCGGCCAGATCTCGGATTCGGCAAAAATGGCGCAATCGGGCTGCCAGTAGTCGAGGAAGCGCTTGATGGCGGGCTTGAGATCGAGCGGCACGTATTGATGGATGACCTCGTCGCCGAGACGTTGCTGCGCAACCTTGGCCGAGGTCATCGTGCCCGTCGTCAGGATGACGTGTATGTCGCGGCGACGGATCTCGCGGATCAACGGAATGACGGCCGAGGTTTCCCCCACGCTCGCGGCATGGAACCAGATTAACGGCCCCTGCGGACGGTTGGCGCTCGCATAACCCGAGCGCTCCAGCCTGCGGGAGCTATCTTCCTTGCCCTTGGCTGCGCGGACCGCGAGATAAGGCCCGATGAACGGATAGACGGCGATTCCACCAAAGCGATAGGCGCTCAAGGCAAGACGCGCCCTGAGGCTACTCATTTCGTTCGCCTCCTATCCCAGCTGATCACCATCAATGCCAAATCCCGATTGTCAACCGGCCGAATAAACAGCCGAATTTTCGTTCTTATTGTGTCAAAGATACTGCTTCATGACCGGATTTAAAGCGACGGGGCTGTACCGGATAGAGATATCAAATGCAAAATTTGGTGCGAGGCGATCTTAGGATGCCGCTTTTTCCTGCGGATCGAGCAAGCGATGCAGATGGACGATGAAATAACGCATATGCGCGTTGTCAACGGTCTGCTGCGCCTTGGACTTCCACGCTGTCAACGCGCTTGCATAATCGGGATACATGCCGACGATATCGAGCTCATTGAGGTTGCGGAACTGGACCTCTTCGAGGCTTTCCAATTCACCGCCGAAGACAAGGTGCAGGAGCTGCTTTTTGCCGCTGGTATCAGTCATTTTCGTCTCTTTCTGCTATCGTCCCCCTCCGCCCTTCATCTGCGGGATTTTGACCGAAAGGTCAACCGTCTCGTCGATGTGAAAGCTGGCGGAGAAACTCAGGTAATTGCGATGCCGATGCACCGCAAAGCTCTTCATGCGATACTTCGGCGCGGTTGTAGCTGAGGGTATTGCCCGAAAGGTCCACAAGCGCGCCCCCGGCCCGTTCCAGAATGAGATCGGCGGCGGCGAGATCCCAGTCATGCGAGTTGCGCTTGACGATCGTTCCCTCCAGCCTGCCGTCCGCCACCATGGCGAGGCGATAGGCGAGCGACGGCACGTGCTTCACTCGCTCGACCATCTTGCGGAAATCCGGATCGACGCCCTTCAGCATATCCTCGCCGGTCGCCAGCCGATGGATGTCATCACCGACTCTCCGAGACACGCGGATCGGCTTGCCGTTCTTCAGGGCCTCACCGTCGGCCGTCGCCACGAAGAGCTCGTCCAGTGCCGGCGCATAGAGAACGCCCGCCACGGGCCGCCCATCGGTGACGACAGCGACGCTGACGCACCAAAGATCGAGGCCGGAGAGAAAGCCCCTTGTGCCATCGATCGGATCGACGACGAAGACGGTCGCGTGCTTCAGCCGCTCGGCATCGTCATCGGTTTCCTCGGAAAGCCAGCCATAGTCCGGACGCGCCGAGCGCAACGTGGCGGCAAGGCTTTCGTTGGCGGCAAAATCGGCGGCACTGACAGGGGACTGGCCGTTGTTCTTCCACCAGACCTCCGGCGATTGCCGGAAGAAACCGAGAGCGATCTTGCCCGCCTCGAGCGCGGCACCCACGATCAGGTCCACGTCGCTCAATTGGCCGGCCTTGCTATCGATCATTGACTAATTCCAATCTCCGCTCGTTTCTCAGCGGCCCGCCAGCGTCAAGCCCTCAATGGCAAGCGTCGGAGCAGCGATACCGAAATCGCGGTCGATGTCGTTTGCCGGCGTCACACGCATGAACATGTCCTTCAGGTTGGAAGCGATCGTCACCTCCGAAACCGCGAAGGTCAATTCGCCATTCTCGATCCAGAAACCGGTGGCGCCACGGCTGTATTCGCCTGTTATCATGTTGACACCCTGGCCGATCAGCTCGGTGACATAGAAACCGGTTCCGACATTGCGGATCAGTTCCTCGGGTGAAATATCGCCGGGCTCCAGTGCCAAGTTGGTGGAGGCTGGCGATACGGAGGTGCCGCCGCGCACGCCGCGGCCGTTGGTCTTCAGGCCGCCACCGATTTCCCGCGCCGTCGCTGTTGAGAGGAACCAGGACTTCAGCACGCCGTCCTCGATCATGACGAGCCGCTTGCCGGACACACCTTCGCCGTCGAAGGGGCGCGAGGACGGACCGCGCACGATCAGCGGATCGTCCGTGATCGAGAGGCCTGATTTCAGCACCTGCTGCCCCATCTTGTCGCGCAGGAAACTGGTCTTGCGGGCGACGGAAGCGCCGTTGATGGCGCCGGCAATATGGCCGACGAAGCCGCGGGCGACGCGCGGATCGAAAACGACGGTGACGTTCTTGCCCGTCGGGACCTGACGCGGATTGAGCCGTTTGACGACTCGTTCGCCGGCGCGGCGGCCGATCTCCTCGGCCGCATCAAGATCGGTGAAATAGAGGCGGCTGTCGAAATCATAGTCGCGCTCCATGCCGGTGCCTTCACCAGCAATGACGCTGACGGAGCGCCCGAAGCGCGAGCCCATATAGTGGCCGGCAAAACCATGCGAGGTGACGAGCACGAGGCCGCCCATACCAGCCGAGGCGCCAGCCCCGGAAGAATTGGTGACGCCCGGAACAGCGAGCGCCGCGGCTTCGGTCGCAAGCGCAGCTTCGCGCAGTTGCTCCGTGGAAACTTCGGTCGGATCGAACAGTTCGAGATCCGGGTAGCTCTTGGCAAGATCGGCATCGTCAGCAAGGCAGGCGAAGGGGTCTTCCGGCGAAACCTTGGCCATTGCGACTGCGCGCTCGGCAAGCGCATTCAGATCGAAGCCTGGATTGGCGGAAACGTTGGCAACACGGTTGCCGACAAACACCCGCAAGGAAAAGTCATCGCTCTCGGAGGATTCCGTACCTTCGACCTTGCCGAGGCGGACGCTGACGGAATGGGCTCTCGACCGCACAACAACGGCATCGGCCGCTTCCGCACCGGCTTTCCGGGCGAGGTCGATCAGCTGGCTGGCACGGGAAAGCAGAGTGGCGGAATCGATTTCAGAGGTCATGACTTGGCCTTTCCTTCGCGTTCCATTTATTGTGCACTACATAAAGCATCAAGGGCGGCAAAGCCGATTCTTGTTCTAATCCCTTCACGCATGGTTGTTTATCATGACCAAGCGCCGCAACACCGCCTGCCCCACGGAAAGAAACAGACGATGTCCGCCCCCAATACGCTTTTCACCGAAACCCTGCTGCTGCTCGGCGGCGCCGTCGTCACGGCGCCGATCTTCAAGAAACTAGGGCTTGGCACGGTGCTCGGCTATCTCGCCGCAGGCGTTGTGATCGGGCCTATTCTCCACAGCATCAGCGACAGCGAGGCCGTGCTCGCCGTCGCCGAACTCGGCGTCGTCTTCCTGCTCTTCATCATCGGGCTGGAACTGAAGCCGTCCCGCCTCTGGCAGATGCGCCGGGATATTTTCGGCCTCGGCACGGCGCAGGTTGTTCTCAGCGGACTTGCATTGATGGTGGCCGCCTATGTCGGCGGCATTGCCGGCTGGAAGGGCAGCATCATCATCGGCTTCGGCCTGGCGCTTTCCTCGACCGCCTTCGCGATGCAGATCCTCGAACAGCAGGGTGACGTCAATACGAAATACGGCCAGCGCTCCTTCTCGATGCTGCTGCTGCAGGATCTTGCCATCGTGCCGCTGCTGGCGCTGATCACCGTGCTCGACGGCGCGCAGGAAACCGCCAATCCCCTGCCGAGTCTCGCCATTGCCATCGGCGCGGTCGCGGCGATGATCATCGCCGGCCGCTACCTATTGACGCCGCTATTCCAGGTGATCGCTCGCACCGGCGCACGCGAGGCGATGATTGCCGCAGCCCTGTTCGTGGTCATGGGATCGGCAACGCTGATGCAGCTTGCCGGCCTTTCGATGGCGATGGGTGCCTTTCTCTCCGGCGTGATGCTGGCGGAATCCTCCTATCGGCATGAGCTGGAAGCGGATATCGAACCCTTCCGCGGCGTGCTGCTCGCCATTTTCTTCATCGCCGTCGGCCTGTCGCTGAAACTCGACGTCATCCTCGACAACTGGGTGATGATCGTGCTCGCTGTCCCGGTGATGATGGTCATCAAGGCGGTCGTAATCTATGCGCTCTGCCGCATAGCAGGCTCGCCGCATAATGATGCTGTCCGTATCGCCGGACTGCTGCCGCAAGGCGGCGAATTCGGCTTCGTGCTCTTCAGCGCGGCCAGCGCCAGCGGCAATCTTTTCTCGGCGAACACGGCATCGATGCTGATCGCCATCGTGACGCTATCGATGGCGCTGACACCGCTCAGTTCCGCGCTGGCGAAACGGCTGGTGAAGGGCGATACGCGGGAAGAGCTGGACGAGGATTTCGAGGGCGCCGGTTCCGATGTGCTGATGATCGGCTTTTCGCGTTTCGGCCAGATCGCCGCACAGATCCTGCTTGCCGGCGGCCGCGATGTCACTGTCATCGATTTCTCCGCCGATCGCATCCGCCAGGCATCGAGCTTCGGTTTCCGCATCTATTTCGGCGACGGCACCCGCAAGGACGTGCTGCGCTCTGCTGGTATCGATCGCGCCAAGATCGTCGTCGTCAGCACGCATCTGCGCGAGGTGACGGACAAGATCGTCGAACTCGTGCAGACGGATTATCCGCATGCGCGCCTTTTCGTCCGCTCTTATGATCGTATTCACTCGATCGAACTGCGTCACAAGGGCGTGGATTATGAGCTGCGCGAGACGCTGGAATCCGGCCTGCTCTTCGGCCGCCGCACCCTGGAAGCACTTGGCGTCAGCGAAGCCGAGGCCTATGAAATCGGCGAGGATATCCGCAAGCGCGACGAGCAAAGGCTCGTACTGCAGGTGAGCGAAGGCCTGCAGGCCGGGACAGACATGCTCTATTCGCGCCCGGTCAAGCCAGAACCGCTGGTCAAGCCGAAGCGTGCCGCCGAGAGCTACAGCGACGCAGACGATCTCGTCGCTCTGCCGCAGGAGGAGCCGGAGCGGGCTTAGTCGCTTCGTTTGCGCGGTCCTGGAGTAAGCACAGCCAGCAGCTTATAGGCGGATACTAATTCTTCGCGGTTATCACCCGGTCGAGGGCGAATTTCAGCTCGTCCTTGACGCCGGCCGACATGGCGAGGATATCGCGTGCCTTCAGGAAATCGAGGACGCCGGTGCGGCCGACGGCGGGGCGCAGGAAGATTTGCGGCGCCTGCAGGCGCAGCTTCAGGGCAATGTTGGACTGCATGGTCAGCTGACCGGCGCCGAACAGGCTCTCGATGCGGTTCGGAACCTGTCGGCCGCTGCCTTCCGGCCCGCCGACGACGTCGATGCCGATGATGATATCGGCAAGACCGGCCAGATGTTCATAGGGAACCGGATTCATGATGCCGCCGTCGATCATCACGCGGTCTCCGAGCTTGACGGGCATGAACACGGCGGGAATGGCGGCAGAGGCGGCGAGCACGGGGAAGAGCTCACCCTTCTCGATGACGACCTCCGCCTGGTCGTAATAATCGGTCGTGACCACCTTCAGCGGAATGTGCAGCTCGGAAAAGCTTTCCGGGATGGCCGACGGCAGGAAGGTGCGCAGAATGCGTTCGAGATTGAACTGACCGAAGCGGATGCTGCGCATGCTGACCGGCCGCAGGCTCCAGATTTTGTTGAGAACGGCCGGGCGATTACCGACGGTTGCCAGCGTATAGTCGCGGATCTCAGCGCCACTCATGCCGACGGCCATAGCGGCGCCCATGATCGAGCCGATAGAGGAGCCTGCTATGGCGACGGGGCGGATACCGAGCTCGTCCAGCGCCTCTATGATATGAATATGGGCGAGACCGCGCGCACCGCCGCAGCCGAAAGCGACTGCGACGGTCGGCGTGCCGGAGGCGGCGAGCGGATAGTCGCTGCCGACGAAATCAGCATAATCGCCCATATTGTTCTCCTCCTCCGTCAGGCCGCCAGCGGCTGGTAACGGAAGAAATGCATCTTGCTGTCGCCGAAGGTTCGCTCCTCCAGAAACAGGAAATCCGATGGCGCGGCAACTGTGACATCGGCGCGCTCCTCGAGGATCGCCAGAGCGCCCAGCACCAGCCAGCCACCGGCGGCGGCAGCCGCGAAAGCCTTCTCGCCCAGCCCCTTGCCGTATGGCGGATCGGCGAAGAGAAAATCGAAAGGTTCGAGATTGCCGACGCTGCCGAGATCCGTCGCATCGCGCCGCAGCATGCGCGTGCGGCCGTGCAAGCCGAGGGCATCGATGTTTTCCCAGAGAAGCCCCCTACCCTCGACGCTGCTTTCCACGAAGAGCACATGGCGGCAGCCCCGTGAAGCTGCTTCCAGCCCGACGGCGCCGGTGCCGGCAAACACATCCATCATCCGCGTGCCGTCGATGGCTTCCGGATAGGCGTGGTTCAGAATGTTGAACAGGCTTTCGCGCGTGCGATCCGCCGTCGGACGAATGTCGTTCGACTTCGGCGTTGCAAGCGAGCGACCGCGAAACTCACCGCCGACGATCCTCACCGCGCGTCAGCCCCTGCCGCCCTTGGGACCGCCCCTGCCGGGGCCACCCCGCCCAGAACCGCCGGATGGGCGCCCTGCGCCACCGGGCTTGCCGCCAAAGCCGCGCGAACCACCGGGGTTTCCACCCGACTTGCCGCCAAAGGATTTGCCGCCGCCTGGCTTCTTGCCAAAAGGCTTGCCTGCCGGCCGATCGCCGAAGGAGCGTTCGCCTTGCGGGCGATCACCGAATGGTCGGTCACCACGCGGCGGGCGATCACCAAACGGACGATCCCCCTGTGGGCGAGCGCCGCGGGGGCGTTCGGAGCGCTGTTCGCCGCCGAAAGATTTGCTACGCGGACGCTCGTCTCCCTCGGCGCGCGGGCGCCGGTCGCCACGGGGTTTGTCACCGAAAGGCCGGTCGCCACGCGCGCGCCGATCTCCGAATGAACGCTCGGAGCGGGCTTCGCCCTGGAAGGATTTCGCACGAGGACGATCGCCACCCTCAGACCGCGAGCCGCGCTCTCCGCGAGGACGGTCACCAAACGGTCGATCGCCGCGGGCGGGACGGTCACCCTGAGGGCGGTCGCCGCGCGAGCGCTTACGATCGAAGCCCTCGTCGTCGCCACGCGAGCGGCGCGGAGCTTCCTCGCTCGAACGGATCCATTCGCCATCACCCTCGTCGACGCGATTGATACGGACGCGCAGGCCTTCGTCCGGACGGTCGAAGCCGCTGCGCTGCGGGCGTTCAATCTCGCCACGGCGAGAGGCGGTCTTTGCATTCTTGGCGGCCTTCGCTGCCGCCTTTTCACCGAGCGGGCGGGCGCCTGGTGCCATCCAGACATTGGCGCTGCGGCGTGGGCCGAGCGGCTGGCGCTTCGCGCGATCATCATCCTTGTGACCACCATCACGACGATCGTCACGCTTGGAATCGCGTTTGGTATCGAGGCGGCTCAGCGCACGCTCGCGCTTGTCCTCGGGACGCTCGCGGCGCGGGCGCTCTTCCTTGGCCGTACGAGCCGGCTTGGTATCCGCCTCTTCGGGCTCGGCAACGGCCGGGGCGTTATAGAGCGGCGCATCGAAATTCGCCTTGGCATCCTCGACCAGGCGGGGACCGAGCTGGTCGCGCAGCGTACGGCCGCGCACCTCTAGCACGTGGCCTTCCGGCAGCTCGCCGAGCTGGAACGGGCCATAGGAGATGCGGATCAGGCGATTGACCTCGAGGCCGAGCGCGCCGAGCACGTTCTTGATTTCGCGGTTCTTGCCTTCGCGCAGGCCCATGGTGATCCAGACGTTGGAACCCTGCGTACGGTCGAGCGTTGCATCGATCGAGCCGTAAAGCACGCCGTCGACGGCAATGCCTTCCTTCAGCTTGTCGAGCGCTTCCTGATCGATCTCGCCATGGGCGCGGACGCGGTAGCGGCGCAGCCAGCCGGTGGTTGGCAATTCCAGAACGCGGGCAAGACCGCCGTCATTGGTCAGCAGCAGCAAACCCTCGGTGTTGATGTCGAGACGGCCGATCGACAGGACGCGCGGCAGCTCTTCCGGCAGGTTGTCGAAAACGGTCGGACGCCCTTCCGGATCGGCATTAGTGGTCACGAGGCCTGCCGGCTTGTGATAGAGCCACAGACGCGTGCGCTCGATGCCGCGGATCGGCACGCCATCGACTTCGATCTTGTCGGCGAGGGTCACATTGACCACGGGCGTATCGAGGAGCACGCCGTTCAGCTTCACGCGGCCATCCAGGATCATGCGTTCGATATCGCGGCGCGAGGCCACGCCGGCGCGCGCCATCACCTTGGAAATGCGCTCGGCCTTTCCATCCTCGACCGCGCTCTCGTCCGCAGCTTTGACGGCTGCGACCTTCGCAGGCTTCGCGCCATCTCGTTTTACCGTCTTCTTGTCGCCAGCAAAGGGTTTAGACCCAGGCCGCTTGGGCTTGTCATTCATCGTCATTTGTTGTTTGCCTGAATTTTTAACGCGTGTTCCTATCAGGTCACGCCCTTGCGGTTAAGTGGAAAAACTTGAATGGCGGCTACAAATCAATTCATGGAGCTTGCTTTGGCCGAAGCGCGCCGTGCCGGAGAGCGTGGCGAAGTGCCGATCGGCGCCGTAGTCGTGCTCGACAACAAGGTCATCGCCACTGCCAGCAACCGCACCCGTGAGCTCAACGACGTCACCGCACATGCCGAAATCGTCGCCATCCGCCTGGCCTGCAAGGAGCTGGGCCAGGAACGTCTTGCGGGCGCCGATCTCTATGTGACGCTGGAACCCTGCACCATGTGCGCCGCTGCCATTTCCTTCGCGCGCATCCGCCGGCTCTATTATGGTGCCGAAGATCCGAAGGGCGGCGGTGTCGACAATGGCGTGCGCTTCTATCGTCAGCCAACCTGCCACCATGCGCCGGAGGTCTATTCCGGCCTCGGCGAAACCGCATCCGCCGACATCCTCAGAGGCTTCTTCCAAGCGAAACGCTCCGAAGACTGAAAAGCGGCGGTTTACAGCGTCGCGCGTCTTTCAAGACACGCGACGCTGTAACACTTTAAAATTCTGCATAATTTTCCCTTAAATCGATTCCGATTTAAGGAATTATGCAGCTGCCGCCGCCTTGAAATCTTTTTACTGGAAAGGCTTCCACCAGCTGCTGTTGTTGGTCTGCTGCGCAGCCTCGGCATCCTTCTTGCGCTTCTTTTCCTTCTTCGACTCAGGCGTGCCGAGATCGTTCAAAGCAGCCTGATCGGATACCTGGCGATATTGCTGAGGCGGGTCGATCAGATAGCGACGTTGATCGATATAGGTGCCGGCCTGGTCCTGACGGGCGGCGCGATAGGCAGCCGTCTGCTGCGCTTCGCTCAGATGGTTCTTGGCGCTGTCGGCCTGAGCCAGCGGCGAGCGATAGTTGACATCGTTCTTCTTCTCGTCGGCTTCTGCGGCAAGGCGCTTGCGGGCATCTTCCGGCGATTCCAGCCAGGCCGGGTTGTCCTTGCTGGCCAGCGACTGCTGCGGCTGAGTCAGGGTGTTCTTGTCACCAGCGACAACCAAGCCGGGTCTGTTCGGGTATTTTACGCCCTTGTCCTTCGGCGTCGCGGCAGAAACGGAGGCGATATCGCCGAGGTCATCGAGGAGCTGAACGCCGGCCGTCTTGTCGGTGCCGTAAGTCGGGCTGCTAAGGCAACCGGACATCGCGCCGCAGCCAACCACAAGTGCCGCCAAGCTGACGCCGACACGAACCTTATGCATCGCTCTCATGAAAACCCTTCCCAGCCATGCCGGAATAAACGTAACAGGACCCCATTTCACGGCAACTGCCGTAAAAATCGGGCCATTTTCAGGCAGCTTTTACCGGATGAACGCCGCAAAGGCAATTCACCCGGCAATTTTCTTCAGTTGACAGCGGCAAGTTCGCGCAGCGCCGCAGCGTCGCGCGCCGAGACATCCGGATATTCCGGATCGGAGCCGACATCCGTCGTGATGCGCCAGGAACGGGCGCACTTTCGGCCTTCCGCGAGCTTCGGAACGACGCTGACCTTGGCATCGTCATCAAGGCGGAAGGCATCCGCAGGCCCCTGTTCGCCAAGGACGGTGATACCGGAGGTGATGCAGATTTCCGAGAAGTCCTGGCCTTCGAGCACCTTCAGCAGCTCTGGATCGGCGATGTAAACGACCGGGGCAGCTTCCAGCGACGAGCCGATGCGCTTGTCCTTGCGCTCGATTTCCAGCGCGCCAGTGACGACGCTGCGCACGGCGCGGATCTTCTTCCACTTCTCGGCCAGCCCCTCGTTCTTCCACTCGGCCGGAACGGTGACGAACTGCTCGAGATGAACGGAGACCGCGGAGGGATTGCGGGAGAGCCACGCCTCTTCCGTGGTGAAAGGCAGCATCGGCGCCAGCCACGTCACCATGCAGTCGAAGATCGTGCGGATGACGGCGAGGGCGGCACGGCGGCGCAGGCTCGACGGCGCATCGCAGTAGAGCGCATCCTTGCGAACGTCGAAATAGAAGGCCGACAGCTCGACATTGGCGAAATCGATCAGAGCGCGGGCAATGCGCTTGAAATCGAAGGCGTCGTAGCTTTCGCGCACCAGCTCGTCGAGTTCGGCGAGACGGTGCAGCATCAGCTGCTCCAGCTCCGGCATGTCGGCATAGGCAATCACTTCGCCCTTGTCGTGCGCCAGGGTGCCGAGCATCCAGCGGATGGTGTTGCGCAGCTTGCGATAGGCATCGACATTGGTCTGGATGATGGCCTTGCCCAGGCGCTGATCTTCCCAGTAGTCCGTGGTCATGACCCAGAGGCGCAGGATGTCGGCGCCGGCATCCTTCATCACATCCTGCGGGGCAACGACATTGCCGAGCGATTTCGACTGCTTGCGACCCTGCTCGTCCATGGTGAAGCCATGGGTGACGACGGTGTTGTAAGGCGCACGACCGCGGGTCGCGGCACTTTCGAGCAGCGACGAGTGGAACCAGCCGCGATGCTGGTCGGAACCTTCGAGATAGACATCCGCCGGCCACTTCAGGTCAGGGCGGTCCTCCAGCGTGAAGGTGTGGGTCGAACCGGAATCGAACCACACGTCGAGGATGTCCATGACCTGCGTCCAGGGCTCATTGGCCTTCTCGCCAAGGAAGCGCTCACGCGCGCCTTCGGCGAACCAGGCATCGGCGCCTTCCTGCTCGAAAGCTTCGAGGATGCGGGCGTTGACGCCATCGTCCTGCAGGATGTTGCCCTGCTCGTCGACGAAGATCGCGATCGGCACGCCCCAGGCGCGCTGGCGCGAGAGGACCCAATCCGGACGCTGCTCGATCATGGCGCGCAGGCGGTTCTGGCCGGCAGCCGGCACGAAGCGGGTGTCGTCGATCGCCTTCAGCGCCCGCGAACGCAACGTCGAACCATCCGCAAAGTCCTTGTCCATATAGACGAACCACTGCGGCGTGTTGCGGAAGATGACCGGCTTCTTCGAGCGCCAGGAATGCGGATAGGAATGCTTCAGCCGGCCGCGCGCAAACAGTGTGCTCGTCTCGATCAGCGCCTTGATGACGAGATCGTTGGCATTACCCTTCTTGCCGTTATCGTCCATGACGCGGCCACCTTCGAAGCCCGGGGCATCGGCGGTGTAGAAGCCTGCATCATCGACCGGGAACGGGATGGCGGAGGAGATACCGCGCTTTTCGAGATCGCGTGCGTGCGACATCCAGGCGTCAAAGTCCTCGCGGCCGTGGCTGGGTGCGGTGTGCACGAAACCCGTACCGGCATCGTCGGTGACGTGATCGCCATCGAGCAGCGGCACCTTGAAATCGTAGCCAAGCGAGGCGAGCGGATGAGCGCAGGTGAGCGCGGCCAGATCGGCAGCGGTCACATCGCCAACGCGTTTGTACTGCAGCTTTGCCTTGGCGAAGGATTCCGCGGCGAGCTTGTCGGCGAAAACAAGCTTCTCGCCCGGGCGCGGGCCAAAATCATTGGCGGCTTCCGTGACCTCATAGAGGCCGTAGGACACGCGCGAGGAATAGGCGATCGCGCGATTGCCGGGGATCGTCCAGGGAGTGGTCGTCCAGATGACGACAAAGGCGTCGGCAAGATGAGCCGGACCTTCGGCCACCGGGAACTTGACCCAGATCATGTCGCTCTCGACATCCGCATATTCGACTTCGGCTTCGGCCAGAGCCGTACGCTCGACCACCGACCACATGACCGGCTTGGAGCCGCGGTAAAGCTGACCCGTGCGGGCGATCTTCAGAAGCTCGCCGGCGATGCGGGATTCCGCATGGAAGTTCATGGTCAGATAGGGATTGTCGAAATCGCCCGTGATGCCCAAGCGCTTGAACTCCTCGGATTGGATCTTGATCCAGCCGGCGGCAAAGTCACGGCATTCCTGGCGAAACTCGTTCACCGGAACCTCGTCCTTGTTCTTACCCTTCTCGCGGTACTTTTCCTCGATCTTCCACTCGATCGGCAGACCGTGGCAATCCCAGCCGGGGACGTAGTTGCTGTCATAGCCGCGCATCTGGAATGAGCGGGTGATAACGTCCTTGAGGATCTTGTTGAGCGCATGGCCGATGTGGATATGGCCGTTGGCGTAAGGAGGGCCGTCGTGCAGGACGAATTTCTCGCGGCCGGCGGCGGAAGAGCGCAGCTTCTTATAGAGGTTCATCTCCTCCCAGCGCCTCACCAGCTCCGGCTCCTTCTGCGGCAGTCCGGCGCGCATCGGAAAATCGGTTTCCGGCAGGTAAAGGGTCTTGGAGTAATCCATCTTTTCAGCGGTATCGGTCATAGTCGTGACAATTGCCTCGGTGTCTCGGGCGTCTTGCGCCGGAACTGGCGCAGCCATATGGGGATTTTTCGGCGGCGGAAAGCGCCTCTTGAACGAGACGCCAAAAACCCGGACCTTCCGGCAGCTTACAGCGCACGGAAGGCCGGGCCAATAATTCGTATCGAGTGGCTCAGCCGAAATTGGGTCATGGTCGCCGGTTCATAGGCGTTTTTTCCACGGAAAGGAAGAGGAAACAACGCAGCCGGCATAGAGAATGGCCGCGGACGTTTCCACCCGCGGCTATTAGGCGTTGTTTCGGATCAGGCCCGCGCTTCTGCCCGCGCCGGCACCAGCGCGTTGACGATGATCGCCACGACGATATTGGCAAGAAGCGCCAGCAGCCCCGTGTAGACGGTGAAGCCGGTTTCGCCGAGCGGAACCATGTGCAACGGCTTCCAGCCGGCATCCCATACGAGATAGGTGCCGCCGAAGAAGCCGACGAACCAGCCGGCGAGCAGACCTGGCGCGCGGAACCACTTGGTATAGAGGCCGAAGACCAAGGCCGGCAGCGTCTGCAGGATCCAGATGCCGCCGAGCAGCTGAAGATCGAGCGCGAACTGCGTCGGCAGGAAAATGATGACCAGAAGCGCGCCGACCTTGACGACGAGCGAGGTCATCTTGGCAACCTTTGCCTCGCCGGCATCGGAAACCTGCGGATCGACATAGGCCTTCCAGAAGTTGCGGGTGAAGAGATTAGCAGCGCCAATGCTCATCACGGCCGCGGGAACAAGCGCGCCGATGGCGATGGCCGCGAAGGCGAAGCCAGCAAACCAGCTCGAGAACAGGGTCTGGAACAGTGCCGGAACGACATCGTTCGGGCTGTCCAGCTTCAGTTGCGCGGCATGGCCCATATAGCCCAGCAGTGCCAACAGGCCGAGCAGCAGCGTATAGGCCGGCAGCAGCACCGCATTCTTGCGGATGGTATTGCCGCTGTTGGAGGCGAAGATGCCGGTCAGCGTATGCGGATACATGAAGGCCGCCAGCGCCGAGCCGAGCGCCAAAGTCGCGTAGGCGACGTACTGGTTGCCGCCAAGCAGCAGGCTACCTGCTCCCTTGGCCTTGAAATCCGCATCGGCCGCCGCAAAGACATTGGCGTAACCACCGAGCTTGGCCGGAATGAGCGCAATCGCCGCGATCACCACGATATAGATCATGATGTCCTTGACGAAGGCGATCAGCGCCGGAGCGCGAAGACCGGCCGAATAGGTATAGAGCGCCAGAATGATGAAGGCGACGGCTAGCGGCAATTCGCCATGAAGTCCGAGTGCCTTGAACACCGCCGTCATGCCGACGAGCTGCAGGGCAATGTAGGGCATGGTGGCAATGACGCCCGTCAGAGCGACCGCCAGTTCCAGCGCCCGCGAGCCATATTGCCCGTGAACGACATCGCCCGCCGTGACATAGCCGTAGTCCTTCGCACGCCTCCAGAGAAGCGGCATGACCATGAAGACGAAGGGGTAGACGACGATCGTATAGGGCAGCGCGAAGAAGCCATAGGCGCCAACCGTGTAGACCAGCGCCGGAACGGCAATGACCGTATAGGCGGTGTAAAAGTCGCCACCGACGAGGAACCAGGTGATCCATGTGCCGAAGGTGCGGCCGCCAAGGCCCCATTCATCGATATGAGCAAGAGTCTTCGGCCTGCGCCAGCGGGCAGCGACAAAGCCCATGACGGTCACGAGGGCCAGGAAGAAGATGAAGACGGCAAGAGCTGTCGGATCGATCTCAGTCATCATGGCGCATGCTCCGATAGGCGATCCAGGTCAGGATAGCGGTGATCGGCACCCAGGCCAGCTGATACCAGTAGAAGAAGGGAAAACCCAACAGCACCGGATCGTGGCTGTTGTAGAAGGGAACCCAAAGCAAACCAATATAAGGAATGACGAGCAGCCAGCAGGCCGCCGTCCCGAAACGTTTGTCCATATCCGATACCTCTCACGCGGTGTCTGCGCGCCACCTTGTTGCAGTTGTCAGAGTGGAAGGGGTGCATTAGTCTGCGATTGCAATGTACGCCCCGGGACCGAAGCCGAGGAGCTTTGGCTATGCAGAGCCAGACCAGCGAATGTGAATTCCTCCCAACGGCCCGCCTGCGGGCAGCCGCTGATAAAGTCCTACGGCGAGTCTGCCGGCCGAACAAGATATTAGCTGATGCGAAATCGCCGAACCTACCCAGAAGTGGGTAGGCGGACGTTAGCCCGCCGCGGTTGCGACGCCGTGGTCAAGCGCGTAGCGGATCAGGCCGGCGGTCGTTGCGATGCCAAGCTTCTTCTTCAAATTCTTGCGGTGCGTTTCCGCCGTCGCAGGCGTGATCTGAAGTTCTTCGGCAATCTCGCGATTACTCCTGCCGGTAACGATCAAGCCCAGAATGCGCCGCTCGCGCGGGGTCAGAGGGTCAGCTTCATTTTGCGCCGCGTCTGCCACCAGTATGTCTCGAACGCCGGACGAGAAATAAGTCCCGCCGGCTGCTACCGTCTCGATGGCGCAGACGACTTCATCCGTCGAAACATCCTTGAGGATATATCCGACCGCACCGCGCATGATCGATGAGGAGATGTACTCGCGGCTGTCATGCATGGACAGCATCACGATCCGCGTCTCCGGAAGCTCCCGGCGAAAGAGCTCGATCGCCTCGATACCGCTCAGCTTCGGCATATTGATGTCCATCAAGGTAACCTGCGGGAGCGTCCGTCGCCCGACCTCCAAGCCGATCTGCGCAAGGTTTGCCGTTCCGACCACCTCTATGTGGTCGAACGTCTCCAGCACGGCTTTCAGTCCGTCCAACACCACGGGATGATTGTCGATCAACAGAACACTGATCCTGTCGCTTTTCATGCTGCATCCACCTTTGCTCTTGGCGAGGCGTTGGCCGATTTCGGCAGCATCGCAATCAGTGTGGTACCATCCGCCGTGCTTTGGACGAGAAGCAGACCGCGGAAATGTGCCATCCGCTCCTGCATGTTCCTGAGCCCAAGTCCGCCCTTGCCGTCGCCGGTGCCGTCGAAACCAATGCCGTTGTCCGAAATTCTCAAGCGTGCGCGCCCGCGATCACTCCAGAGTTTGATCGCAAGAGCCGTCGCCCCGGAATGGCGCTCCACGTTGTTCAAGGCCTCCTGCGCGACACGGTAGAGCGCGGTATTGGCTTCCGGCTTCAGCATGCTGGTGAAGCCGGAAGCCTCGATCTCGGTTGCGATCCCGGTCCGCTCGGCGAAATTGTTCGCGAGCGCCGTCAGCGCCGCCGTCAAGCCGAGATCATCGAGCACGCGGGGACGCAGATCATGCGAGAGCCGCCTGATATCCTTGATTGCGCTGTTCAGGGTATCAATCCCCTTCTCGATCGTCGTGGCGGCATCATCGACCTGGTTTCGTACCTTGCGGTTGGCAAGGTCCATGACATAGCGCACCCCAAGGAGATTCTGCGATACGCCGTCATGCAGTTCACGAGCAAGGCGGGCGCGTTCCTCCTCCTGCGTGTCGATCACTCTTTGCGTCAGCTCCTTCAGCCGACCATCGGCCATGCGTCGCTCACGGAAAGTCAAGAGCATGCAGGTCGTGAAGACGACCAGAACAGCTGGGACGGCAATGAGTGTGACGACGACAAAGGTTCCTTTTATGTTTGCCCGCATGGCGGCATTGGCCGCCGCAGTCTGGGTGAAAATATCGTCCAGATAGACGCCGGTCCCGACAACCCAGTGCCATTTATCAAGGCCGACAGCGAATGAGAGCTTATCGGCGACACGGCCGGTGGAAGGCTTCTCCCATTTGTACTGGTGCAGGCCTCCGCCAGCTTTTGCGGTCTTGATGAGCTCCGCGATGACCCTGTCGCCGTCCGGATCGGTCAAATCGATCCAATTGCGCCCGTTGCGAAATCTCTCGCGCGGATGAACGATGTTGTTGCCATCATAGTCGTAGACAAAGAAGTATCCGTCCGGTCCATAATCAAGCGACGTCAGGATCGCGGCTACCTTGTCCTTCGCGGCCTGATCGTCCGGGGCTGCGTCCCGATAGATCGCCTGAATGGCCGACACGGCAAGATTTGTAAGGTTGACGATCTCCGTTTCCTTCGCCCTCAGCATGTTCTGTTCGAAGGTCTCGATATTGCTCTTGGTAAGATTGGTCGACTGCCAGGTAATGAAGGCAGTGATTGCCAGGATCGAGATGACGAGAGGCGCGAGCGCGAGCGCAATAATCTGGTTGCGTAGTGTCAACGATTGCTCCTCCCAAGAACCGGCGCGGAACAATGACCCTTGTCGGGTATGAATTCAACAGTCTCTCGGCGGCGTTGATGTCAGCCCGAAATCGGAGCGATGATACAAGGCGGAAAACCTTTTCCACCCCATCACTTCGGGAATATCAATCGAAGGCGATGACGCGATCAAGCTCGCTGAGCGGCTGGACACCGGCAAGCAGCGCGCGTGCTTCGTCGTCATCCTTGCGGATCTGCGCGACCAGCGGGTCGAGACCGTCGAACTTCAGTTCGGGGCGGAGATAGCCGAAGAAGGAGACCGAACAGACCTGTCCGTAGAGATCGCCGCTGAAATCGAAGACGAAGGTCTCCAGCAGCGGCGCGCCATTGTCCGTCACCGTCGGGCGCCGGCCGTAGCTGGCGACGCCATCGCGGATGGTGCCATCGGCCGTCCGGAAGCGGACAGCATAGATGCCTGCCCTCAGCGATGACTCCGGCGGCAGCTGCATGTTTGCCGTCGGGAAGCCGAGCGTACGGCCGAGCTTCTCGCCGCCGATGACGGGCGCCTGAACGGTATAGCGATAGCCGAGCAGGCCGGCGGCTTGGGCGACGTCGCCTTCGGCAAGCAGCGCACGAATGCGGCTCGAGGAGATGACCTCGGTGTTTTCGTCGCGAAAGGCATCGATCAGCGTCACGCCGAAGCCGTTATGGCTGCCGGCATTCATGAGGAAGGCAGGCCCTCCCTGGCGATCATGGCCGAAATGAAAATCGAAGCCGGTGACGACTTCCGATGCGTGCAGCCAGTCGATCAGGATCGAATGCACGAATTCATCCGCCGAACGCTGCGAAAAGGTGCGATCGAAAGGATACTCGATGACGGCGTTGAAGCCGAGCGCTTCCAGCAGCCGCGCCCGCAACGGCGCAGGCGTCAGGCGGAAGACGGGATGATCCGGCTTGAAGACGGTGCGCGGATGAGGCTCGAAAGTCAGCACCAGAGCCGGCACGCCGCGCTCCCTGGCGATCTCCAGCGCACGCGTCAGCACCGATTGATGGCCGCGGTGCACGCCGTCAAAATTGCCGATGGCGACCACGCCGCCCTTCAAGGCATCGGGAAGCGGCTCGCGGGTTTCGTTGCGATGGAAAACGGTCATCGACTGCCACTCTCCTCAGACAAGGCGCGGCATCCACCACTTCGGCGAAGCCTGCTCACGCGCCAGAAAGGCGCCAAGTGCGGCCTCGTCCGTATGCCCCTCGACGACATATTCGCGGGCGTGGATGCCATGGCTGATATAAAGAAGATCGAGACCGTAATCGAGTGCGCCACGCACGTCGGTCGGCATACCGTCACCGATCGCCACGACGCGCGACAGCGGAAATTCGCTCTTTACCTCGCGCGCCGCCGCAATTGCCGCATCATAGATCGGCTGATGCGGTTTGCCGGCGATGCGCGTCTGGCCGCCGAGCCGCTCGTAATAGGCGGCCATGGCACCGGCGCAGGGGATCATGCGATGGCCGCGCTCGACGACGAGATCCGGATTGGCGCAAATCAGCGGCACCTTGCGGGCCGACCAGGCCGTCAGCATCTCGGTGTAATCGTCAGGCGTTTCGGTCTCGTCATTGAAGAAGCCGGTGCAGACGATGCTTTCCGCCTCGCTGGCTTCGACGCGCTGCACGTCCAGACCTTCCAGGATGCCGATGTCGCGCTCCGGGCCAAGCAGAAATACTTTCTTCGGTCCCTCGGCGATCAGCTTGCGCGTCACGTCGCCTGAGGTGATGATGCGGTCGTAAACGCTGTCGGGAACACCGATCGCACGCAGCTGCACGACAACCTTCGGAGCGACACGCGGAGAATTGGTGATGAGGACGACCGCGAGGCCTTCGCCGCGGGCCGCTTCGAGCGCGATGGAGGCCTCCTTGTAGGCAGTGACGCCGTTATGGAGCACGCCCCAAACATCGCAGAGCGCAACATCATAAAGTCCGCCGATGTCGCGAAAGCTCTCGATCCGTTTGCCCATGCCGTCCTCACATCAAATAAATCACGGGCTGACATCGCAAACCGGCCGGCAAATTACAAGAGCGGCCTGCAAGGTTTTTGCGTCGCACAAGGCCTAAGAAGCAGACATGCGCAAAGTCGGCGAGCGGCAAGATTACGCAGCGCAAGCAACAGCATGGCGCTCTGGAAAAGGCGTGATCCGACCCCGTGGTCACGGGGACAAAATGAGAGAACATTTGCAACGACGTGCTATGCAGCATCGCCATGGGCGTTAATCATCCTCAAAACAAGCCGCTACGCGCCGTAAAAAATTCACAGTGCTGTTCTTGACTCGTCCGGAAGCCACCCCTAAATCACCCTCGCTAGCACTCTCCGAGGATGAGTGCTAACAAAATCCATACGGATCTCCGCTGATCCGTGAATGTCATTTGATCGAGGGATTAGACAATGGCAAGCACCAATTTCCGCCCCCTTCATGACCGCGTCGTCGTTCGTCGCGTCGAGTCGGAAGAAAAGACCAAGGGTGGCATCATCATTCCCGACACCGCCAAGGAAAAGCCGCAGGAAGGCGAAATCGTCGCCGTCGGTTCCGGTGCTCGCGATGAATCCGGCAAGGTCGTAGCACTCGACGTCAAGGTTGGCGATCGCGTTCTCTTCGGCAAGTGGTCCGGCACCGAAGTCAAGCTCAACGGCGAAGATCTTCTGATCATGAAGGAAGCCGACATCATGGGCATCATCGGCTAATCCGGCCGGTTCCCTTTTCCGATACAGCTGACGGGCCTTAAAGCCCCGAAAACGCGAATTCAGGAGTTTCAAACATGGCAGCTAAAGAAGTAAAATTCGGCCGCGGCGCACGCGAAAAGATGCTTCGTGGCGTCGATATCCTCGCTGACGCAGTGAAGGTCACGCTCGGCCCGAAGGGTCGTAACGTCGTGATCGACAAGTCCTTCGGCGCTCCGCGCATCACCAAGGACGGCGTTTCCGTCGCCAAGGAAATCGAACTGGAAGACAAGTTCGAAAACATGGGCGCCCAGATGGTCCGCGAAGTCGCTTCGAAAACCAACGACGTCGCCGGTGACGGCACCACCACTGCAACCGTTCTCGCTCAGGCCATCGTTCGCGAAGGCGCCAAGGCTGTTGCAGCCGGCATGAACCCGATGGACCTGAAGCGCGGTATCGACCTCGCTGTTGCAGAAGTCGTCAAGGATCTCCAGGCCAAGGCCAAGAAGATCAACACCTCGGAAGAAGTTGCCCAGGTCGGCACGATCTCCGCAAACGGCGAAAAGCAGATCGGTCTCGATATTGCCGAAGCCATGCAGAAGGTCGGCAACGAAGGCGTCATCACGGTTGAAGAAGCCAAGACCGCCGAAACCGAACTCGAAGTCGTCGAGGGCATGCAGTTCGACCGCGGCTATCTCAGCCCCTACTTCGTAACCAACCCGGAAAAGATGATCGCCGACCTCGAAGACGCGTTCATCCTCCTGCACGAGAAGAAGCTCTCGAACCTGCAAGCCATGCTTCCGGTTCTGGAAGCCGTCGTTCAGACCGGCAAGCCGCTCCTCATCATCGCTGAAGACGTCGAAGGCGAAGCTCTCGCGACCCTCGTCGTCAACAAGCTGCGCGGCGGCCTCAAGATCGCTGCCGTCAAGGCTCCGGGCTTCGGCGACCGCCGCAAGGCCATGCTGGAAGACATCGCCATCCTCACGGGCGGCACCGTCATCTCCGAAGACCTCGGCATCAAGCTCGAGTCCGTCACCCTCGACATGCTCGGCCGTTCCAAGAAGGTTTCGATCTCCAAGGAAAACACGACGATCGTCGACGGCGCTGGCGCCAAGTCCGACATCGAAGGCCGTGTTGCCCAGATCAAGGCTCAGATCGAAGAAACCACCTCCGACTACGACCGCGAAAAGCTGCAGGAACGTCTTGCCAAGCTCGCTTCTCCTGCGCTCCTCCACGAAAATTTCCGCCAAGGGTGAAAACCAGGATCAGGAAGCCGGCATCAATATCGTTCGCCGCGCCCTGCAGTCATTGGTTCGCCAGATCGCTGAAAACGCTGGTGACGAAGCTTCTATCATTGTCGGCAAGGTTCTCGACAAGAACGAAGACAACTACGGCTACAACGCCCAGACGTCTGAGTTCGGCGACATGATCGCCATGGGCATCGTCGACCCGGTCAAGGTTGTCCGTACGGCTCTGCAGAACGCAGCTTCGGTTGCCTCGCTGCTGATCACCACCGAAGCCATGATCGCTGAACTGCCGAAGAAGGATGCCCCTGCTGGCATGCCGGGCGGCATGGGTGGCATGGGCGGCATGGACATGATGTGATAGGCCGACATAGGCCTTATCGCAGGAATGTTCATAACGCTTCGCCCATGCACTTTAGTGCTTCAGGTCGCCGAGCGGCCTGAAGTGGCGGCATGGACATGATGTGATAGGCCAAAAGGCCTGTTGCGATTGTTCAATCCGACATCCGGAATTGATGAAGGGCGGCCCTCGGGTCGCCCTTTTTGTTTTTAGCATTCATGCTTTCGATCAAGGCCGGCAAGTTTTGCGGTAGCGCAAATTTACGCAAATTGCCCCATTGCCGTTTTCAAAAAAGCTCTTATAAATCGCAGCGCAGCGATTTGAGAGGGTTAGCTGCAATGCACGTAAATTTTACTTATTTTCGGCACGATTAACCGGCGCCCATGCATGGTTATAATCTTCCGAGTTGATGGTCGTCCGAATTTTTTACTCGAAATGACTTCATAATCGAGATCGGCAAACCGGAAGAAGCATGGCGGAAAATGAAAGCAGCAGAGCGGAATGCTCTGCTTTTCATTGAGCGTGGCATGCGGGAAGACATCCCATCCGAAAGACGCATGGGAACTTGGATGAAGCGCAAGGGGACCTGGCGCTCAAATGGGGATCATCTTGTTCAAGATTGCCAAAGCCAATTTTTCCGTACCATTTGCTCCCGGCTCGCTGGGGTTCGAAGGGCATAACCCCGATCTTCTGGCACAATTCTGTGTTTCCGAGGGATGGACGGGCGATCTTTCAAGCGGCATCATCAAACTTGGGCAGTGGAGCACGATGCTGCACGGGCTGAGCTCCTCGGAATGTGGCCTGCTGAGCCTCATGCATTGCTATGATCCGCACGATCGAGCGCGTATCCTCGATCTCTTCGAGCAGGCGGCAACCGCAAACTCTTCTTTCTGTTATTCCACGACGACGCTCGGCACCGGCGGCCATCGCCAGCCGGTCTTTTGCGTTGGCGAATCCGTTGCTGCCGACAAGCAACGTGCCGGCAGCATGGTCGGCGTCTTCCTGTTTCCACGCTTTAAGCTGGAACCGGGTAGCCAGCTCGCTACCCGGCAGTAAACGGCTGTCGATGATGGCCAGGCGAGTTCGCCTGACCAGTTACTTGATTCAACCTGATCAATCCCGCTTGGGAATGCTGAGACCACGCTGGCTTGCCGGGCGCGCAAGGGCGCGCTCCAGCCAGGCCATGACCGAGGGGAAACTTTCGAACTCCAGAACCTCGCGACCACCATAGAAGACGTCGACGCCGCGAACCCAGGGGAAGGTGGTGATGTCGGCGATGGTGTATTCATCGCCCATAATCCATTCGCGCCCCTGCAGGCGGCTCTCCAGAACGCCGAGCAGGCGCTTGGCCTCATCGCGATAACGCTCGACCGGATAGGAGTTATTGGCGACCTTTTCGGCGGCGAATTTGAAGAAGTGGCCGAATTGGCCGAACATCGGGCCGACGCCGGCCATCTGGAAGAAAACCCATTCCAGCGTTTCGTAGCGCCTGGCTGCGTCACTCGGCATGAGCTTGCCAGTCTTCTCCGCCAGATAGACCAGGATCGCGCCGGATTCGAATAGACCGATCGGCTTGCCGTCGGGACCATTGGGATCGATGATCGCAGGAATGCGGCCGTTCGGATTCAGCGAAACGAATTCCGGGGATTTCTGATCGTTGGTGCCGAAGGAGATGAGATGCGGCTCATAGGCCAGACCGAGTTCCTCCAGCGCGATCGAGACCTTTACGCCGTTCGGCGTCGGCAGGGAGTAGAGCTGGATGATGTCCGGATTGCTGGCAGGCCAGCGCTTCGTGATCGGAAAGGACGATAGATCGGCCATGGGCTAGCTCCTGAAAACCATGATTTGACAACTGATTTGGCGCCACAATAGCCGATACGGCTCGTATGGGAAGAGTGATCTAAGCTGATCATTGTTCAATGATTGTGAACTAATTGTGCGCAGTTGTTTATCTTTTCAACTTCTCGAAAATCACGAATATCTGTCTCCAGAAACTGTGCCACCCCATCCCAAGTGAATTTACCGGAGACTGTCATGTCCAACACCAACAACATCATCATTCTCGTGGCGCGCATCCTGCTCGCCTTCATGTTCATCTTTGCCGGCTTCGGCAAGCTGACCGATCCGGCCGGCACGGCGGGCATGATTGCCGGCGCCGGTATGCCTGCTGGAACGCTGCTCACCTATCTTGCCGGCGCGTTTGAATTCGTCACCGGCGTCTGCGTCCTCATCGGCTTCCAGATCCGTATCGTCGGCTGGCTGCTCGCCCTCTTCTGTGTCTTTACCGGCATCGTATTTCACCTGCCGACCGTCAATGTTCCGGACTTCCCGGCTGCCGCCAACGGCTGGATCAACGGCCTGAACTTCGTGAACTTCCTGAAGAACATCACGCTTGCAGGCGCCTACATCATGCTCGCCACCAACGGCGCAGGCGTCTACTCGCTCGACGCACGCCGCGGTGCCTACGCGGCTGCCTGATTGCCAGAGGCTTCCCAAGATAAAAGGCCCGCCGGAATTCCGGCGGGCCTTTTCGCATGAATAGGAAATTGGAAAGTCAGAGCGCGCTGCGCACGGCCGAGATGATGCGCTCAACCATCGGATCGCCATTGTGGCTTTCCTTGCGGGCGCGCACCAGACACGCCTCCGAGCGCAGGATGATGCCATCAGACAGGATCTTCAGATGGTTCGCTCTCAGAGTCGAGCCGGTGGAGGTGATGTCGACGATTATATCGGCCGACCCGGCTGCCGGAGCACCTTCCGTCGCACCCAGGCTTTCGACGATACGGTAGAGTTGGATGCCGTGCTGGCTGGAGAAGAATTGCTGCGTCAGCCGCCAATATTTCGTCGCGACCGTCAGCCTGTGACCATGACGGGCACGGAAATCGGCTGCGACATCGCCAAGATCAGCCATGCTATCGACATCGAGCCAGATTTCCGGTACAGCGACGACGACATCGGCGTGACCGAAGCCGAGCCTAGCGCAGAATTCGACCCGACGATCGGCCTCCGCCATGCCCTCGCGCACGAGGTCTTCGCCGGTAATGCCGAAATCGACGCTGCCATTGCCGATCTCTCGCGAGATTTCCGAGGCCGACAGGAAGGCGATCTCGACGCCATCCCAACCTTCGACACGGCCGCGATAGGAGCGGTCATTGCCGACGGCGACGATCGGCATGCCGGCACGCTCAAAGATCGCGGCGCAATCGTCCTTCATCCGACCCTTTGAAGGAATCGCTATCGTAATGGTCATCAGGCTGCCCTCACGGTTTCGATGCGATCGAGCCAAAGCGCGAAGCCGACAGCCGGGATGTGGTTCTTGGCACCGAGCAGGGTCATCAACCGGTCGAAGCGGCCGCCGCCGGCGAGCACCGCGCTCGACCCTTCCACCGTCACCTCGAAGACGAGGCCGGTATAGTAGTCGAGCGGCCGACCGAAGGCGGCACGATAGTCAATCTTGGAAGCATCGACACCGGCGCGGGCCAATGCCGCAACGCGCGCGTCGAAGCTTTCCAGGGCCCTACCCAGTTTCAGACCTGCTGCGTCGGCAAAACCCGCCAGTGCCGCAGAAGCATCCGAGAGCGGTACGCTCAGGGACAAGAACTCCTCCAGCACGCGGAAGGCCGCATCGTCGAGCCGCGTTTCCGATAGAACCAGCTTCTCACGAAGGCGGCGGGCAATCTCCTGTGGCGAGCGGCTGGCATTGGTGGAATAGCCGGTTGCGTGCATGGTGGCATCGATATGCCTGACCAGCCCCTGCTCATCGCCACGGCTCAGGAAATCGAGCACATGGGCATCGAGCCCTGTGACCGGCTGCGGGCTTGCAAGATGCGCCAGCAAGGTTTCGAGCTGCATCATGTTGCCGAAAGCGTGGATCAGCCGCTTCTGCCAGCCGGATGGCAGGCCGAGCGCCTGCACCACGGCCTCGAACACGGCCTGATCGCCAAGCGTCACGGAGAGCGGCTGGCCGGGCACCACGCGATCCAGGATACCGATGGCATCGCTGATGGCGCGAGCATCGGCGTTCGCCATATTGCCATCACCCAAATCCTCGATGCCGGCCTGATAGAACTCATGGCCGCCTTCGCGGCGCTGGCGGAAGATTTCACCGAGATAGGAATAACGCTTCGGCGTGCCGGTGGCGGTCTCGATATGGCGCAGGCAGACGGGAATGGTGAATTCCGGGCGCAGGCAAAGGCTGGCGCCGGTTTCGCTTTCAGTCATGAAGATGCGCCGACGAAGATCCTCGCCGGCCATATCGAGAAAGGGTTCGGCCGGCTGGATGATGGGCGTATCCACCCTTTCCGTTCCGCGAACGGAGAATTCGTCCAGCAGGTCGCTGGCAAAATTCGGGAGGTTGATCAGGGGCATGGGGCTATTCTCCCCTTCTCCCCGACGGGGAGAAGGTGCCCGACAGGGCGGATGAGGGGGCAGAGGAACGAAGGGACGAGGATTCTGAGCGCCAACGTACGAATAGCTCGCGTGAGCCCAGAGCCCCCCTCATCCGGCCCTTCGGGCCACCTTCTCCCCGAGGGGAGAAGGAGAAAACGAGACTGCTCGACACACTCAGACATCGCCGAGCGCCTTCTTCCGGTCTTCCGACTGTGCCGCCAAGATAGCCTTGACCTTCGCGATCAGTTCGGCTTCCGGCACGGTTTCCTGGGCTACGCGGGCTTCACGCCAGCTGGCATTGTCCTCGATCTCGCCGGAGAGGCGCTTGCCCTCGATCAGATCCTTGAGCTGGACAACGCCCTGGGCGCGCTCGTCGCCGCCCTGGATGACGGCGATGGGGCAGCCGCGGCGATCGGCATATTTCAGCTGGTTGCCGAACTTCTTCCAATTGCCTTGGAACATCTCGGCGCGGATGCCGGCGGCACGCAGCTGCTGCGTGAAGCGCTGGTAGCGTCCCATGGCATCGACATCGCCGTCCATGACGGTGACGAGCACGGGCTCGATCACCTCTTCCGTGCCGAGCTTGCCGAGATTCTTCAGCGCGGTCATCAGACGCGAGACGCCGATGGAGAAGCCGGTGGCCGGCACCGGCTGACCCATGAAGCGCGAGACGAGTCCGTCATAACGGCCGCCGCCGCCGACAGAGCCGAAGACGACCTTCTCGCCCTTCTCGTTGGTGACGTCGAACAGCAGTTCGGCCTCATAGACGGGGCCAGTGTAATATTCGAGCCCGCGCACGACGGACGGGTCGATCTTGATCCGATCCGACTGATAGCCGGCGCTGGTGACAAGGCTGCCGATGAAATTCAGCTCTTCGACGCCTTCGCCGCCTTTGGACGTGCCGGCGACAAGCTCGGCAAGCTGGGCGGCACTTTGGGCATAGTCCTTGATGCCGACGAAGAAGAGCACCTTCTCGATCTGGTCGCTGTTGAGGCCGGCGCCCTTGGTGAAGTCGCCGGACTCATCCTTGCGGCCGGCGCCGAGCAAGAGTGCGACACCTTCCGGGCCGAACTTGTCGAGCTTGTCGATGGCACGCAGCACGTTCAGCCGCTGGGTAGCCTTGTCATCGCCGCCAAGGCCGATCGCTTCCAGGACGCCATCAAGAACCTTGCGGTTGTTGACGCGGACCACATAGTCGCCACGTTTGATGCCCAAGGCCTCCAGCGTGTCGGCCATCATCATGCACATCTCGGCATCCGCCTGCACGCCCGGCGCGCCGACGGTATCGGCGTCGAACTGCATGAACTGGCGGAAACGGCCCGGACCCGGCTTCTCGTTGCGGAAGACGTAGCCGGCGCGATAGGTGCGGTAGGGAAGCTGGATCTCGTTGAAATTCTCCGCGACATGACGGGCGAGCGGCGCCGTCAGATCGTAACGCAGCGACATCCACTGCTCGTCGTCATCCTGAAGCGAGAACACGCCCTCATTCGGCCGGTCGCTATCGGGCAGGAACTTGCCCAGCGCATCGGTATATTCGAACAGCGGCGTTTCGACAGGATCGAAACCATAATGCTCATAAACTGCCCGGATCTTGGAGGTCATCTCGTTGACGGCACGAATGTCGCTGGCCGAACGATCGACAAAGCCGCGCGGCAGGCGGGCCTTGAGCTTCTGCGGTTTCTTTTGTTTGTCGCTCATCTCTAGGGTAATCCGGTATGGGAACAGTCGCGGTTAACTAGCGGATTGGGCCGAATGCGGCAAGGATTGTTATATGTTAGCGGCCGACAAAACCGAGAAAAGCCGGAGAAGGCAGCATAGGGAACCATGCCACACGCAATCGTTTTGAAATGCACGGATAATAGCGCCGCTCCGGTTCTCGATCTCTGGCGGGAGGCGAGCCGGTTCGAAACCGCGCCATCGATGCAGGCGCTAAACTACCCGCCGCATCTGACGTTTGTGGTCTATGAAGACATTCCCGTTTCCTCGCTCGTCGCCGCCGCTCAAAAGGCCTTTGCAAAGGTGCCACCGCTATCGGTCGAGTTTTCGGAGATCGGCCATTTCCCCAACGAGATGCTGGTGCTCTGGGCACGTCCTGTCGATGATCATGTGCTCAGACGGATACACCGGGCCATTCATAACGAGATCAACCCTGCCCTTTGTCATGAGCATTCCCGACCGGATCGCTGGCAGCCGCATTGCACCATTGCGATGAAGATCCCGGCGAACGCGGCGGCAGAGGCTCTGAGATGGGCGGCCGCAACGCCAGCCCAGTTTACGCTCACCTTCGATGTGGTGGATTGCATCCGCTTTCCGCCGATCGAAATCATCAGGGAAGTCAAACTGCTGCTTTGATCGCCCTCCAGTGTCCGGGGATGCAATTCGCGCTTGCCTTCGCGGATTGCACGGCTAGGTTACTGTTCATGCGTGTGCTTGCGATCCTGACAATGCTGATTGCCTGGTTGCTCTATGGTGCCATGCCGACGCTGGCGAATTGCCCTGTCTGTGCTTCCGCCATGTCCCTGCCGGCGACCACCAGCATACATGATGGCATCACCGATATGCCTGGCATGGCCGGTCACGGCAACATGGGCGAGCCCCAGCAAACGAAGCCGGAAAATCCTTGCGCCGGCGGTATGGCGCATGTGGCGTCCTGTGCCGCCTGCATTGCCTTGATGCCGACCCTTGCGGTCGAAGGTGGCAAACACGCCTTCTCCTATCCGGCGCCGGAGCCCGGACAGCGTCTTGCTGGTTCCATGCCGCAGCCGACAGCACCTCCTCCCCGTTTCATCTGACGATCTCCTGCATTCAATCGACGAGCGTTGCCGCTCAAATCTGATACCGTCCTGAAACGGAGAGAATACCTATGACTACTTCAAGATCGCTGATCCTCGCCAGCGTATTTGCTTTTGCCCTCACCCTTCCCGCCTTTGCCGACGACATGAAGGGCATGGACATGAGCAAGCCGATGGGCAACCAGAGCGCCTCCAGCAAGGCGTTCAACGATGCCATGGGCAAGATGCACAAAGACATGATGATCCACTACAGCGGCGACGCCGATGCGGATTTCGTCCGCGGCATGATCCCGCATCATCAGGGCGCGATCGACATGGCCAAGGTGGAGCTGAAATATGGTAAGGATCCCGAACTGCGCAAACTGGCGGAGGCCGTCATTACCGCGCAGGAAGCCGAGATCAAGGAAATGAAAGCCTGGCTGCAGAAGCACGGAAAGTAATTCGCCCCATAATGAGAGGCGGTATCCATGCCGCCTCTCTCAACGCTCCGGATGCGGACGGCGGAAGATCCCATCCAACCAATTGGAAACGGCACGAATGCGCACGAGCGGACGAAGCTCGGCATGCTTCAGCAGCCACATCTCTCGCACCGGCAGATTGCTGTCGCCGCTATCGACGTGGCAAAGACCTCCCACATTCTCGGCCAGGATTTTCGGCAGCAGCGCGCGCCCTAATCCTGCAGCCGCGGCCTGCAGCAGAGCCTCGGCATCGTTGACCACAAGCTGGCTGGAACGACCTGACTTTTCCGCCTGTGCGGCAATCCAGCGGGCATGCGGCAGATGCGCCATTGCCTCTTCATAGATGATCCATGGCAAATCTTCCGCATGCCTCTCCTGCCCGGCAGCGACATAGACGGCATAGTCAAGTGTCGCGATCCGCCTGGCGACGACTTTGCCGTTTGTCATATCGGCAGGTCTTGCAAGGCGCAGCGCCATATCTGCCTCGCGCCGCGTCAGGTTGAGATTTCTGGAATCGCCGATGAGTTCCAATTGCAGACCGGAACGTTGCGCCAGCAGGCTGGGCAGCGCGGGGATCAACAGCCGGCTGATGAAGGATGGCGCCGCCGTGAGGCGTACCTTGCCGAGTGCCATGGGATCGGCCGCATCCAACGCGCCCGACAGTGCCATGACTTCGGCCTCGATCGTCTCGGCCTTCGCCACCGCGATCTCGCCTGCTGGCGTCGGCGATAGGGCGCCACCTCCATCGCGCGCAAACAGCGTCGTGCCGAGGCGTTTCTCCAGGACGCGCAGGCGGCGACCGACCGTCGTCGCATCCGTGCCAAGCATCCTGCCGGCAGCGGCAAAGGATCCACCTCGCGCGAGCGCCAGAAGATGGCGCAGGTCATTCCAATCGACGTCGTGCAATTTTGCAGCTCCTGACGGCAAACTTACCGCGTGTGTCGGCATTATTGCAGTCATAGACTGGAAATATCCAGCAAGGAGATGACGATGACTCTATTCGCAGTCCTGTTCGAGGACGATCAACAAAACGCCGCCGCGATCCGCAAGGAATATCTGCCGCGCCACTTCGCCTTCCTGGAGGCGAATGCCGCTTCCATCAGGACGGCAGGACCACTCAGCCGGGAAGGCGATGCTTTTGCCGGCGGCCTGTGGCTCGTCGAAGCGGAGAGCGCCGATGCCGTCGATCGTCTGGTGAAGGACGATCCATTCTCGGCAGCCGGCCTGCGCAAATCCGTCAAGGTCTTTCGTTGGAACCGGGTATTTGCCGAGGGCGCGCTCCTCTAACCGAAGGCATCGTCACATGCTCAGTCCATGATTGCAGGCAGGCGCGCGGCGAGCAGGTCGATGACCACGCGCATTTTGAGCGAAAGCTGCGGCACCTGCGGCCAGACGGCATAGACGTTGACGGGCCGGCTGGAAACATTGAGCACCTGCATGAGCTTGCCGGCGCGCACATAATCCCGCACCAGCCAGCAGGGCAGCCACGCAATGCCCATTCCCGCGGTGGCCGCATCCGCAATGACCTCCAGGTCATCAAGACGCAACCGCGTCTGCGGAAAATAGTCGACGGCCGCTCCATCGCCCTGCAGGAAGGTCCATCGCTTGACTTCCCCCGATCTCGCATAGACGACGAGATCGTGGCTATCGAGATCGGCGATGATCTGCGGCGTACCTCTTGCAGCAAGATAATCCGGCGAGGCACATAGCGTCATGCGATGGAGGGCGATCTTGCGCGCGGCAAGGCCGGTTTCGTCCCGCAACACGCCGTTGCGAATGGCGAGATCGAAGCCCTCGTCGAAGAGATCGACCAAGCGATCACTGAAGGAAAGATCCAGTTCGAGCTTGGGGTGGATACGCGCCAATTCCAGCAGCAGCGGAGCAGAGCAGCGACGACCGAAAAGGACAGGCATCGAGATGCGCAGACGTCCGATAACCTCACGCTTACCCGATTCCAGCATGGCTTCGCCGGACTGTATCTCGTCCAGCGCCCGGCGGCAGCGCTCGTAAAAAGCTTGCCCCTCGTCGGTGAGGCTCTGCATGCGGGTGGTGCGGTGAAACAGGCGCACATTCAGGCGCCGCTCCAGTTTGGCGATGGTCTTGCCGATCGCCGAGCGGGAGAGATTCATGCGCGTCGCCGCGGCCGAAAAGCCGCCGGCTTCGACCGCCTCCACGAATTCGGGAATGCCGTTGAGCATGTCATTCATGACGATTGCTTCCTTTGGGGAACCAGTACGCGGAAATAATATCGCCACTGGCGATCAGAAAGCAACGATATGCTCGGTCCATTGCTTCCAATTTCTCTCAGGAGATCATGATGACGAAGACCATGAAGCGTTGGACCCTCGAGACGATCGCCGTCGGCGCTCCCTTGAATCTGACGGAAACGGCAGTACCCAAGCCGGCGCGCGGCGAAGTGCTGGTGCGAGTCAAAGCCGTTTCGCTGAACTATCGCGACAAGCTTGTGCGCGAGACCGGCATGGGGCTGCCGATCCAATTTCCCTTCGTGCCGGCCTCAGATATGGCAGGTGTGATCGAAGCGGTCGGAGACGACGTGACCAGATTCTCCGTGGGCGATCGGGTCATTTCGACCTTCCATCCCGGCTGGATCGACGGCAAGCCGCTCGGCGATGCCCGCAATCCTCCCTACAAGACGCTTGGCGGTTTCTATGCCGGCGTCCTCTCCGAATATATCTCCGTGCCGCAAGATTGGCTCGTATCCGCGCCGAACAGTCTTGATTATGCCGAGGCAAGCACCCTGCCCTGCGCCGGTCTCACGGCATGGTTCGCGCTGGTGGAACGCGGCAAGGTCAAGCCCGGTGATAGCGTATTGGTGCAGGGAACGGGCGGGGTTGCGCTATTCGGTCTGCAGATCGCCGCGGCCCAGGGAGCCGAGGTCTTCGTGACCTCCTCGGGACCGGAAAAGCTCGAGCGGGCCAAAGCTCTCGGCGCTCATCATGGCATCGACCGCAACAAAGGCGATTGGGTAGAAGAAGTCTATCGCCTCACCAACGATCGAGGCATAGACCATATCATCGAAATCGCCGGCGGGCCGAATTTCGGCCAGTCCCTGAAGGCAGTGGCGCCGCATGGCCGAATATCCGTCATCGGCGTCCTCGAGGGCTTCGACATCTCCGGTCCGGTGGCACCGCTGCTGCTGAAGTCCCCCACGGTACAGGGCATCGGCGTCGGCCATCGCCGCTCGCTTGAAGATTTCGTGCATGCGGTCGACAGCATCGGACTGAAGCCCGTCATCGATCATCGCTATGCACTCGACGAGGTGTCCGCCGCCTTCGATCACCTCGATCGCGGCCCCTTCGGCAAGATCGTCATCGAGCTTTGACGTAAAGCTGGGCCGCCGCTAGAAGCTGCGGCCCGGCTTTGCAGGATATCAGGCCTTCGGCTCGAAGGGCTGCGGCACGCGCTGGGCGCTCTGGCGGGCCAGCATCCAGCCGGGATATTCGGGCGCAAGCGCGCTGACGTCATCGAGCTTGGCCATATCGTCGGCATCGAGCTTCAGCTGGACGGCGGCCAGATTCTGATCCAGCTGGTCGAGACGCTTGGCGCCGATGATGATGCTGGTGACAAAGGGCTTTGCCAGGATCCAGGCAAGCGCCACCGTAGCGACACTGGAGCCGTGCTTCTCCGCCACTTCGCGCATGGCGGCAACGCAGGCCCAGGCGCGGTCCTTGTCAACGGGCGGAAAATCGAAGCTCGCACGCCGCCCCTCGCCATTGCCGGGAGCGCCCGGACCATACTTGCCCGAGAGCAGGCCCCCGGCGAGCGGCGACCAGACCATGAGCCCGAGCTTTTCCTCGGTCATGACAGGCACGATTTCACGCTCCAGATCGCGGCCAGCGATGGAATAATAGGCCTGCACCGTCTCGAAGCGGGCAAAGCCGCGACGTTCGGAAATGCCGAGCGCCTTGGCGATGCGCCAGGCCTGCCAGTTGGAAACGCCGACATAACGCACAAGACCGCGCGAAACGAGATCGTCCAGCGCCCGCAGCGTCTCGTCGATCGGTGTCACGATATCCGTGCCATGGATCTGATAGAGATCGATATGATCGGTCTGAAGACGATCCAGGCTGGCCTGCACCGAGTCCATGATGTGGCCACGCGAGGCGCCGCGATCGTTGGGCTTCTCGCCCATGACGCCATAAACCTTGGTGGCGATAACGACATCCTTGCGGGGGATGCCGAGGTTTTTCAGGGCCTGGCCGAGCAGCTTTTCGGAATTGCCGAAGGAATAGACGTCGGCGGTGTCGATGAAATTGACGCCGGCGGCAAGCGAGCCTTCGACGATCTTGTCGGCCAGCGCCTGGTCGACATCGGCGATCGAGCCCCAGGGAGTGTTGGGATTGGCTTCGCCGAAGGTCATCGTGCCCAAGCAAAGTTCGGAGACGAACAGGCCGGTATTGCCGAGTTGGTTATAACGCATAGGAGAAATTCCCTTGTGGTCAGCCGGAAGACTCTTCCGACCGGTGAACGCTATCTTTTCGCTATGAATTGGCCTCGGCACGACAGCCGCAGTCGGGGCTGCCCTGGGGAGGTCATAAGACGGTCGTCGAGGCCGGACTCAAGCTCCGCGGCAATCGAGACAACAAGCACATAATGCACCGGAAACCGACTTCAACGCGAGACCTGGGACCGATCACGATGCGGTGACCGACGCAAGCTCTTGCGTCCGGCCGGACGCGGATTAGACTCCAGTTTTTATTTGATGCGCAAAACGGACATACCGATGACGCAACGTCTCCTAACCACGATCGGCTTCGATGCCGACGACACGCTCTGGCAGAACGAACAGTTCTACCGGCTAACCGAACTGCAGTTTACCGAGCTACTCGCCGATCACGCCCCACGTGACGTCATCTCCGCACGCCTGTTGGAGGCGGAGAAGCGCAATCTTCGCCACTACGGCTTCGGCATCAAAGGCTTTACCCTCTCGATGATCGAAACAGCCATCGAGATCACGGAGGGCGAAGTGCCATCGACCGTCATCGCGCAGATTCTCGATATCGGCCGCGATCTCCTCGCCCATCCCGTTGAAACATTGCCGCATGTGCGTCAGACGCTGGAAGCTCTATCGGGGAAATACCTGCTGGTACTGATTACGAAGGGTGATCTTTTCGATCAGGAGCGCAAGCTTGCGCAATCCGGGCTCGGCGATCTCTTCGATGCGGTCGAGATCGTTTCGGACAAGAACGCGTCGACCTATCGCCGCATTTTTTCCAAGGTGGGCGATGGACCGGAACGGGCGATGATGATCGGCAATTCGCTGAAATCGGACATCGTGCCGGCGCTTGCCGCCGGCAGCTACGGCGTCTTCGTGCCGCACGAGCTTACATGGTCGTTCGAGCATGTCGAGGAGCCGACCGAAGCGCCGCGTTTTCGCAAGATCGGTCATCTCGGCGAGCTGCATGGCGTGATCGAAACGTTGCAGTAACCCTTACTGTCCCTGCTTCGAGCGCGGCGGAAACAGCATCGGTCCCTGATCCTTCTGCTGATCAGCCGGCGCCTGCTGGGCGGCCGGCGGATTGGGGTCGATGAGGATCTCGTATGGCGCACCGAGACCGCGCCGGCGCGTGACGCGCGAATAATAGGGCTTGATCAGCCAGGTCGTATCCTCATTGACGGTGACGTCGGCGGTGTTGCCGTCTTCATCCGTGCCGAAGAAGGATTCGTCCTCGCTCGACGAGAGGTCGAAGATCGCCATATAGGCATATTTGCTTTTCGAGCTGAAGGTGATCCGCACATGCTGGCCCTTCTTCAGCGGCAGTGTGTAGACCTTACCCTTGCCGAACTTCGTCCAGCCCGTCAGCTTCTCGAGCACGGCGGGAAAGCCGAGCTTCTCGATCTTTTCGCCGCGATCAAGCTGCGGCAGCTGCTGCTGTTGGGTGTCGGTTTGGGCATAGGCGACGACACCACCGAAGAACGCAAGCATCGCGAGGGAAAGGCCGAAAGCTGCGCCTCTCACGGCCGCACCAATGCGCAACGCATCGCCTCCACCTCTTTCCGGCAATAGCAGCCCTCGATGTGGTCGTTGACCAGGCCCATAGCCTGCATGAAGGCATAAACTGTGGTCGGGCCGACAAAGGTCCAGCCGCGTTTCTTCAGATCCTTCGAAATCCGCACCGAAGCCGCCGTCGTCGGATTGGCGCGAAGATGGGCAAGGTCGAAGATCTCCGGGCGCTCGGCAGCGGTCGGCTCATGGGTCCAGAAATAGCGGGCGAGCGAACCGAATTCGTCGCGCAGCTCAATGGCGCGGCGAGCGTTGTTGATGGTGGAAACGATCTTGCCGCGATGGCGGATGATGCCGGCATCGGCGAGGCAGCGCTCGATATCCGCCTCGCCAAACTTGGCGACTTTCTCGAAATCGAAGCCCGCAAAAGCAGCGCGGAAATTCTCGCGCTTGCGCAGGATCGTCAGCCAGGACAGGCCTGACTGGAAGCCTTCGAGGCAGATCTTCTCGAAGAGCCTGATGTCATTGACAACAGGCCGACCCCATTCCTCGTCGTGATAGCGCTGATATTCCGGCAGATTGCCGTGCCAGAAGCAGCGGTCCTTGCCATCTTCGCCGGTGATAATGCCCGTTTCGGCCATTTTCGCGATTCGTCCCCTATTTCAGCGTTCGCTACCGGAAACCGGTAAGCCACTATCGGATAAATTGAGATCAATCAAATGCTTAAATTCATAGGCTGACTTCGACGACCGCGCATTCCGATTCATGATTTACCACTTACAAACCATCTTTCCAAACCAAGCGGTAACCCTGACAAAGCTTTATCGGCTTCGCGGCATTTTGATGAATAGATGTTTACCATTCGCTCGCGTGCAAGTGGCACCATTGTTTCGACCGGGTGCTTTCGCGCCCATCTTCGGCCCATGTGTAGAGAGTTTGTCCGATGATGAAACATGCCGTTCTATGCGCCGCCGGCGCCCTGAGCCTGCTTACCTCCACCGCCTTTGCCGACGATCGCTATCAGTCGCGCCCGCCCGTCATCGTCAGTCCCGATCTGACCGCCCCCTGGGTGATGCAGCTTGGCGGCGGCAACGTGCAGCCGGTCGTCTATCCCCGCCCGATGGCGCGCCGCGCCGCCGATCCCAGAATGGAGCAGCAGGCCAATCCGCAGCTGCGTCAGGTCGTGCAGCCGCGCGGCCTGTTTGCACGTCCGGCCGTGCAGCAGGTCGCCATGGCCCGTCCGCAATATCCGGCAATCCGCGGCCAGATCGACCCGCAGTTCCTGCCGCAGATCGTCGACTATCAGACCAAGGAAAAGCCCGGCAGCATCGTCATCGATACCAACAACCGCTTCCTTTATCTGGTGATGGATGGCGGCAAGGCGCGGCGCTATGGCGTCGGCGTCGGCAAGCCGGGTTTCGAATGGGCCGGCGCCCACACCGTGACCCGCAAGCAGGAATGGCCGGACTGGACGCCGCCGGCCGAAATGATCTCCCGCGAAGCCGCCAAGGGCCATTATCTGCCTGCGCACATGGAAGGCGGTGAAGGCAATCCGCTCGGCGCCCGCGCCATGTATCTTGGCTCTACCCTTTATCGCATCCATGGCACCAACGCGCCCTGGACGATCGGCAGTGCCGTCTCCTCCGGCTGCATCCGGCTTCGCAACGAGGATGTCATCGACCTCTACAACCGCGTCAAGGTCGGCACCCGCGTCACCGTCATGTAATCTTGAACGACCGCGAGACCTGTGCGGCGATACTATTCCATCGAAGGGCAGTATTCGCCGCACCGGAAAGCCCTCCACTATAATTCAGACTATAGTCTGATCCGCGATAGAAGAGAGGCCGGTTCTTCCAGGCCATTCTCCTCCTCGGGCATTTTGATCTTGATCCCTTCGTTGGTTCCGGTAATTTCCTACCGGATTCAACGAGGGGAATGCCATTATGAAAGCAGCATTGTCGATCGTGACGACAGGTGTCGTTGCGGCGTGTCTTCTTGCAGCATCGAACGCAGCAGCCTTCACCACCTCCGCACCCTATGCGGCACCGGCGACACGCGGCGACGTGATCCGGGTCGCGGTGGAGCCACAGGGCCAGGTGAAGCCGCAATTCCAGCGGCGCATGGTGCGGCTGGCGACCAATGAAGAGCCGGGCACGGTGATCGTCGACACCAACAACAAGTATCTCTACCTCGTCGAAGGCAATAACCGCGCAAGACGCTACGGCATCGGCGTCGGCCGCGACGGTTTCGGCTGGTCGGGCGTCGTCAAGGTCGGCCGCAAGGCGGAATGGCCGGGCTGGACGCCGCCGCCGGAAATGATTGTTCGCGAAGCCAAGAAGGGCCACAAGCTGCCGGCCTATCAGGAAGGCGGCGAGGACAATCCGCTCGGCGCGCGCGCCATGTATCTCTATCGTAACGGCAACGATACCGCCTTCCGCATCCACGGGACCAATCAGCCCTGGAGCATCGGCCTCAACATGTCCTCCGGTTGCATCCGCATGATGAACAAGGATGTGATCGATCTCTATGACCGCGTTCCGGTCGGCACGAAGGTCATCGTCGTTGGTCCCGGCAACAAGCAGGGCGAGGTCAGCTATCAGGATCGCGGCGTCGATGTGCTGAGAACCCTGTTCGGCGGCTGACAGCCGACCCGAATCAGGCATCAAGATAACGGACGTCCTTTCCTGGCATCGCATCGTTCACACCACGGAAGGACGCCCGTATCGCTTGCAATAGCTTATCGTGTGCAGGCGCGGATGGAGACACTGTTGCGCCGGCGTTACAGCCTGAAATTTATCGCGCCGCACCGCTGAGAAACGGCGCGTCGGCTTCAGTTTGCCGTCAGTTTTCCCACCTAAGCCGTACTTGCCTACCCATGACTGCAATAGAAGTGTCATGGAAGCGCGTTTAGATGGCGGCACTTTGGCATCCGGGGATTTCATATGCATCGTGCATTTCGCATCAAGCAGCCGGCATTCGCCGCGCTTGCGACTTCCGCATTCATATTGGCCGCAAGCTCTGCCTCGGCGGAGATGCAATTTTCCGCTTACGGTGGCATACAAGGCGCGACAGGCAGCAATGTGACCACGTCGGACGGCGCTGATTTCGACCCCAACTGGTCCGGAAAATCCTTCAAGATGCCGCCCTATTTCGGCTTCCGCGGCATCTGGTGGCTTGACCAGTTCGACAAGCCGAACTGGGGCGTGTCGCTCGACTACACCCATGCGAAGGTCTATGGCGATCTCGGCAATACGCCCGGCTGGTCGCATTTCGAGTTCACCGATGGCCTGAACATGCTGACGCTGAATGCGCTCTACCGCTTTCAGGACCCGAGCCGCAACTGGACGCCCTATGTCGGTCTCGGCGCCGGCATCAACGTGCCGCACGTCGAAGTCACGCGCGCTTCCGGCACGACCTTCGACTACCAGTTCGGCGGCGCTTCGCTGCAGGCGCAGGCGGGCGTCAGCTACCAGTTCGCCAAGCACTGGTCGACCTTCGTCGAATACAAGGGCAACTACAACTTCGTGAACAATGTCTCGATCGACAGCGGCGATACGCTGAAGACCAGGGTTTTCACTCACGCTCTCAACTTTGGCGTTTCGTTCAACTTCTGACGCCCTTCCGGCTGAAGTCGCAATCGATCCTTCAAACCGGTTCAGGCTTGGGGGATCCTGTGCTATATTTCAGCCATGAGCTTTTTCTACTACCGATGTGACTGGATCCATCCGGAAAGCGAGGAGCCAGTCATCGTTTATTACGAGGTCGATGTCGACGGCGATGTTCCGCGACTGATCGACGTGTTCGCGGACGGCCGCCGGCATTGCATGTCGGTTGCCGACTATGCTGCATTGGGCCGCGAGATGCGGCGGCTCACCAGCCTTGTCGAAGGCTCGTTCTATGACGGCATCGCCGGCCTGGTGGATGGCCTATTCTTTGAAGAAGGGCAGGATCGCATCAGCATGACGCAGATTGCCGCCGACCGGTTCGAAGTCGAGTGGCAGGCTCATCGCCTGCCCACACCGGACAAACTGCATTAGAGCGCAATTCCGGACGGAAAACCGCTGCGCACTTTTCCAGGAATTGCTCTAAGCAGCCGCCGGTTGCAGGCCCTTCAGTTTCGCGGGCATTTCGCCACCATAGGCCCAATCAAGCAATTCCACCGTATGCAGAATGGGAATGCCGGTTCCCGTGGCGATCTGCGTGATGCAGCCGATATTGCCTGTGGCGATAATATCGGCCTTTGTTGCCTCGATGTTCCTGACCTTGCGCGCTTTCAGCTCGGCCGAGATCTCCGGCTGCATGATGTTGTAGGTGCCGGCCGAGCCGCAACAGAGATGCCCCTCCGCCGGGTCGCGCACCGTGAAACCGGCCGCCTTCAAAAGCTGCTTCGGCGCCATGGTAATCTTCTGCCCATGCTGCATGGAGCAGGCGGAATGATAGGCGACTACGATGCCGCGCGGCATATGCGAGGGAAGGTCGAGACCTGCGAGATATTCGGTGATGTCTTTGGCGAGCGCCGAGACCCTTGCCGCCTTGTCGGCATAGGCCGGATCGAGGCGCAGCATATGGCCATAATCCTTGATCGTCGTGCCGCAGCCCGACGCGGTGATGATGATGGCGTCGAGCCCTCCGGCCTCGATCTCGCGCAGCCACACATCGACATTGGCGCGGGCGGCAGCAAGCGCCTGTTCCTCGCGCCCCATATGATGAACCAGCGAGCCGCAGCAGACCTCCCCTTTCGGTACGACAACCTCGACACCGAGGCGCGTCAGCAGGCGGATGGTCGCCGCATTGATCTTGGGATCGAGCACCGGCTGGGCGCAGCCCGTCAGGATCGCCACACGACCGCGCCGCTCGGCCTGCGCTACATGCAGCCCCGGCTTTGCAAGGGGCGACGGCGCGGGAATGCTGCGTGGCGCGAGATCGAGCATGGCGGCGAAAGCCTTCAATGCCGGGATGCGCTTCAACAGACCCTTGAACGGTCGCCCAAAGTTCGCAAGCCGCAAGGCCAGCCGGAAACGGCTGGGATAGGGCAGCACGGCTGCCAGTACATTGCGGGTCAGCCGGTCCATCAGCGGGCGCTTGTAGGTATTCTCGATATGGGCGCGGGCGTGATCGACCAGATGCATATAGTCTACGCCGGAGGGACAGGTCGTGGTGCAGGCGAGGCAGGACAGGCAGCGATCGATGTGCGTTACCACCTCGGCATCGGCGGCCCGGCCGTTTTCCAGCATGTCCTTAATGAGATAAATGCGGCCGCGCGGGCTGTCGAGCTCATTGCCGAGCGTCACATAGGTAGGACAGGTGGCGGTGCAGAAGCCGCAATGCACGCATTTGCGCAGGATGGCCTCGGACTCGGCCACATGCGGATCGGCAAGCTGTTCTGGCGTGAAATTGGTTTGCATCAGCCGAGCCCTCGATTCTTGCCTGCCAGAACAAAGGCGCCCATCATATCCCGTCTAGCCCCCTCATCCGCCCTATCGGGCACCTTCTCCCCAAGGGGAGAAGGGGGAATTCATCTTCCTCTTCCCTTGCAGGAAAGAAAATCGTGGAATCGCAGCAAACAAGGTCATCCCCTCTCCCCCGCGGGGAGAGGGCTAGGGTGAGGGGGTAACCAGCCAAAGACGCCATCCGCATCACCCCATCTTCCCCGGATTGAAAATCCCCGCCGGATCGAATTTTTCCTTCACGCGCGCAGACAGCAGCGCCACCGCTTCGGATTGCGGCTGGAAGGCCGCCGTCATTGCACGGTGGGCTGGGGTGGCGCGCATCAAGGTGGCGTGCCCGCCGCCAAGCGCATGAATGTAGCGTCTCAGCATATCGCCCTCCGGCTCGGCTTCCATGCGCATCCAGACGAGCCCGCCCTGCCAATCGTAATAGGCATCGACGCCCTCCTCCAGGCGAAGAGCTGCAACGAGCTGATGGCCTATGCTAGGGGCGACGGATACCCGCCAGATCGGACGCATCGTGCCATCCGCATAAGGCTTCACATTGCGGATCTCGCGCCAGAGCCTGCGGCTGACATCCTCTTCAAGGCGCCTCACGGAGCCGAGCCGACCCATCGCTGCGGCCAGCTTTTCGGCCCTCACCGTGACGGAGCCGGGAAGGCCCTCGATACGCAGCACCGTCGCCTCCCCTGGCGGCATGGTGCCGTCGATGAAGGACCATGCGACCGTCAGGGGTAGATGCGCGGCGCCCGAAACTTCGAGCGGCAGAGCCATGGCCGCGGCCATCGCGTTGGCCGCCTCCGCATCGTTGAGGCCGGAGACGACGATCGTTTCCTCCGTCTTCGGCCTCGGCGGTACGCGGAATGTCACCTCCGTCAACAGGCCGAGCGTACCGTGCGAGCCGGCCATCAGCTTGACCAGATCGAGACCGGTGACGTTTTTCATTACCCGCCCGCCTGCCTTGACGATCTCGCCGCGACCATTGACGAAGCGGACGCCAAGCAGGCTGTCACGCGCCGCACCACTGACGAAACGGCGCGGGCCGGAGACATTGGCTGCGAAAATGCCGCCGATCGTTGGCTCACCTTCGGTTGCCATCAGCGGCCTGTGATCCATCGGCTCGAACGCCATCATCTGGCCGGCCTCGGCAAGAGCCGCCTCGATCTCGGCGGCCGGCGTGCCGGCGCGGGCCGTCATCACCATCTCACCCGGATTGTAGGCGACGATGCCGGTCAGGCCACGTGACGAGAGCACCGCTTCGGACGCCACCGCGTTGCCGAAGCCGGATCGCGTATTGCCGCCGACGATCGCGAGAGCCGCGCCGCGTGTCGCATGATCGCCGATGATTGAGGCGGCTTCCTCCTCGGTCCTGGGACGAAATTCGGTCATGCGGCGTTGCGTCCGTCGAGCGGGAAGACTTTGGAAGGATTGAGGATCCAGCCGGGATCGAAGGCCGCGCGCACCGACATCATCTGGGCGAGATCGACATCGGCATATTGGTGCCGCATCAGGTCGCGCTTCTCGATGCCCACACCGTGCTCGCCTGTGAGGCAACCGCCGGCATCGACACAGAGCCGCAGGATATCATTGCCGGCCGCTTCCGCCTTGGCCGCCTCATCGGGGTCGTTGGCATTGAAGAGGATCAGTGGATGCATGTTGCCATCGCCTGCATGGAAAACATTGGCGACGCGCAGGCCATAGCGATCGACGATCTCCGTCGTCTTCTGCAGCACATAGGAAAGCTGGCTGAGCGGCACGGTGCCGTCCATGCAAATATAATCGGCGATGCGGCCAGTGGCGCCGAAGGCGGATTTCCGGCCCTTCCAGATCAGGGCCGCCTCGGTTGCCGACTGGCATTCGCGCACCGTCTTGACCTTATGAGTACGGGCGATGGCGACGATGCTAGCCAGCATATCATCCATTTCAGCCTCCGAACCTTCAACCTCGACGATCAGCAGGGCCCCTACATCGAGGGGATAGCCGGCTTTGGCAAAGGCTTCACAGATTTCGATTGCCGGCTTGTCCATGAATTCGATCGCGACGGGCACGATGCCGGCGGCAATCACATCGGCCACACAGGCGCCGGCCTCCTCGGAACTGTCGAAGCCGAAGAGCACCGGCCGGGCGCCTTCCGGCTTGGCGATGAGCCTGACCGTCGCCTCGGTGACGATGCCGAGCTGGCCTTCGGAGCCGCAGACGAGGCCGAGCAGATCGTAGCCCGCCGCATCCAGCGCCTTGCCGCCGAGATCGATGACGGTGCCGTCGGTCAACACCAGCTTGACGCCGAGCAGATTGTTGGTCGTGACGCCATATTTCAGGCAGTGGGCGCCGCCGGAATTCATACCGATATTGCCGCCGATGGTGCAGGCAAGCTGCGAGCTCGGGTCGGGCGCGTAGAAGAAGCCATCGGCCGAGACGCTTTCGGAGACGTGCAGGTTCGTCACGCCTGCCTGCACGGTCGCCGCGCGATTGGCATAATCGATATCGAGGATGCGGTTCATCTTGGAGAGCCCGAGAACGACGGCATCCTCCTGCGGGATGGCGCCGCCGGAAAGTGAGGTGCCGGCGCCGCGCGGAACGACGGGAATGCCGTAGCGATGGCAATATTTCATGACGGCCGCGACTTCCGCCGTCGAGCGCGGCAGGGCGACGGCAAGCGGCAGACGGCGATAGGACACGAAGGCGTCGGTTTCGAAGGGCACGAGCTCACGCGCCTCGTGGATCAAACATTCGGGAGCCAGGAGATCGGCGAGATCGGCAACGATGGCGCTGCGGCGCGCCAGAACATCCGCACGCGGCTCCAGAAATGAAATGGCCTCGGCCATGCCGTCCTCCTCCTGCATCCCGTCGGATACAGCCCCTTTTAGCGCATCACAGCCTTAGCGCTTTCCCAGGTTTGGAGCAAATGATAAGCACTTATTCCAAAACAGGAAATAATTCTGCATGACCAATTTAGGAGATCTCGAAATCTTCGCCAGCGTCGTTGCAACCGGCAGCATGTCGCTGACGGGCCGTGCTCTCGGTTTTTCGCCCGCCGTCATTTCCAAGCGCATCAAGCGCCTGGAAGACAGACTCGGCACACGGCTCCTGCAGCGCACCACGCGGCAGATTTCGCTGACGGAAGCGGGCCAGGGTTTCTACGACCGCGTGCTTGCCATCCTTGCCGGGCTGGAAGAGGCGGAGGCCTATATTGCCGGGCGCTCCTCGCAGATGCACGGCACGCTGAAAATCTCGGCCCCGACATCCTTCGGCCGGTTGCACATCGCGCCGCATCTGAAATCCTTCATGCAGGCCCATCCCGAACTGGCGCTCAATCTCGTACTCAGCGACGAATTCGTCGATATCGTCGGCGGCGGCTTCGATCTTGCCATCCGCATTGCCGAGCTGACGGATTCCAGTCTCGTCGCACGCAGGCTCGCGCCAGTACGCCGCGTGCTCTGTGCCTCCCCTGCCTATATCGACGCCCATGGCATGCCCGAGGATATCGACGATCTGCGCCGGCATATCTGCCTACCTGCGCATAATCTCGATCCCTGGCGGCTGGAGGGACCGAAAGGCAGCCTGATCTTTCGCCCCGAGGGCAGGCTCATCACCAATTCCAGCGAGGTCGTGCGCGAAGCCGTCATCGCCGGCCTCGGCATTGCGCTGCGCTCGACCTGGGATATCGGGGGGGAATTGCGGGACGGCCGCCTCGTTCAGGTGCTGCCGGCCTATGAAGGCTCGCACAACGTCACGCTGTCTGCCGTTTACCCCAGCCGGCAATTCCTGCCGGCAAAAGTGCGCGTCTTCATCGATTTTCTCGCGGAACTTTATGGCCCCCTTCCCTATTGGGAGCGATAGAGCCACCTGGAGGCTTGAGGAGACCGTCATCATGTCCGCACTTGAGACCATCCGTTCCGATCTCGCTCCGAATTCGAAGACCCGCTTCACCGTGACGCTTGGCGATATCACGACGCTCAAGGTCGATGCGATCGTCAATGCGGCCAATAGCAGCCTGCTCGGCGGCGGTGGCGTGGACGGGGCAATCCATCGCACCGCCGGGCCGGATCTCCTGGCGGAATGCCGGACGCTGAATGGTTGCAAGACCGGGCAGGCAAAGATAACGGGCGGATATCGCCTGCCGGCAAAACATGTAATCCATACGGTTGGCCCCGTCTGGAATGGCGGAAACCATGGCGAAGAAGAGCTGCTTGCCGACTGCTATCGCAACAGCCTCAACCTTGCCCGGCAACACGATCTGAATACCATCGCCTTTCCTGCCATTTCCACCGGCGTCTATCGCTTTCCCGCCGAGCAGGCGGCGAGGATCGCGATCCGCACTAGCCTTGCCGAAAGCAAGGATGGCGCCTTCGATGAAATCATCTTCTGCTGCTTCGGCGACGAGATGGCCGCACTCTACGTCCGATTGCTGCCGCAGGCGCTGTCCGGAGCCTGATGCCTATCGCGCCAGATCGAGATAGGCGGAGGCGACCAGCGCATCGATGTCCGTGGGAACGGGGATGACGCAGGCCTCCTTGCCGAGGCTGCCCTTGGCGACCCTCTCCAGGCATCGCGCCTGCAGGGCAAAGCCGAGATCCATGGATTCGACAGTATTCCCCAGCGGGCGCGGACCGGCCAGATTGGCCATGTGACCGCCGCCGAGAATGTGGAAGGCACGGCCATCTCGAATGCGGACGGTCTCGATCTGCTCAGCTTCGTACCGATCGACGCCGACGACATCGGGACTGTCGCGGAAACCTTCGACATCGATCTCATGCGGGAAGTGGCCGCCGTTCATCAGGATCGCGCCGTCCTTGATCAAGGGCAGATCGGCAGCCGTGATGATGTCCGGATAGCCTGTCACAGTGATCAAGATATCGGCGGAGCGGATCGCCGATTCACGCAGCGGCGTCGAGAAGCCGTCGAGATGTGCTTCAAGCGTCGTGACCGGATCGATATCGACGACGCTGACGGTGGAGAATGCATTGCGGAAGCATGTAGCCGTGCCCTTGCCACAGGCGCCGTAGCCGAAGACGGTCACATGTTTGCCATTGGTGGAGCGGTTGGTGAAGCGCAGATAGCTCTCGAATAGGCTTTGCCCGACGGCATGCCGGTTTTCGGCGAACTGCTTGATCGGGCTGTCATTGATGACGAGGATCGGCATGTTGAGCTTGTCGCGCATCGGCATCAGCCGGGTGCGGCCGGATGTGGTTTCCTCCGTGCCGCCGAGCAGGTTGGCATAGGGCCTGTCGGCCGCGCGAGCGAAGAGATCGCCGCCATTATCGAGCAGCAGGTCCGGCTTTTCCGCCAGAATCGCGTCGAGGCTCGCACCATGCTCCTTCGCGTCGCGGGTCTGTGTCGCAAAGACCTTGATGCCCTGAGCGCGCAGATAGCCCACCGTTTCCGGCTGGGTGCTGTTGAGATTGCCGGTGCAGACGAGATCGGCGCCGCCGGCACGCAGCGTCATCAGCAGCGCAACCGTCTTCGGCTCGAGGTGAATGCCGGTGCCGATTGTGAGGCCGGCAAAGGGTTTTGTGTTACGAAATTCCGCTGCCGTAGCGGCCAGCAGACGGCAACTGCGCGCCACCCAGTCGACACGCGAAAGAGAAGAAGACTGATCCATGACACGCTCCTGCCGGCTGGTTCGATGCCGCGATCTGGCATGATGGCAAAGGAGGTGTCGATGGACATTGCACTGCGTTGTATGGCAGAAAATCTGCCATGTGAATGCGTCTCGTTTTGGTGTTTCGCTAAGCCGGTTCGGCCCCTGCCTCGCTTAGCCAATCCGCCATTCGTACCAACGCCGGGTCCTTCACATCGCTGCTGCGAATGCTGAGGCTGTAGCCCGCCGGCCTACGGATAAAGCCGAAGGGAGCAACCAGAGTACCGCGATGGATTTCCTCGCCGATGGCGGTGCGTGGCGCGATGGCAACCCCGAGGCCCGAGCGGGCGGCGCCGATTGCAAGCAGCAGGTCTTCGAATTCGCGATTGCCGGCAAAGCGGATGGGGGCGTGACCGCTTTCGGCAAACCAATCCTCCCACAGGCTCGGGGCGGAACGGCTTGCAAGGGCAACGGCTCCGGCAAGCGCCGGAACACCATTGGCAAGCCCGAGGCGATCGGCGACATCGGGCGTTGCGATAGGGCCGAACTCATCCTCCATGAAGCGGATAGCGGTGATATCGCGCATCGGCCGGTATTCGCCGCCCATGATGACCGCTTCCAGGTCCGGGCGCTTGGCAAGCGGCTCGACTGTCGCCATCGGCACGATGTCGATATCGATATCCTGGAGTGCCGCCTGAAGCGCGGCGACGCGCGGCATCAGCCACCAGACGGCAAAGGCCGAGGGAACGCCGAGCCGAATCGAGCGTCGCTGGCCAACGGAAAGTTCGGCGGAGGCCCGCGTCAGGATGCCAAAGGCGACACCAACGGAATCGGCGAATACCCTGCCCTTCGCCGTCAGCACCAGCCTGCCATTCTCCCGGTCGAACAGAGATACGCCAAAATGTGCCTCCAGCAGGTTCAGCTGCTGCCTGATAGCCCCGCGCACGACGCCAAGCTCATCGGCCGCCTTCAGGATGCTACCGCAGCGCGCAACCGCATCGAAGGCACGCAGCGCATTCAAGGGCGGCAGGCGTCGAGGCGGGATGCGTCCGGACATAATAAGTTTTTTCTTTCTTTCCAAACGATAGCAGCCAGATCCATGCGATTGCGCCACCTGCGGCACGAAAATGCTGTTGAATGTCGGTTTCAGCATAATCGCTGGCGAATATCAGAAGACAAATCCTCGCATTTTTATCTACGCAACACTCAATAATTTTGTGGGGAAATACCATATAGCCTTATATGGCGCGCAAAAATTTTCCGCACCGTGATAATATAGATTCCAGCCTTCACTCCAACTCTCAAAGGTGAACCGACAATTGGCCTTTCTCAGCCGCATAGCAAATGATGTGCAACTCATGTTTCGGCGTCCGCCGCGACAGCAATATGCTGCGCTTTGTTATCGGGTGAAAAAGAAAACCGGTCATCTTGAGATGTTGTTGCTGACCAGCCGTGACACCGGTCGCTGGGTCATCCCCAAGGGATGGCCTATGCCCGGCAAGCTCTCCCATGAAGTCGCTGCCCGCGAAGCCTATGAAGAGGCAGGCGTGCGCGGCGTGGTGGAAACTGAGCCGCTCGGCTCGTTCGGCTACGACAAGGTGCTGAAGGACGGCATCCAGGTGCCATGCCGCGTGCAGGTGTATGCCCTCGAAGTCAGCGAACTCGTCAAGAACTTCAAGGAAAAGGGCGAGCGCTCCATGGAGTGGGTCTCCTTCGAGGAAGCAGCCGAACGCGTTCGCGAACCGGAACTGCGCGATCTCATTCTCGCCTTCCCGCGCCGGATGCCGGCCGCTCCGGTGGTTTCGCAGGGCGAGTAAGCCACATTACTCACAAAAAACTGTGCCAGTATGCTCGGGAGATATTGCGCGCCTCATCGGTCAGCGCAATACGAGAGTTTTGACCCAGAGAATTGCATGCCCGACCGACCGGCCACACCTGTAAAAAGGACGCTCGACAAGGACCTCGACAAATTCACCTATGTCGAGGACGCGACCCATCACGTCACGAGGCGTCTGGTGGCGCCGGGCATCGGCCTGATCTTCCTCGGTCTCGCCATGGTCTTCGCCGGTATCTACGTGCTCGACCAGCCGGGGGCGACCCTGATCTTTGCTGCGGTGGCGCTTGCCGGCTACATGGCCATGAACATCGGCGCCAAGGACGTCGCCAACAATGTCGGCGCGGCGGTCGGTGCGCGTGCGATCACTATGACGCAGGCCCTCGTCATGGCCGCCATCTTCGAGATCCTCGGCGCGACGATTGCCGGCGGCCCCGTCATCAATACGATCTCGACGCATATCGTCGACACCAATCGCATCGTCAGCATCGGCAAACTTGCCTGGCTGATGATGGCGGCCCTGCTTGCCGCAGCACTCTGGATCAATTTCGCCACCTGGCTGAAAGCCCCCGTCTCGACTACCCATACGATCGTCGGCGCCGTCGTGGGTGCAGGCTTTGCCGCCGTCGGCCCGGAACTCGTGAACTGGAACACGCTGGCGGCCATCTCGGCCGGCTGGGTGATAACACCCTTTCTCGGCGGCACCATCGCGGCCAGCATCCTCTACTTCATAGAGACCTTCATCATCTATCGCGACGACAAGATTGCCGCCGCCAGATATTGGATTCCGATCCTGATCGGACTGATGGCCGGCGCCTTCTCGGGCTATCTCGTGGTCCAGCTCGAACCCAAAGGTACGATACCCAATATCCTCAATCTTGCGATCGGCCTCAGTGTCGGCATCATCGCCTGGCTCGGCGCATGGCCGCTTGTGGCGGCGCAATCGGCGGGATTGGAAAACAAGAACAGCTCATTGCGCAAGCTTTTCCGCCTGCCGCTGATCTGTTCGGCAGCCCTGATGTCCTTCGCGCATGGCGCCAACGACGTCGCCAACGCCATCGGCCCCCTCGCCGCGATCGTTCGCGATATCGGGCTTGGCGGCTCGCTCACCGTGCTGGCCGAGACAACCACGCAGAAGGCGCCCTTCTGGGTCGTCATGATCGGCGGCTGCGGCATCTCCGTTGGCGTTCTGCTCTATGGGCCGCGACTCATCCGCCTGCTTGGCGAACAGATCACCAAGCTCAATCCGATGCGTGCCTATTGCGTCGCCGTGTCTGCGGCCCTCACCGTCATCGTCGCCGCCTGGTTCGGTTTCCCGGTGAGCTCGACCCACATTACCGTTGGCGCGGTCTTCGGCGTCGGCTTCTTTCGCGAGTGGTCCACCGTCCGTTCTAAGCGGCGATTTGACTATATGCGCAAGAAGGCCGAGGCGGCGGGCATACCCTGGCAAGAGCCGGAGACTGCTGATGAGCGCAATCCTGATGAGGTTCATCGCCGCCGGCTCGTGCGCCGCTCGCATTTCATGACCATCATCGCCGCCTGGGCGATCACGGTGCCGGTCGCAGCCCTGCTTGCCGCCATCGTTTATTGGGTTATGGTCGCGCTCTTCATTTAGAGCGGTTCGGTTCCCACCGAGTCTCCGAACTGCTCTATCTCATTGTTCTAAGTATTCCGGGGATCATCCATGCGCGCCAATTTCCGCATGCAGCGGCTGTTTGTGACACCAGACATCAAGGCAGGTGCTGCCATCGAGGCGGACCATGACCAGTTCAACTATCTCGCCAATGTCCTGCGCATGGAGGATGGTGCCGAACTCCTGATCTTCAACGGCCGCGATGGCGAATGGAAAGCTGGCGTTTCCTTCCCCTCTCGCAAGCGCATTCTGCTGACACCGATCGAGAAAACGCGACCGCAGCCCGCCCCGTCCGATTTGCACTATCTCTTCGCGCCGCTGAAGGTTGGGCGCCTCGACTACCTCGTTCAGAAGGCCGTCGAGATGGGTGCCGGGCTGCTTCAGCCTGTTATGACGCAGCATGTGCAAGGCAAGATCACCAATCTCGACAAGGTCAAAGCCAACGTTATCGAGGCTGCCGAGCAATGCGGCATTCTTGGCATTCCCGATGTCGCCGAGCCGGTGAAGCTTAACGATCTGCTGGCAAGCTGGCCGCGCGAGCGCCGCATCATCTATTGCGACGAGGGCGATGCGGGCCAGAATCCGCTGCCGCTTTTGACGCAGGTGAAGGAGAAGCATCTGGCGCTGCTGGTCGGCCCGGAAGGCGGCTTTTCCGAAGAAGAACGCGCCCTGCTACGCAGTCTCGATTTCGTCACCGCCATTCCGCTCGGGCCGCGCATCCTGCGCGCCGATACGGCGGCCGTTGCCGCCATGGCGGTCATCCAGGCAGCGATCGGCGACTGGAACTGAGCTTTTACTCCCAGACGGCAACGATGGTTGCAGCGACCAGCAGGATCGCCAGCGAGAAGTTGAAGATCCGCGAGATCTTCGGATCTCGGAGAAAACGGGATAGGGAAGCGCCGAGAAGAAGCCAGACCATGTGGATGGCCACGATCATCACCGTGAGCAACGCGATCTTGACGGTGGCGTCGAGCAGCCGCCGATCCTGAAACAGGCTGACGCCGGCGAAGACGGCAGCGATCGCGAGATAGGCCTTGGGATTGGCGACGGCAAGCAGGAACCCGCCGGAAAAGGCAGGCGCCGCGACCTGATCGTCGCGGCGGGATAGCGGCGGCGCCGTGGCGATCTTGAAGGCGAGATAGAGGATATAGACGGCGGAGACCACCGTCAGCAGCAATGCGCCGTGCGGCACGGACAAGAGAACAACAACGACGCCGGCGGCGACGGCCAGCAAGACCGCCACGGTGCCTACGATGAGACCGGAGACGTAAGCGAGCGACCGCCTGAAACCATAGGCGGCGCCCATTGCGGTCGCGCTGATCGTTGACGGGCCTGGGCTGCCCATGATGACCACCGAAGCCAACAGCAATGTGAGTATGGAATAGTAAAGGGCGTTCGGGCCGTTCATCGATATGCTCCGCTTGATGTCAGTGAAAGCAGAACTATCGGCGTGAATAGCGGACGTCTTGAACGCTTGTGCAAATATGCTTGTGCCTGCCACTGGTGTGATGCACTTCCGAGACATAAAATCCTATTTTTTTGAACGACCCTTGAAAGAAATTCACTTGCACCGTACGTCAATCCGCGTCAATCACCCTCCTATTGACCTGCGGCTTGCGCGGGTTCTCCTCCGAGATCTAAGGTAATACCATGGCGCGCGATACTACCGACCAGACCCCGCTCTCCTCGGTCTCGGAAATGACGGCGTATCTTGCCGCCGGCAACAAGCCGAAGGAGAAATTCCGTATCGGCACCGAGCACGAGAAATTCGTGTTCTTCCGCGCCGACAACAGCCCGGTGCCCTATTTCGGCGAGGCCAGCATTTCCGCGCTCTTAAAGGGGCTGCAGGCAAAGTGCGGCTGGGATCCGATCATGGACGGCGACAACATCATCGGGCTCGGCGAACCCTCCGGCATGGGCGCGATCTCGATCGAGCCGGGCGGTCAGTTCGAACTTTCCGGCGCGCCGCTCGAAACCATCCATCAGACCTGCAAGGAATCGAACAATCACCTGGCAGCGGTGCGCGAGATCGCCGAGCCGATGGGTATCCGCTTCCTCGGTGTCGGCGGCAGCCCGAAGTGGACGCTTGCCGAAACGCCGCGCATGCCGAAATCGCGCTACGAGATCATGACCCGCTACATGCCGAAGGTCGGCACCATGGGTCTCGACATGATGTACCGCACCTGCACGATCCAGGTGAACCTCGACTTCTCGTCGGAAGCCGACATGCGCCGCAAGATGCGCGTGTCGATGAAGCTGCAGTCGCTGGCAACGGCGCTTTTCGCCTCCTCGCCCTTCACGGATGGCAAGCCGAACGGGCTTTCCTCCTGGCGCGGCGAGATCTGGAAAGATACCGATAACCGCCGCGGCGGCCTGCTCGACTTCACCTTCCGCGAAGACTTCGGCTTTGAAGATTATGTGAAGTGGGCGCTCGACGTTCCCATGTATTTCGTCGTTCGCGACGGTCGTTACCACGATTGTACGCACGTCACCTTCCGCCAGTTCATGGATGGAGCGCTGAAGGGCGAAATCGCCGATTGGGAACCGACGATGGGCGATTGGACGAACCATCTCTCCACCCTCTTCCCCGATGTCCGCCTCAAGCGCTTCCTCGAAATGCGCGGCGCGGACGGTGGCCCCTGGCGCCGCATCTGTGCGCTGCCGGCCTTCTGGGTCGGCCTGCTTTATGATGACGAGGCGCTGACTGCCGCCGACGAGCTGACCAAGGACTGGGACTTCCAAGAGGTCAACGCGCTGCGTGATGTCGTGCCGGCACAGGGCCTGAAGGCGGCGATCAAGGGTCATGGCCTGCTCGACGTGGCACGCGAAGTGGTCGGCATTTCCCGTCTCGGGCTGAAGAACCGCAATCGCTTGAATGGCGACGGGCAGGATGAAACCGTCTTCCTCGCACCGCTCGACGAAGTGCTCGCCAAGAAGGGCACGCTCGCCGACGATTTCTTGATGCTCTACAACGGCCGCTGGAACCAGTCGGTCGAGCCGATCTTCGAGGAATATCAGTACTGATAGGCGATTGCCTGCCGTCATTGCCTGGCGAGCTCACGGCAGAAACCGGTATGCGCCCTCCCTTTTCCGCTATACTATCGGAATCAAGCGCCGCCTGATTCCGAAGCGGCCTCCTAGGGCCGGATGATTTTAGGTCGAATCGACCTAAAATCTGAATCCGCTCTAGAATCAAAGAAGTAGAGCGTGATGTCATCCGAAAATCGCCTACACTTTTCGGCATCACGCTCTAGCGGGGAAAGGGACTTCGATGCTGCCACTCTTCGACATGATGATGCAGGCACAGAATGGCGCCGCCACGGAGGCCATGGCCAAGCAGTTCAATCTGGCGCAGGAGCAGGCGACGAAGGCCATGGCTGCGCTGATGCCGGCCTTTTCCTCCGGCTTCAAGCGCAGCGCAACCGACCCCTATAATTTCGTCGGCGTCATGCGGGATATCTCGTCCGGCAATTATGCCAAATATTTCGAGGACATGACCAAGGCCTTTACGCCCGAGGGCATTGCCGACGGCAATGCGGTGCTCGGACGGTTGTTCGGCTCGAAGGAGGTTTCCCGCGCGGTCGCTGTCCAGGCCGCGCAGATGACCGGCATCGGCCAGGAGATCTACAAGCGCATGCTGCCGGCCATGGCGGATACGCTGATGGGCGGCCTCTTCAAGGAAACCAGCGGCCAGATCCCGCAGATGGCCAATCCCTTCCTCAACACCGATATGGGCGAGATGATGCAGGGCTGGCTGCAGAGCATCGGCTTTGCGCCCAAGCAGCAACCGACGCTCCAGGCGAGCATCTTCGACAATCCCTTCACCCAGGCGATGGAGCTGATGTTCGGCGCCGATTCGGTCAAGCGCGAGAAGCCGGCGCCGACCAATCCGTTCCTCGACAATCCCTTCGCCAAGGCGTTTCAGGACATGATGAAGAACTTCCCGATGCCGGCGGAGCCGCCGAAGGAAGAGCCGAAGGCCAAGCCTGCCGCCGGCGTCGACATGGCGGCCTATACCGAGATGTTCAACGCCATGTTCGACAGCGGGCTTGAAGTACAGAAGACCTATCAAAAAAACATGGAAGCGATCTTCGACAGCTATTTGAAGAGCGAAGACAAGCCTGCTCCGAAACAGAAGTGACGCTTGGCTACTCGCTTTCGATTCCTGCTCACTGTTCGCAATTCCGTACAGCCCGTACACATTGCACCCGGTTATCATACACTGCGACTGAGCCTATTTCTGCTTTCCATCTTGAAAAGGAGATAGCCATGTCCAGCATCGATCAATCCGGAAGCTTCACCCTCGGCAACCTCAAGGTCAAACGGCTCGGCTACGGCGCCATGCAGCTTGCTGGCCCCGGCGTGTTCGGCCCGCCGAAGGATCACGAGACGGCACTCGCGGTTCTGCGCGAAGCCATCGCCTCCGGCGTCGACCATATCGACACCAGCGATTTCTACGGTCCGCATGTGACCAACCGGCTGATCCGGGAAGCGCTCCATCCCTATCGAGACGATCTCGTCATCGTCACAAAAATCGGCGCCCGGCGCGGCGCGGATGCCTCCTGGCTGTCGGCCTTCTCCGCGGATGAGCTGAAGCAGGCAGTGCACGATAATCTGCGCAATCTGGGGCTGGATGTACTCGACGTCGTCAATCTCCGCGTTATGATCAACCCGCATCATCCGACAGAGGGCTCGATCGAGGCGCCGCTGACCGCCCTTGCCGAGCTCAAACAGCAGGGTCTGGTGCGCCATATCGGGCTCAGCAACGTCACACGAAGCCAGATCGCCGAAGGCCGTAGGATTACCGATATCGTCTGCGTGCAGAACCTCTACAATCTGGCTCAGCGCGCGGACGACGCGCTGGTCGACGAGTTGGAGCGCGACGGGATCGCCTATGTGCCCTTCTTCCCGCTCGGCGGCTTCACGCCGCTGCAATCCTCGGCGCTTTCCGATGTCGCTGCCCGGCTGAATGCGACGCCCATGCAGGTAGCGCTCACTTGGCTGCTGCAGCGTGCGCCGAACATCCTGCTCATTCCAGGTACCTCGTCGCTTGCCCATCTCAGGGAGAATATCGCGGCAGCGGAACTCAAGCTGCCGGAGGATGCGATCGCGGAACTCGATCGCATCGCCAGCACGAGCCAAGCCTGACGCCCCTCACCGATCCGAGACGGCTGGGGCAGAGAGCTCGAGCCGTCTCTCTATGCCGATATTGTCGAGAAATACCTCGTCGTGGCTGACGACCAGAAGCGCGCCGTCATAGGCCCGCAGCCCGGCTTCAACCGCGGTGATGGAGTCGATATCGAGATGGTTGGTCGGCTCGTCGAGGATCAGCAGCGATGGCGGCACCGTACTGCCGAGCACGCAGGCAAGCCCGGCGCGCAGAAGCTGCCCGCCGCTCAGACTGGAGACGATCTGCAGCGCGGCATCAGCCCGGAACATGAAGCGCGCCAAAGCCGCCCGGCAGGCATTTTCGTCCGCATCCGGGTTGATCCTGCGGAAATTGTCGCGGATCGAAATCGATGGATCGAGAAGGCTGACCCTTTGGTCCAACAGGGCGGAATGGACGACCCGCATCGTGCCGCTCCAGGGTTTTAGCGCGCCGGAGACCAGCGCCAACAGTGTCGTTTTGCCCGAGCCGTTCGGCCCGGTGACGGCAACGCGTTCCGGCCCCGTCATGATGAAATTGAAGTCGCGCAGGATTGGCCGTTCTGGCTCGTAGCCAGCGGTGACGCCTTCCATCTTGAGGACGATCCTGTTTGTCGGCAATCCTGATGTCGGCAGCTTCACGGTCAGGGGCTGAAGGATTTCGATCTTCTCGCGAGCGGCGGCAGCATCCTGCAAGGCCTGGGCGCGGCGGCGCTCGGCAAGCCGTGTATTTTCGGCGCTCGTCATCTCGGCCCGCTCCTTCAATCCACCGAGCATGATGCGTGGAATACCGCCCTTGGCAGCCATCTTCCGGCCTGCCTTGTCTCGCCGTGCCTGCCGTTCGACGGCCGCCTGGGCGCTTCTTTCCACTTCGGCGACACGCTTCTCTGCCTCGGTAAAATCATGTTCGGCCGCGGAAAGCTCCAGCGCCTTGCGTTCGCGATACTGTGTCCAGTTGCCGCCATAACGGGAGGTGCCGAGCGAGGTCAGTTCGACGATCGCATCCATGGTGTCGAGCAACTCCCGATCATGGCTGATGACGATGGCGCCTGCCCTCCAGCCGGCAAGCAGATCGATGACTGCTGCGCGGCCGTCGCGATCGAGATTGTTTGTGGGTTCGTCGAGGATCAGGAAATCAGGATCGTCGACGATAAGGGCAGCGAGACCACAACGGGTGCGCTGTCCTCCCGACAGTGTCACGAGAGGCGTTTCCGGGGTGACGTCAAGCCCGACGCGATCAAGGGCCGCGGCGATGCGCGCCTCGAGCGTCCAGTCCGCTGAAGCGAGTTCATCATTGGTCGCCTTGCCGGCCTCCGCCCGTTTCAACACGGCAAGGGCTCCGCTTGCACCGAAGAGATCGGCAACGGTTTCGTCCGCCTCCACCTGCACGCTCTGGCGCAGGATCCCCAATCGGCCGTTGAACGAGATGCTGCCGGATTGCGGCTGCAGCTCGCCGGAGATGAGCTTGATCAGCGTCGTCTTGCCGACGCCGTTGCGTCCGACAAGGCCGGTGCGCTCGGCACCGAAGCTCAGATCGAGATTTGAAAGAAGCGGCCGGCCGTCAGGCGTGGACCACGAAAGATTGGATAGAACGATGGATATGGGCATGAGCAAGAATGTCCTCGATGGCAAGGCTGAACGGCATTGCGGTCGAGGTGGAATCCATTGCTGCACACATCCTGTTGGTATCAACGATGCTCATAAACTAAGCGAGCGGCATCTTCAGTTCAAGTCCTGCGAGTGAAGATGCAGGCATTTCACGCATTGGCATCGATGGCGTCAAGGAAGTCGATGACACGCTTCCAGGTGAGATCGGCGGCCTTGGCGTTATAATCGGGCAGGCTGGCATCGGTGTAGAGATGGCCGCCACCGCCCGGATACCGAAAGATCTCTGCCGCGACGCCGGACTTGGTGACAGCCTGCCGCCAGGCGGCAACGTCTTCCTCTGGTTCGAACGGATCGGGATCTGCCAGATGAAGCTGCAGGGGCAGACCCTTGCGCGCGTTCTCGGCGATCGGGGCGATGCCGTGCAGCAAAAGGATGCCGGCCGTCTTTTGCCGCTTTGGCCACAGGTTGGAGATAACGCCGGCCCCCATTGAAAACCCGGCCAATACGGTCGAGGCCGGCAGCCCGGCCAGCGCCCATTCGGCACGCTCGCAGATCGTTTCCCAGCCGATCTCGTCCTTGAATTCGAACCCTTCTTCGATCGACCGAGCGATCAGGCCGTCATAGAGATCCGGCGCGAAAGCCTTGTGGCCTGCCGCCTGCACACGCTCGACGGCCTCATGCTCGAGCGAGCGCAGACCATAGACGGAGTGAAAGAAGATCACCGTTGCCATCGTTGCTTCCCTATTGTTCGGATCTAGTCGTTAGATAAGACAGTTGCCGCCGGAGGCAACTTGCCCGCGCATGATCTATGGCGGAAACACGGTCTTCAGAAAGAAAAAACCCGGTGTTGGCCCTTGGGCCGAACACCGGGAAAGAGGCAGGGCTTATTGGCTATCACCCTGCGGGGAAACTATTGTCCGCCATCAGTCTCTGAAGCTACTGAAGGCGGAGAGGCGCGCGCAACGACGCGCGGAATTGGTCAGATGGCCGGACGGATCCCCGAAGAAGGTCGAGGTGGTCAGCGCAGCGTTCAGATCCTGCCTGGTGAGGCCGATATCGTGCAGCTGACTGTCGTTCAGCTCATTCAGATATTCGATTTCCTTGCGATTTCGGATTGCGCGCCAGATCGATGCGACATTGCTCAAAGCAAGCACAACGCGTTCCGTCAGCGACAGCGATGGCGTTGCTAGGCCGAGGTCAAGGGTTCGATCTGTCGTGCGCATTTCCGTATTCCTTTTCTTTGGGCACACGCGAGCCCAGCCCCTTTCCGGCGATCCGGAAAAGGGGCGTAGGCCGGGAGGAGTTCGACAGGTGTTTCTCTTCGATTGGTATGCTGAATTGCATTCAGAAGATGCCAAAGCCCTATTGATCAGTCCAACGAATGTTTCTAATGATAACTATCAAACTCCTTTATAGGTGAGCCCATGTCCGCGCCGCTTGATATCGATCAGTTGCAGACCTTCATCGCAATCGTGGATTCCGGAAGCTTCACCAAGGCGGCCGACCGCGTGTTCAAGACGCAATCGGCCGTCTCCATGCAGATGCGGCGGTTGGAAGAGCGCGTCGGCAAGCAGCTTTTCATCAAGGACGGCCGCGGCAATCGACTGACGGCGGAAGGCGACAAGCTGCTGAACTATGCCCGCCGCATCATTCGCCTGAACAACGAGGCCATCGCCGCTTTCGATGACAACCGTCTCGAAGGCACGCTGCGCATCGGGACACCGGACGATTATGCCGACCGCTACATGCCCGAAATCATCGGCCGTTTTGCCAAGACGCATCCGAATGTCGAGCTCTATATCGTCTGCGAACCCTCGGTCGACCTTGCGGAGCGCATGCATCGCGGCGAGCTCGATATCGCGCTCGTCACCCACAATCCGCGCGAACGCATGTCGGACGTGGTTCGAACGGAGCCGCTCTGCTGGGTCGGCTCGGCCAATCATCCGCTGCGCGACGATGCGCCCATTCCGCTCGCCGTCGGGCGGCGCGACTGTCAGTGGCGCCAGCTCGCCTGCTCGGCGCTCGATGCCGGCGGTCGCGACTATCAGATCCTGTTCACCAGCTGGTCCTGCACTGTCGTTGCCGCGGCCGTGCTGGCCGGCATGGCGGTTTCGGTCATGCCGGAATCGGCGCTCAGGACCGGCATGAAGGTGCTGACCCAGGCCGATGGCTTCCCGCCGCTACCGCCAGTGCAGATCGGCATCATGAAGCGGGCCGGCCTTTCCGTATCGCTGATGAACGCCATCACCGCGCATATCTCGGCCTGCCTCGACAACATCACGCCGGCTGCGGTGGATGACGATCTTGATGGCGAGGTGAAAACCTATACGCGCTTTTATCCGCGACTGCGCGCCGGGCACATTCTGCCGGGCTGGTGAGATCGAAGCGCACCAGCCTATCACCTTCGATGGTTACTGCTCGGGCTCCGCCAGCAGGGTGGCGCGGATCACCTGCTTCCATTCGTGCAACATGCGCTTTGCCATCTCGCCCTCGCTCATGATGGCAAAGCGGACGGATGCGCCGATCAGATGGCTGAACAGCTGCGTGCGCGCTTCGAGGTCGATGCGGCTTTCAGCCGGCAAAAAAGGCCGAATGCTGTCCAGGAAAATTTCGGCGACACGATTGCTGTGCTGTATGTTGAGCTGAAGGATATCCCTGTCGATGTCCGTGCCAAACCACACGCCGAGATAGGCGGGATCGCTGCGAAACTCGCGATAATACCAATCGATCATGGTACAGACCAGCTCGATGGCGTGATCGAGCGACGTCACGATGGCAAAGGCTTCGCTGACCTTTTGCTGGATGCGACTGGAGTGCCGGTCGAGCAAAGCCCTGACAATCGCGGCCTTGTCGGGAAAATATTGATACACCGAGCCGATCGGGACCGTGGCAACCGCAGCCAGTTCGGTCATCTTCATTGCACTGACGCCCTTTTCGGCGATCAGCGCTGCCGCAACCGAGAGGATGGCATCGACACGCTGGATGCTTCGCTCCTGCTGTGGCCTTTTTCGGAACGTGACGCGATCGGGGCTGGCCGGTTTCATTTTCTTCCCGTTTCATTCTCATACTGAACGGCGCTCAAGCGCGCAGACGCTATGACACCAGACGCGTTCAATGCGCGTAAACGGGAAAAGCTCAATTTTAATCATCACTTAGGAGCCGTAACCGGACTCCGGAAAACGAGGCCGAAACATGGTTTCGCCCTCGTAACCAACCGATCGCCGACACGTCGACATCGGCGATTTGTGTCGTTTTAGGATACGTATTTCTTCAAAAATTCCACCGTCCTTCCCCAGGCGAGATCGGCTGCCTTCTTGTCGTAACGGGCGGACGAGGTATCATTGTTGAAAGCATGATTGACGCCGTCATAGACGAAGATTTCGAAGGTCTTACCGCCTGCCTGCAGCTCCTTGCGATAGGCATCGATACCGGCATTGATGCGATCGTCGAGGCCGGCATAGTGTAGCAATAGCGCCGCCTTGATCTTCGGAACCTCGTTCGCGGGCGGCTGCGCGCCGTAATAGGCGACGCCCGCCTTCAACTCCGGCGAGATGGTCGCAAAACGGTTGACGAGGCCACCACCCCAGCAGAAGCCGACGGCGCCGACCTTGCCGTTGGCACCATCCGTCTTTGCGAGGTAAGTCAGGCTCGCTTCGGCATTGGCGGCCGTCAATGCCGGATCGAGATTGGTGAACATGTCGCGTGCCTTGTCCTCATCCTCGGGCGTGCCGCCGAGGGGAGACAGGAAATCCGGCGCCAGCGCCACGAAACCTTCCAGCGCCACGCGGCGGGCGACATCGCGGATATGCGGGTTGAGACCTCGGTTTTCGTGGATGACGATGACACCACCGAGCTTGCCGGCCGTATCCTTCGGGCGGGCGAGATACCCCTTCATCTCACCCTTGCTGCCTGCAAAAGTCACATCCTTCGTTTCCAGCCTGCTGTCATCGGCGGCAATGATCTCGGCACTCGCCCTGTTGGCAGCGAGCAGCGGCGCGATGGCAGCGGCGGCCCCGGCCGAGCCTGCGAGCTTGGTCAGCTTTTCCATGAAACCGCGACGATCGAGCGTCAGATGCGTATATTCGTCATAGGCGTTGATCATCGCCTGCGTCACAACGGGCTTTTCCGTGCTCATGGTCCTGTTCTCCCTGTTTCCCCGGCAGCAGGCAACAAACGACCGGCCACCCGCTGACAAGATAGGTCAACGGGTAGAAACGTAGCGATAAAGGAAAAACACAAATGCGTTACCGCAGGTTGCTGCTTACAGTCACGCAGGCAGCATCAGGAGAAGGCGAGCCAGATGGCCAGCCAGGCCCACATAAAGACGAGCGCCGCAAAGCCGAGAGCGAAAAGCGGGCTGCGATAGCGCAGATCGTTGCTGGTCACATGCACGAAGGCATGAGCGTAGCGTGTGAGGACGAAAATCCAGGCGAGGATCACGGCCGCCAGATTATCCGCCTGAGTGGTGTAGAGCACGATGCAGCAGGCATGAAAGAGCAACGGGGCTTCGAACTGGTTGGCGATGCTATTGCGCACCACCAGACTTTCGGCCGGCTCATTGGCGGAATGGTTCTCACGAAAGTTCGCAGGCTGAATGCGGCCGGCCTTTACCAACACGCGGCGACGCCATCCGAGGAGCGCATAGAGGATGAAGACCAATACCGCATGCGCCACCATGGGCCAAAACATTTCATAGCCGGTCACGCCGCCAACTCCTTTGGAATTTCCGAAAGCCGATAGGGACAATCAGGACGGCCGCGTGCCGTCCGGCGACAGGTAACGAAAAATCGCGAAGCGGGCCAGTAGAATAACCGTCACCACCAGCGTCAGGAATTTCAGCCTGACGAGAACAGGCAGTACGCTTGCAAGAAGCGACACGGTCTCGCCCGATGGCATCGCCGGGGGATAAAGCAGGAGGCCGGCGATATTCTCGGCATAGTCGACGGCGGCATAAAAGATCGGCAGATAGAAAATGATAGTGGCCGCGCCTGGTGGGATCGGTCGGCCGAAAAAGAAACCGCTGGGGCCGATCAGCCGCAGCAGGCAGAACAAAAGGCCGCCCAGTACCAGCGGAAAGATGAGCTCCGGCCCGAGATACATGGAATGCAGGATGGCGGCCGGATCGGGATGATCCCTGAGATAGCGCAGCATGGCGATGACGTCGTCGCGCTCATAGCCGCCGATGCGTGCGTCGAGCATTTGCTGGCCGGCTGCCGCATCACTGAATGGCCTGACGAAGCCGGCATAGATCCAGGTGAAGAGTGCCAGCGAAAGAGCCGCTAGAATCGCCGCCAGGCCCTCTACAGCGCCGCGTGTCATATGTGACACGCAAAGGTCGCTGGAGCACTTTTAATCTGCTGCATAATTTTATCCTTAAATCGATCACGATTTAAGGAATTATGCAGTAAGGACCTGGCGTTATCCCGAGCGCGATCCGCCATCGATCAGCCGCCGGCGCCCGGATAGTTCGGGCTTTCGCGGGTGATCGTGACGTCATGGGCATGGCTTTCGCGCAGGCCCGCGCCGGAGATGCGGACGAAAGTGGCGCGCTCCTGGAAATCCTTGAGATCGGCACCGCCGACATAGCCCATGGCCGCCTTGAGGCCGCCTGCGAGCTGATGCAGCACGCCGGAGACGGGTCCCTTATAGGGAACTTGGCCTTCGATGCCTTCCGGCACGAGCTTCAGCGTGTCGCGGACCTCCGCCTGGAAGTAACGGTCTGCCGAGCCGCGCGCCATGGCGCCGACGGAACCCATGCCGCGATAGGCCTTGAAGGAGCGGCCTTGGTAGAGATAGACCTCGCCCGGGCTTTCATCCGTGCCAGCGAGCAGCGAGCCGATCATCGCGGCGGATGCGCCGGCAGCAATCGCCTTTGCCAGGTCGCCGGAGAACTTGATGCCGCCATCGGCGATGACGGGGATGTTCTGATCCTGCGCGGCCTGCACAGCCGACATGATGGCGGCAAGCTGCGGCACGCCGACGCCGGCGACGATACGGGTCGTGCAGATGGAGCCGGGGCCGATACCGACCTTGACGGCATCCGCGCCGGCATCGATCAGCGCGCGTGTGCCGTCATAGGTGGCGACGTTGCCGGCCATGATGCGGACGGAGTTGGAAAGCTTCTTGACGCGGGTAACGGCATCGAGAACGCGCTGCGAATGACCATGGGCGGTATCGACGACCAGAAGGTCGACGCCGGCATCGATCAGGCGCTCGGCCCGCTCATAGCCATCGTCGCCGACGCTGATGGCGGCGGCGGCGCGCAGACGGCCCTGGGCATCCTTCGAAGCGTTCGGGTTCAGCTGCGACTTCTCGATGTCCTTGACGGTGATCAAACCGACCAGACGGCTGTCAGCGTCAACGACAAGCAACTTTTCGATGCGGTGCTTGTGCAGCAGGCGCTTGGCTTCCTGCTGCTGGACGCTTTCGGCGACGGTGACCAGATTTTCGCGGGTCATCAGCTCGTAGATCTTCTGGGAGGGGTCGGAAGCGAAGCGCACGTCGCGGTTGGTGAGGATGCCGACGAGGCGGTGCGATTTTTCGACGACCGGGATGCCGGAAATGCCGTGGGCCTTCATCAGCGCTAGCGCTTCGGCAAGCGTCGCATCCGGGCCGATGGTGACCGGATTGATCACCATGCCGCTTTCGAACTTCTTGACCTGACGGACCTCTTCGGCCTGCTGCACCGGCGTCAGATTGCGGTGGATAACACCCATGCCGCCGGCCTGAGCCATGGCGATCGCCAGACGGCTTTCCGTGACCGTATCCATGGCGGCGGAAAGGATCGGCAGGTTGAGCTCGATGTCCTGGGCGATGCGGGTGGCGATATTCGTCTGGCCCGGCATGACCTCGGAGTGTCCGGGCTGCAGGAGCACGTCGTCGAATGTCAGAGCATCCAACCCGGTTGACGTTTCAATAATGCGTGCCATGGCCAATTCCTTCGTCTGTGAAAAACAGGAAAGCCCGGAACGAATCGTCTACCGGGCGATCTTGCAAGTGTTGCTTGGAAGTTGGCGAGGGCTGGTAACACGTTCATGACAGGAAGGGAATAGCAAAAAGCGCGGGGCAGATATGCCAAGCCTTGGTTTCAGCGCGGGATTTGGCTGCAATGTGCAGAGATTTTTACGCTAGATGTTGGCGTGGCCATCGACAAAGGTCTCGATGAAGCAGATCCGGTTATCCGGCTCCACGTCATCGTCAAGCGCTTCCGAAAAGGGGCAACGGCGGGCAGCCTATTCCGGAAAATTGCGCCATGACATAAGGTATCACAGTGGGCCGGACGCAGGAGTTCTTGGGCCTGCTTGTTAAAGAAATGGTCTTTCAATGCTCCAAAGCCCGGTTACGTGCGAAGTTCGCTACCGCATCGATCACCATAGAATTTCGGAATTCGAAGCCTACGGTCGGATTTGGATCGAACTCATCGAACGCCATGGCGGAACGCATCACGGCTACTTCATACCCAGAGACAAGCCGGCAGAGGCCGGAGTGAGCTTTCCGGGCATAGGTGAAGAAGGCCCCGGCGACATAGCGGTCGCGTTATTCACATTTCCAGATGAAACAACCTACCTGCAATACCGCGAGCGTGTTGCAGCCGATCCGGATGGAATTGCCGCAAACGAACGCTTCGGTAGGAATCCGCCATTCATCAGCTACGAGCGAACTTTCTTGCGGCCGGTGCTACGGGCAAAGACTTAGACAGAGATGACACTCATGACTTTCTGGATAGCAAGTGTCGCGGGATTAGCGATCGCCTATCTCTTCGGCTCCATACCCACGGGCTATCTGGCGGGGAGACTGCTCAAGGGCGTTGATATTCGGGAACTCGGCTCCAAATCGACTGGCGCAACGAACGTATTGCGGACCCTTGGGAAATGGCCGTCTTTGGCGGTGCTCCTGATCGATGTGCTGAAAGGAGCCACAGCGATCGTCTTTGCCCGTCGGTTCTATCCTTGGCTCCAAACATTGCCGTCCGTATCGCCACCGACTGCGCTTGATCAGCAAAACTTCGTTTTGTGGGCAGTTTGCTTCGCGGGACTCGCGGTCTTGCTGGGGCATAGCCGCCCGATCTGGCTGAATTTTAAGGGCGGCAAATCCGTCGCAACGGGACTTGGCCTGCTGCTGGCGATAGCCTGGCCGGTGGGATTAGGTGCGGTGACCGTTTTTGGCGTTGCGCTGGCTATTTTTCGGATCGTTTCTCTGGGATCAATCCTGGCAGCCCTGACTGCGATTGCCCTTGTCTGCGGCCTAGAGCAGCCATTGCCCTATCGGCTGCTGGTGATTGCCGGCAGCCTTTACGTGATCGTGCGCCATCGTATGAACATTCAGCGACTGATGGCGGGAACGGAACCTCGTATCGGGCGAAGTGCCGTGGTCCGGAACTGAAATCGCGGAGCTTCGCGAATTTCGATTGTGACCTAGAGCCGGCTTTGTCATGCTCAAAAGCTTCTCGAATACACATTTGGCCGGGAGAGGAATGGCACATGAAGACAGTCACAGCCGGCGTTCTGGAAATTGCCTATCGGGAAAGCGGACCGCTCGACGGCCAGCCGGTGATCCTCTTGCACGGCTTTCCATACGACATTCATGCTTATGACCAGGTGGCGGAGCAACTCGCTGCAGATGGATGGCATTGTTTCGTGCCGTTCTTGCGTGGATTCGGCTCGACGCGATTCCTTTCCGACGAAACCTTCCGGTCAGGAGAGCAAGCTGCTCTCGGTTCAGACCTTCTGGCTTTCATGGATGCGCTTGGTATCTCTTCGGCGACACTTGGCGGCTATGACTGGGGTGGCCGCGCGGCATGCATCGTCGCTGCACTCTGGCCAGAGCGCGTTCGCGGGCTGGTAAGCTGCGGGACGGGATACAACATCCAGAACATCGCCGCCGCCGGCCAACCCGCATCCGCCGAAGAGGAGTATCGCTATTGGTATCAATATTACTTCCATTCGGAGCGTGGCCGAAGAGGACTGACCGAGAAACGCCAAGAGCTTTGCCGTTTCATCTGGAAGCTATGGTCTCCCACATGGAGTTTCGATGACGCAACTTACGAACAAAGCTTTGCGGCATTCGAAAATCCGGATTTCGTCGATATCGTCATCCATTCCTATCGACATCGGTTCGGCGGCACTCCCGGAGATCCAGAGCTGCAGTCCATAGAGGCAGAACTAGCCAGGCAACCGGATATCATTGTGCCTACTTATGTTCTGCAGGGGGCTGATGATGGTGTCGATCCACCCGAAGCGATCGACCATGCCGCGCGACATTTCAAAGCTCCATTTTATCAGCGCCGCATCATTCCAGGAGTTGGGCACAATTTTCCACAGGAGGCGCCTACGGTGTTCGCAGACGCCATCCGTTCTATTGTGCGGTAGATAGGCGGTCCTTTTTACGACCGCTTTTGAGTCATACTTCTCTGATCGGAGAAAAAGGATCATCAAACGTCGAACTGGTAGCTTTTCGGAATGTAGCGAAAACCTTCCGGCTGTTTTTCGACGAAGCCAACGGCGGGGAAAGGCATGTGGAAGCCGAGGAAGGGGATGCGGTCGGCGGCGATCATGTCGAAGATGCGGCGGCGGGTCTTGGCCGCCTGCGCCTTGTCCGCATCGAAGCGGACTTCCCAATCCGGGCGGCCGAGCGATAGGACATAATGGTTGGCGGTGTCACCGGTCATGACGAGCTGCCTGCTACTGGATTCCAGGTGGAAGACGAGATGGCCGGGCGTGTGGCCGGGCGCCAGCATGGCGGTCATGCCGCTGACGATCTGGTCGCCATCCCTAAGGAAGGTCATCTTTTCGGCGAAGGGCACTACATTGGCCAGGACGGCCTTATGGCCGCCTTCCGCCGGTGTTCCCTCACGCGCCGTATCGGTCCAGAACCCGTATTCGATCTCGCCGGCGACGTAGCGAGCATTCGGAAAGGCCGGACCATCTTCCTCCATCAATCCATTGATATGATCGCCATGCAGATGTGTGAGAGCGACGACCGTGACCTGCTCAGGCGTGTAGCCGACCGCCTTCAGCCCCTCGCGAAAACGGCCCAGGCCACGCGCGCGTCCCGTCGCACCAAAGCCGGTATCGACGACGATCACGTCGGAACCGGTATCGATGATGGCGGGCGCATAGCTGTTGACGAATTTTTCCGTCGGCAGGAAATTCTGCTCCAGCAGTTTGCGAACGGTGTCCGGCGTCTGGTTCGAACCGAAAATCTCCCAGGGGTTGTCCATGATGTTGGCGCCGTCCTTGACGACGGTGACGGTGCAGGATCCCAACTTGAACTGATGCGTATCCGGGGGCAGGACGACAGTCATGATTTCACTCCTTCTGCTGATGCACAGCGTAAGCCGCGCCTATCGTCGTCGTCGGCAGCAACAGTTCGGGAAAGTCGTTCTGTCCGGCCAAAATTTGGTCATGACAAGACAATCCAATTCCGCTAATACACCGGCGACGTTTTATGCGCTTAGCATTTCCATGCTCTTAGCATATGTCAAACCCTGCTTTCCACGCCCCGCGGTGTCGGACATCACGAAGACGTGATCCCCTGTCGTCCATGGAGCGAAATCCAGGATTGGCAGCGACCGCGCATAGGGCTACAGAGCGGCTGATCGCGCCCTGAGCGACGGCCTTACCGTACACAGACCATCAAGGCAGATGCCCATGAATCGCATCGTTCCATTGATCCTCGCCGTAGCCCTTTTCATGGAACACATGGATTCCACCGTCATCGCGACGGCGCTGCCGGCTATCGCCAATGATCTGCATGTCGGTCCGATCACGCTCAAGCTGGCGCTGACCTCCTACATGGTGTCGCTGGCCGTCTTCATCCCGATCAGCGGCTGGATGGCGGATCGCTTCGGCGCGAAGAACATCTTCCGTGTCGCCATCTGCGTCTTTGTCATCGGTTCCATCATGTGCGCCTTTTCGGGCGGCCTTCTGGAGTTCGTCTTTGCCCGCTTCCTGCAGGGTGTCGGCGGCTCGATGATGACGCCGGTCGGGCGGCTCGTGCTGGTTCGCACCACGCAGAAAAGCGATCTCGTTTCGGCGATGGCGCTGCTTTCGATTCCCGCGCTCGTAGGCCCGCTTGCCGGCCCCCCGCTCGGCGGCTTCATCACTACTTACGCTTCCTGGCACTGGATCTTCCTGATCAACGTGCCCGTCGGCATCCTCGGCGTGATCTTGGCTTCAATCTTCCTGCCTGAGGTGGAAGCGACCAAGCCGCCGAAGCTCGATGTCATTGGTTTCCTGCTGACATCTTTCGCCGCATCCGGCATAGTCTTCGGCATGTCCGTCATCAGCCTGCCGGCCCTGCCGCCCTATATCGGCATCTCGGCCGTCGTCATCGGCTTCGTCTGCGGCTTCCTCTATATCGGCCATGCGCGCCGTCACCCGGCCCCAATCCTCGATCTCACGCTGCTGAAGAACGCCACCTTCCGCGCTTCGGTGACGGGCGGCACGCTTTTCCGCATCTGCATCGGCGCCATGCCGTTCTTGACGCCGCTGATGCTGCAGCTCGGCTTCGGCCTCAACCCATTCCAGTCCGGCCTCATCACCTTTGCCGGCGCCATCGGCGCGATCTCGACAAAGTTCATCGCCCGCCGGGTCTTTACCGCCGTCGGCTTCAAGACAGCGCTGCTTTCGGCCGCGGCCATCACCACCCTGACGACGATCTGCACGGGCTTCTTCCAGCCCTGGACGCCGCACCTCATCATTGTCGGCATCCTGCTGATCGGCGGCTTCTCGCGCTCCTTCTTCTTCACCGGCATCAATGCGCTCGCCTTCGCCGATATCAACGACAAGCAGGCAAGCCAGGCGACGTCGATGAGCTCGGTCATGCAGCAGATCAGCCTGGCGCTCGGTGTTGCCGTCGCCGCCATGATCCTGGAAACCTCGACCTTTTTCAGCGGGACGGAACTGCAGGTCCGCGATTTCCATATTGCCTTCTTCTGCATCTCGGTGCTGACCGTGCTTGCGACCATCCCCTTCATCCGGATGGATCGCAGTGCCGGCGCTATGGTCTCTGGCCACAAGGCCGGTCTCAAGCGCGTCGACGCCCTTCAGCCGCAGGTGCAGCAGCCGGCCGCAAAATGATGATCGAGCCCTCATTGCGCTTCAGCCAAGCCGAAGTGCAATGAGGGTTTCGTCAGTTTATCGATCGAGGATAGTCGGATTTAGCGATCAGCGACGGATTGTTCTTCTTCCGTCTCTCTTTCCGGTTTGCGACCTTTGAAGCCCTTTGCCAGCAGGAACATTTCTACCGACTCGGCTCTGGATGCGCCGGGCTTTACATGGATGACCTGGCGGAAATTCTGCTTGAGGAAGGTCAAGAGGTCGCGCTCAGTGCCGCCCTGGAAGGTCTTGGCAAGGAAATGCCCGCCTTCGGCCAGCACCTCGACGGCGAAATGCGCAGCCACTTCGCACAGATGCATGGTTCGCAGGTGGTCGGTGCGGTGATGACCCGTCGTCGGCGCCGCCATATCGGATATCACGAGATCCGGTGTGCCGCCGACGGCATCGATCAGCCGCTGCGGCGCTGCCGGATCGAGGAAATCGAGCTGCAGGATGCTGACGCCGGGGATCGGCGCCATTTCGAGGAAGTCGATGGCGGCGACGCGGATATCCTCTTCGGTCGATGCGGTCACCTTGGCGGCGATCTGCGACCAGCTACCCGGAGCGGCACCCAGATCGATGATGCGGCGCGCACCCTTGAGGATCTGATGTTTCTCGTCGATCTCCAGCAGCTTGAAGGCGGCGCGGGCGCGATAGCCTTCAAGCTGTGCACGCTGCACATAGGGATCGTTGATATGGCGTTGCAGCCATTGGCGCGACGAAGCCTTCAGCTTCTTTTTCTTGACGCGCTGACCGAGTTTGCGGCCCGTGCGGTTGCCGGCGATGGTTGGCTTGGTCACGTCTGCGGCCCCTTCATATCCCTCGGTCGATGACCCCGGCGCGAGCGACCCCGCCGCCACACGCCGTCGTCTGCCATCATGTCGGTCAGCAGTCCCTCGCGCAGGCCGCGATCGGCAACGCGCATGCGCGGGCTCGGCCAGCGGCGGCGGATCGCCTCCAGAATGGCGCAGCCCGCCAGCACCAGATCGGCGCGATCCGGCCCAATGCAGGGATTAGCGGCACGACCGGCGAAATCCCATGACAGGAGCTTGGCCTGCATCGCACTCACTTCGTCATCCGACAGCCAGACGCCATCGACCCGACGCCGATCGTAGCGCGGCAGATCGAGATGGACGCCGGCGAGCGTCGTTACCGTGCCCGAAGTCCCGATCAAGTGGAAGTCGCCGCTGTCACGTGCGGCACCATGAACCGGCGGGCAATCGAAACGCTCGAGCATGCGCTGAACCTCGCACACCATCGTCTCGAACAGCTCCGGCGTTACATCGCGCCCGCCATGCCGCTCCGAGAGGGTGACGACACCGACGGGGAGCGAAGTCCAGTGGGTAATGTGGTTGGCAAGCCGGCTGGAGCGATTCTCGCCGATGCGGATGACGGCAATTTCAGAAGAGCCGCCGCCGATATCGAACAGCACGACCGAGCGCGCCTCCGGCCCCACAAGCGACGAGCAACCGGAAACAGCAAGCCGCGCCTCGGTTTCGCGGTCGATGATTTCGAGCTGCAATCCGGTCTCTTCGGTCACGCGCGCAAGGAATGCCTCGCCGTTGTCAGCGGCACGGCAAGCCTCGGTCGCGATCAGCCGCATGCGCCGGATCTCGCGGGTCTTCAGCTTGGCCGCGCAGATGCGTAGCGCCTCGACCGCGCGATCCATGGCATCGCTGGAGAGGCGGCCACTGGCGCCAAGCCCTTCGCCAAGACGCACGATGCGGGAAAATGCGTCAACCACCCGGAACTGACCCGGACGCGTCGGCTGCGCGATCAGCAGGCGGCAATTGTTGGTGCCGAGATCGAGAGCGGCATAGAGATCGAGCGGACGGGAATCAGCCTCGGCATAATGATGCTGCCCCTGGCCCTCACGTCGCGGCTGAGGCTGCCGGTTCTGACGATGATCGTCATGGGTCGGAGCGTGGACATTCACCTGCGTATTCGCTGGAGCGACGATCTGCGCCGTCTTCTCATGCGCGAGAGGCCGACCCTGCAGGCCGCGCTTGCTGCGATGCTTGCGCCGATTCTTGCCGCTCTTATGCGAGGAGGGATGGCCATGTTCAGGCAAAGCGCGATGCTCCGCCTGTGATGAAAACTGCTGTGTTGACGAAGAAGGCTGCGCGCCACCCTGGGCTGCGCCGCGTGCACGGCGGCGGCGCTTGCGCTTTCTGGCCGGCGAGCCGGCCTCATCCTCTGCTGGGCGCTGCGCCACCTGGCTGGACTTACCTGCCTGGCTAGCCTCCGCAGAATGAGCGTTCGGGCGGCCATGACCGCGCTTACGCTTCGCGCGCCGGGAGGATTTACCCTTCCTGCGCTCTGCTGCCGGCGCCCCGTCTGCCTGCGGCGCTAGGCCGCTTTCGGGGTCACTCACGTATCTTTTCCACCGCACCGCGCAAGGCCTTGGGGGCATGCTGCTGGCGCTCGTTCGATTTTCGTTAGGCAAAGAATACCAGCAGGATGGGTTTTCGCCAAATTCTTTTTGAATCACGCCATTTTAGTCGCGCCGGAAACAGCCCTCAGGCGATGAGGTTCGCCCTGACATCAGCCGCAAGTTGCTGCATCCGGTCTATCGGCGCATGACCGATCAGCATGAAGGCGTGTGTGACGCTCGACCAATAGACGACATTCATGCCGCGACGATTTTCCATGTCCGGCGCGGCCATACCCCTGGTGGACTGAACGATGCAGAGCGCCATCGGGCCGCTTTCCGGGTCGAGATAGGCGATCTGGGCGAGTGGCTTGCTGTCATAGTTCAGGATCTGAGCACGCTTGAACTCTATGCCCGGCATGGCAATCGCCTCGGGCGCCAGCGGCAGATTCAACTTGGCACCGACCTCATTCAACTGTGCGACCTGCTGCGCATGGTCTCCGGCCGGAGCACTCAGTGTATCCGCTGTATAGAGCGAAAGATATTCCGCCACGACGACACGCCATTCGGCATCCTCGTCCGGCTTCGAAAGCTTACGGCCGATGCCGATCACCGCGCGGTCGATGGCGATGGCGGCTACGAAACTCGCGGCCATTGCGGCCAAGAAACTACGGCGGCCAATGCCAGCGGCGCGGACCTTGCTTTCCTTTGACGAGGGAATGGCGGCAAGCATGGCATCCAGCTTCGCAGCCGGCGCCTCGGCGAGCATCGGCTGAAACGCCTCAGAAAAGGGCAGCGTGCTGCGCGACAGAAAATCGAAACGCTCCGCCACATGCTCGTCGCTAGCGATTAGCCCCTCGATCCTATCGCGGTCGGTAGCATCCAGCTCGCCATCGATGAAGGCGGTGAGCTGTTCGTCCGTAACCATCTGTCCTTTGTTCAATTCACTCATTTCCATTCCCCAGTCGCCCACCTCCGGACGCTTTTCCGTCGGCCATCGCCCCCATACCATCCGCAAGTTTCGTCCGCGCTGCCGCCAATCGGCTCATGACGGTGCCGATCGGCACATCAAGAATTTCGGCCACTTCACGATAGGAAAGCCCCTCGACATAGGCCAGGAACACGGCTGTGCGCTGTGCTTCCGGCAATGCCTGCACGCGCTCCAAGACCTGGCCGGCGAGAACACGCGTTTCGGTTTCCTGTGCGCCGTCAAATACGAGCGTCTCGTCGGCTTCGACGAAGCCCTGCCCCATGCGCACGCGGCGCGAACGGACCTCGTTCAGCCAGATCGAATGAAGGATGGCAAACAGCCAGCGGTCCAGCCTCGTGCCGGCGGTAAACTGCGCCGCCCGCTCCAAAGCTCTGACGCAGGTCGCCTGCACCAGATCATCCGCCACGTCGCGTTGGCGCGACAGCACCACGCCATAGCGCCACAACCGCGTCAGGTGCCGCGACAGGCCTGCCCTGATATCCTCTTCGCTCGCTATTGCATCCTCCGCGGCATTCGCAGGTCCGGAAACCGCCGACCTTTTCGGCGGCTCCGTTGCTGTCAGACTATAAGCAGAAATAGCACCACGAGCGACCGGCATCACTCCCATATCTCTCGCAAAGCTCCCTACTTGCCATCTTTATCACTGACACGGACCCGCAATCACAGGCTGGACGGATTCATGATCGCGGCGTGGAGATCGCGATATTCCTCGCAGCTCGTATTGCCGCAGAGCGTCTTGATCGTGTTCAGCTGATCCTTGGCGAGGTCCATCTGGCCCTTGATGACGTAGGCTTCGCCGAGATATTCACGAACCAGCGTGTACTTCGGATCCATGGCGACAGACTTCCGGTAATAGGAAATGCCTTCGTCCGTGCGACCGAGCTTGCGGGTAACATAGCCGCGATAGTTCAGCGCTTCTGCCGTATTCGGGTTCTTCATCGTGTCGAGAACGGCTAGGGCTTCCTCGTAGCGATGATCCTTCTTGGCGAGCGAATAGGCGTAGTCGGCGCGGTTTTCGTCGGTGACATTGGCGCTCTGCTGCTTGACGCACTTCTTCGCCTTCTGATCGTAGATCTCGCCCTTCTTGCAGGTCGGCGTCGTGCTGGAATCGTCGCCGGCGGCGAAGACGGGAACGGCGAAAGCGCCGAAGGTCAGGCTTGCGCCGAGGGCGATGGAAGCCAGGCGAAATGCTTTGGTCGTCATGGGATGTCTCCTTGGCAAAATGAACGTTGCGAGGGGAGAACACACCGTCTGCATATTTTATTCGAACGACCCGAGAATTTTTTCGACGCATCCTATGTCGAGACGCCGTCACTCTTTCGTGACCGCTCCGGCATCGAATAGACCACCTCTATCGCGTGTTTCAGCCGACATGCCCCTCAAGGGCACAGGAGAAACTCGTGACCGATACCGTCAAACTTCTAAGCCTTGCCGTCGCAACGCCCGACAACATCATCCTCCAGACCGACGCTGCCGAGACGGCGGGCCGTCTGTTCTCGAACCGTTTTCAGGATTTCAAATATCTCGCGCGCGTGTTCGAGAGCACCGGCATTCGCAGGCGCCATGTGGCGCGCCCCCTCTTCTGGTTCGAAGAGCCGCATGGCTGGCAGGATCGCATGGCTGCCTATACTGAGGTGGCCTCCGAGCTTTTCCGCCGTTCTGCAACAGCAGCGCTACAGCGGGCCGGTCTCGAGGCCGGAGAGGTCGGCTGCATCGTCACGGCTTCGTCCACAGGGCTTGCGACGCCGAGCCTCGAGGCACGGCTTGCGGGCGAGATGGGCTTTCGTCCGGATATCGAGCGCGTGCCGATCTTTGGGCTCGGCTGTGCTGCCGGCGTATCCGGCCTTGCCGTTGCGGCGAAAATGGCAAGAAGCCGGCCAGGCGCCGTCGTACTCTTCGTCGCGATCGAACTCTGCTCGCTTGCCTTTCGGCTGGACGAGCTGACACGGCCCAACATTATAGCCACCGCGCTGTTCGGCGATGGAGCCGCGGCCTGCGCGCTCCGCGCTGGCGAAAGCGGCATTGCGGAAATCGAATCGACCGGCGAACATCTTTTCCCTGACAGCCTCGGCATCATGGGCTGGAAGATCGACAATACCGGTTTTGGCATCATCCTCGAACAATCGCTGCCGGTCTTCGCCGAAACGCATCTGAGGCGCGCGGTTGCCGGCATTCTGGAGCGATCCAGGCTTTTGATCTCCGATGTCGACCGCTTCATCTGCCATCCCGGCGGCGCCAAGGTGCTGTCGGCCCTCGAGAAGTCGCTCGGTCTTGAAGAAGGTTCGCTCGATATCGAGCGCGAGGTGATCGGCGACTATGGCAACATGTCCTCTCCCACCGTACTGTTCGTGCTGGAGCGGGTGATTGCGGCCGGCTTGCCGGAGCGTTCCGCCCTACTCGCCATGGGGCCGGGATTTTCGGCAAGCTGCATGACGCTGAAGAGGGTTGCGTGATGCTGTGGCCATCGATCGCACTTCTGACCTTCGTGACGCTGCAGCGGCTGGCGGAGCTCATCTATGCCAGGCACAATACCACAGCGCTCCTTGCCCGCGGCGCTCGGGAACATGCGCCGGAGCATTATCCCTTCATGGTGGCGATGCACGCGGCCTGGCTGATCGGATTGTGGTTCTTAGCCATCGGCCGGCCGGTCGATCCCGTCTGGTTCGTGCTGTTCATGGTGCTGCAGGCAATGCGCCTCTGGGTGCTGACGACACTCAAGGATCGTTGGACGACGCGCATCATCGTATTGCCCGGCGCCGCTCTCGTGACCAAAGGTCCCTATCGCTTCCTCAGCCATCCCAACTATGCCGTTGTCGTCGGCGAGATCGCCGTCTTGTCGCTCGCTTTTGGCATGCCGCTTTATGCCGCGATCTTTTCGCTGCTCAACGGCATCATTCTTGCGATCCGCATCCGCGCCGAAAACGCCTGCCTCCAACAGAGTACGACCTGACCCGCATTTTTCAATTGCACCGCAGAAATTTGCCAGGCATTTTCGATGCTTAGAGCGCGGTCCAGGCTATGCGGAACGACCGGGCGGCAATGCAATAAGCATGCGGATAGCAGGGTGAGATGACAAAGGACGCAATCGTTCTCGGCGCAGGCATCGTCGGTGTTTCGACGGCAATCCATCTGCAGCGGCGGGGACGGCAAGTCGTCCTCGTCGATCGGCAGCCACCGGGCCGTGGGACCTCGTTCGGCAATGCCGGCCTCATCCAGCGCGAGGGCGTGGTGCCCTATGGCTTTCCTCAGCAATTCGGCCTGCTGCTGCGCTATGCCTTCAACAACCGCATCGACGCACATTACCATCTGCGCGCCCTGCCGGCGCAGATCGCCTTTCTTGCCCGCTATTGGTGGAACTCCAATACCAAGCGCCATGAGATGATTTCGCGTGCCTATGCGCCGCTGATCGAACATTCCGTCAGCGAGCACAATGACCTCATCGAAGCCTCGCACGCCGAGGAGCTCATTCGCAAGAACGGCTGGATGGAGCTGTTCCGCTCGAACGAGAAGCGGGATGCCGAGTTTGCCGAGGCGGAGCGCCTCAACCGCGAATTCGGCATCGGCTATGACGCGCTGAGCAGCGCAGATATCGCAAGTGCCGAGCCGCATCTGAGAGGCAGCTTTGCTGGAGCACTTCGCTGGCGCGATCCCTGGTCGGTGCTGGACCCGCACGGATTGACGGCGGCCTATCGGCGATATTTCGAAAGCATTGGCGGCCGTGTGACGACCGGGGATGCCGTCTCGCTCGGCATGGCAGGTTCGGCGTGGAGAATGGTGACGGCGGAGGGATCGATCGAGGCGGAGGATGTCGTCGTCGCACTCGGCCCGTGGGCTGATATCGTCACGAAACGCTTCGGCTACGCTTTCCCGCTCGGCGTCAAGCGCGGCTACCACATGCATTACGCCGCCGAGGGCAATGCCGTTCTCAACAACTGGATGCTGGATGCCGAGCGCGGCTATCTGCTGGCGCCGATGAGCCGTGGCATTCGTCTGACGACCGGCGCCGAATTCGCCCTGCGCGATGCACCGAAGACGCCGGTGCAGCTCGATCGCGCAGAGGCCATCGCCCGCGCCGCCTTCCCGCTCGGCGAACGGCTCGATCCGGAACCCTGGATGGGTGCGCGGCCCTGCACGCCTGACATGATGCCGATTATCGGCAAGGCGCCGCGCCACAACGGCCTATGGTTCGCCTTCGGCCATGCCCATCATGGATTGACGCTCGGCCCGGTGACCGGCCGCGTGCTTGCAGAGCTCATCACCGGCGAGACGCCGTTCATCGATATTTCGGCTTATGCTCCTAGCAGGTTTGCGCCCTAAAGAATTGCTTTCAAGCTTCTGACAGAAGCATCGACGATCTCCTTGATCGTGGCATCGATATCGACGGTGACGACGCCAGGCTCACCGGTCGGTACTTCCAGCGTCTGCAATTGGCTTTCGAGCAGCGAAGTCGGCATGAAATGCCCCTTGCGCTCGCCCATGCGCTTCGTCAGCAGCTCCTTCGAGCCTTCGAGATAGATGAAATAGAGATGGCCACCGGCAGATGCCCGCAGGCGTTCGCGATAGACGCGCTTCAGCGCCGAGCAGGTAACGACAACGCCCTCGTCTTTCTCGATGCTTGCCGCAATTTCCTGACCGATCTTTTCGAGCCAGGGCCAACGATCCTCGTCGGTCAGGGGGATGCCCTTGCTCATCTTCTCGACGTTAGCGGCCGGATGCAGCGCGTCGCCTTCAATGAAATGGATGCCAAGCTGAGCAGCCACGCCCTCGCCGATCGAAGATTTGCCGCTGCCGCTGACGCCCATGACGATGATGGCGAGGGGTGCCTTGGATTGTTCATTCATGCTGTTTTCTGCCTTGGATCATGGCCGATAAGGATAGTCAGGCCGGTTACGCCGTTGACTCATCTCAGTGTCTGGCCCCTCACCCCAGCCCTCTCCCCGCATGCGGGGAAGGGCTGGGGTGAGGGGCTAGGCAGAAAGGCGCGGCAAAGCGGCATCTGCCCGATTCACAACTTGGATCAATCCAGCGGAAAGAAACAGGAAAATTTATGCGTACCTTCGCCCGCCAGTTCCGGTTCGACCTGACGGCACTTGTCCTGAGCGCGCCAGCAACGCGGGTTGAAGTGGCATCCTTTCGGCGGGTTGAGCGGCGACGGCAGCTCGCCCTGCAGGCGGATGCGATTCTTCTCGCGCTCCGGATCGGCTATCGGCGTCGCCGACAGGAGGGCGGCCGTATAGGGATGGCGCGGCCTGTTGAAGACTTCCTCCGCCGTGCCGGTTTCGACTGGGCGGCCGAGATACATAACCATCACGTCATCGGCGATATGGCGCACGACGGAAAGACCATGCGAGATGAAGAGATAGGCAAGCCCCATCTCTTTCTGCAGGTCCATCAAAAGGTTCAGCACCTGTGCCTGGATCGACAAATCGAGCGCGGAGACCGGCTCGTCAAGCACCAGCACCTTCGGCCTCAGCATCAGGGCACGTGCAATGGCGATACGCTGGCGCTGGCCGCCGGAGAACATATGCGGATAGCGATCATAATGCTCCGGGCGCAGGCCCACACGCGCCATCATCTCCTCCGCCTTGCGGCGGCGAGTGGCAGCGTCGTCGTCAGTGTTGATCTTCAGCGGTTCCTCCAGGATGGAGCCGACCTTCTGGCGCGGATTGAGCGAGCCATAGGGGTTCTGGAACACGATCTGCACGGCACTGCGCAGGCTGCGGTCGCCGAGCCTGGCGGGCTTGCCGTCGATCAGCAGCTCGCCAGCCGTCGGATTTTCGATCATCGTCACCAGGCGGGCAAGCGTCGACTTGCCGCAGCCGGATTCGCCCACAACGGCGAGCGTGCGGCCCGACTGCAGGCTGAAGCTGACGCCGTTCAGCGCCTTGACCGTCGCTTCCGGTTTGAAGGTGCCGCGCTTGACGGTGTAGAATCGGGCGAGATCGCGCCCTTCGAGAACAGCGCCGGTCATGCGGCACCTCCTGCTTTTTGCGTGACGGCAATGCCGGGATGTCCGAGCGGCTTGCCATGTTCCAGCGGATAGTTGCAAAGGGTCAGGCCGAGCTCGCTACCCTGGCGCTTGACGCCCTTGTCGCATTCCGGCGTTGCGAAGGAGCAACGGGGCGCAAAGAGACAGCCTCTGGGACGATCATGCTGACCGGGAACGACGCCAGCAATCGACGGCAGGCGCTCGCCGATTTCGGCACGCTCAGGCAGAGCCGAAAGAAGGGCTGCCGTATAGGGATGATGCGGATCGCGGAACAGCGCCTTGACCGGCTGCTCCTCGACCTTTTGGCCGGCATATTGCACCTGCACGCGCTCCGCCGTTTCGGCAACGACGCCCATGTCATGGGTGATGAGCACGAGCGCCATGCCCTGCTCCCGCTGCAGGCGCACGAGCAGATCGAGGATCTGCGCCTGGATCGTCACGTCGAGCGCGGTGGTCGGCTCGTCGGCGATCAGCAACTTCGGATTGCAGGCGAGCGCCATGGCGATCATGACGCGCTGGCTCATGCCGCCGGACATCTGATGCGGGAAGTTCGACAGCCGATCCTCGGGCGCGGGAATGCCGACCAGATTCAGAAGCTCGATCGAGCGTTCGCGACGCGCCTTGCGGTCAAGCCCCATATGGATGCGCAAGGTCTCGCCGAGCTGGAAGCCGACTGTGAAGCACGGATTAAGGCTCGACATCGGCTCCTGGAAGATCATCGCCATATCCTTGCCGATAATCTTGCGGCGCTGACGCGAGGAGATGCCGCGCAGATCCTTGCCATCGAACATCATGCGATCGGCGGTGATCTTCGCCGTCCAAGGCAGAAGACCCATCATGGCAAGCATGGATACGGATTTTCCGGAACCGGATTCGCCGACGATCGACAGGATTTCACCCTTGTCGCATTTCAGCGAGACGCCATCGACCGCCCGGAACAGGCCGGACGAGGTCTGGAATTCAACGGATAGGTTTTCGATATCGAGGAGTGCCATTACGACCTCTTCAGCTTCGGGTCGAAGGCATCGCGCAGGCCGTCGCCCATCAGATTGATGGCGAGAACCGTGATCAGGATGCAGAGACCGGGGAAAGTAACGAGCCAAGGGTTGCTCTGGAAGAATTCACGCGAATCCGCCAGCATCGTGCCCCATTCCGGCGTCGGCGGCTGGGCGCCCTGGCCGAGGAAGCCGAGGGCAGCGGCATCAAGAATGGCGGATGAGAATGCCAGTGTCGCCTGAACGATCAGCGGGCCGAGACAGTTCGGCAGGATCGTCTTGAACATCAGCCGCAGCGGACCGGCGCCGGCAACACGCGAGGCGATGACATATTCCTTGTCGCGCTCGGCCATGACCGAAGCGCGGGTCAGACGAACGAAATGCGGCTGGTTGACGATGGAGATCGCGATCATCGCATTGGTCAGGCCCGGTCCGAGGATAGCCACCAGCACCAGGGCGAGCAGCAGGGAGGGGACCGCGAGGATGATGTCCATGATACGCATGATAATCGTATCGGTGCGGCCGCGAACATAACCGGCCACGAGGCCGATCAGGATGCCGGCCAGCGCCGAAAGCGAGGCAACCACCAGGCCGATGAACAGCGAGAACCGCGTGCCGTAGATGAGGCGCGACAGAAGATCGCGGCCGTTGGCATCGGTGCCGAGCAGGAAGCTGGTGTTACCGCCTTCTGCCCAAGCCGGCGGCAGTCGCTGCATGTCGCTGCCATAGGCAACATCGGGATTATGAGGTGCCACGACGCTGGCGAAGATCGCCAGCAGCAGGACGAAGATGAAGATCGCGAGGCCGATGACGGCGCCCTTGTTGCGAGAAAAATAGTACCAGAACTCCGCGAGAACGGAAGGACGATCGGTCTTGACGCTTACCGTGCTCATGGACCGCTCCTAGTGACGAATGCGTGGATTGACGAAGCCGTAGAGCAAGTCGACAGCAAGATTGACGAGCATAACGATGCCGGCGATCAGCAGCAGGCCGCCCTGCACCACCGGATAATCGCGCTTGAAGACCGCATCGATCATCCATTTCCCGATACCCGGCCAGGAGAAGATGCTTTCCGTCAGGATGGCGCCGCCGAGCAGCACGCCGACCTGCAGGCCGATCGTGGTGACCACGGGGATCATGGCGTTGCGCAGCGCATGGACGGAAACGACACGCAGCGGCGACAGGCCCTTGGAACGGGCCGTGCGCACGTAATCCTCGCCGAGCACTTCCAGCATGGCGGAGCGCGTCTGGCGGGCGATGACGGCCAGTGGGATGGTGCCGAGCACGACGGTCGGCAGGATCAGCGAATTGAACGCGGACCAGAAGGCGCCCTTCTGGCCGGAGAGCAGGCTATCGATCAGCATGAAGCCGGTGATCGGCTTAAAGAAATAGATGAGGCCGATGCGGCCGGAAACCGGCGTCCAGTGCAGATAGCCGTTAAAGACGATGATGAGCAGCAGGCCCCACCAGAAGATCGGCATGGAATAGCCGACGAGGGCGACGCCCATGACGCTCTGGTCGAACCAGGTACCGCGCTTGACGGCGGCAAAAACGCCGGCCGGGATGCCAAGACAGATCGCCAGGATTATCGCGCAGATCGACAGCTCAAGCGTTGCCGGGAAGAAGGTCAAGAAGTCGGTCAGCACGTCGCGCTTTGTCGTGATCGACGTGCCGAGATCGCCGTGCAGGGCGCTCCAGATATATTTGCCGTACTGGACGATCATCGGCTGGTCGTAGCCGAGATCGTGCGAGATCTGCGCATGGCGTTCCGGCGACATGACGCGCTCGCCCGACAGCAGCATGACAGGATCGCCTGGAAGCAGGCGGATGAAGGAGAAGGCGACGATCGATACGCCGAGGAATGTCGGGATCAGAACCGCAAGGCGGCTGAAAAAAAATCGCAACATGACAGTTGTCCAAATTTTTCCGGCGGTCAGACAGAGTGCCTGACCGCCGGGTCGCCCGGTCCTAGCCGGGCATTCTCACAGATTTTTCGTTATTCGGCGATATCGACGCCATCGAAGCGGTGAACGCCGACCGGGTCCTGATGGTAGCCGGAGACATTCTTCGTCATCGGGATGAATTCTTCCGAATGGTCGATGGTCATCCAGGGTGCTTCACGCTTGAAGATAACCTGGGCTTCTTCGTAGAGCTTGGTGCGCTCCTTGACGTCAGCCGTCTGCTTGGCCTTCTTCACCAGATCGTCGAATTCCTTGTTGCACCACTGTGCACGGTTGTTGCCGCCAACGGCATCGCAGCCGAGAAGCGTGTCAAGGAAGTTGTCCGGGTCGCCATTGTCACCGGTCCAGCCGAGGATGGCCGCACCGTCACGGTCCTTGGCGGAGGAGAGCTTCAGGTACTGGGCCCAGTCATAGGTGACGATCTCGGCCTTGACGCCGATCTTGGCGAGGTCTGCCTGCATCAGCTCGGCAGCGCGCCGCGCGTTCAGCATGTACGGACGCGAAACCGGCATGGCCCAGATCTTCATGCTGAGATCCTTGACGCCAGCCTTCTCAAGCAGCTTCTTGGCTTCTTCCGGATTGAAGGCGTCGTCCTTGATGTCCTTGTTGTAGGACCACATGGTCGGCGGGATCGGGTTCGTCGCTACCTTGGCAGAGCCCTGGAAGACGGCATCGACGATGGCCTGCTTGTTGACGGCCATGTTGATCGCCTTGCGCACTTCGACCTTGTCGAACGGAGCAACCAGCGTGTTGTAGGCGAGGTAGGAAACATTCAGACCGGCCTGCTCAAGAACCTTGAGGTTCTTGTCAGCCTTGAGGTCCTTGATATCGGCCGCATTCGGGTAAGGCATGATATTGCACTCACCGGACTTCAGCTTCTGCGCGCGGACGGAAGCGTCCGGAGTGATGGCGAAGACGAGATCGTCGATCTTTTCCTTGCCCTTGAAATAGGTTTCGTTTGCCTTGTAGCGGATGACGGCATCCGGCTGGTAGGCAACGAAAGTGAATGCGCCAGTGCCGAGCGGCTGCTGGTTCATCTGCTCCATCTTGCCATCGGCCTGAAGCTTGTCGGCATATTCCTTCGACAGGATGGAAGCGAAGTCCATGGCCAGGTCGGCGAGGAAGGGAGCTTCCGGACGGTTCAGCACGAACTTGACGGTGAGGTCGTCAACCTTGTCGATCGACTTGATGAGCTTCGGGAAGCCCATGCCATCGGCGTATTCGTAGGTACCGCCGGCGACATACTTTGCCCAGGGGCTGTCCGTGCCCAGCTGACGGCTGATCGAGAAGATCACGTCATCAGCATTGAGGTCACGCGTCGGCGTGAAGAAGTCGGTGGTCTGGAACTTCACGCCTTTACGCAGCTTGAAGGTGTATTCCTTGCCGTCCGGAGACACGGTCCAGCTTTCAGCCAGGCCCGGCTCGATCTCGGTGCTGCCATGCTTGAACTCGACGAGACGGCTATAGACCGTGCGCGACGAAGCGTCGAAAGTGTTGCCACCCGTGTAGAGACCCGGATCGAAACCTTCCGGCGAGCTTTCCGAGCAATAGACAAGTGTTTTTGACCAGGCGGACGTCGCCATGACCGAAGCCAGGGCTGTCACTGCCAGCAGGACAGAAATCTTTTTCATGATATCGTTTCCCAGATTTGTTATTCTTTTGAAGCCGTGGACACCACCAGAGGTTCCCATCCGGATCGCGCCGATGGAACTTTATTTTAAGTTTGAAAGCAACAAGCGCCGCCTAAAATTTTTCCAATTTATGGAGTTTGGAAATTTTTGGACAAAAAAACCTCTGAATTGATAATTTTCTGGCAAAAAATTGCATGGTTTTAGTAGATTCAGAACGATTTGGCGTTTTCTTCCCTCAATTTGCGAACCACTTATTGCCCGGATAGGAGGCAATACAAACGAAAATCCGCAGCTACCGGAGGTAACCGCGGATCAAAAACACGATCGAATTCTGGATGGCTGATCAGGCGGCCGGCGCTGCAACCGTCGGCTTCTTCGCGATCGCCTTGTGATCCTGATCGGTGAGGCCGAGCAGGAAGTTGATCTGCGGCCGCGCCTTGACCAGATCATCGATGGAATATTCGGTCAGAACATCGAAGAAGGCGTTCAATGCCTTGCGCAACGCCGAATTGAGGCCGCAGCTATCGACCAACGGGCATTCCACCACGCCGTCTTCGAAACATTCCGCCATGGCGAAGCTATCCTCGGTGACGCGGACCACGTCGAACAGGCTGATATCGGTTGCCGGCTTTGCAAGGCGCACGCCGCCATTGCGGCCACGCACCGTTTCAACGAGACCTGCCTTGGTCAACGGCTGCAGGATCTTGAAGAGGAACAGCTCGGACACGCTGTATGCCCTTGCGATCTCCGGGATGCGGCTCAGATGGCCATCATTGGCGGCGCAATACATCAGCATGCGCACTGCGTAATTGGTCTGCTTGGTCAAGCGCATGCCGATCTCCTGGAATCAAGGCTGCTTAGGGGCTGGACCCGTATATAGTGGCTTTCTTAGTTTTGAACAATTCCAAAATATGAAATTCATATTCACGTTATTCCGAACGCCCGGCCATTCTGCCTTGCCGATCTCTGCCCGGCCTATGCCGAAACTTATGGCACGGAAATCCAGACGGCCATTTCGCAGCCACCCGGCTCGCGGAAGTGAAAACGGCGGCCGCCGGGAAAATCGAAGGCGGGACGGGTGATGACGCCGCCGGCAAATTCGACGGCGCGCTGTGCAGCTTCCAGATCGGTGGTGCGCACGACGGGCAAAGGCGTACCCGCCGCCTCTCCCGCATCTCCGTCAATGCCGGCATCTATTCCGGCCGCCTCGATGACATGGTAGGTCGGTCCATAGCTGACAAAGCTCCAGTCAAAGGCTTCTTCGAAAAAGCGGCGGGTCTTCAGGCCGTCTTTCGACGGAAATTCGAGATAGTCGATCTGATAGGTCACGGCCATCGCGCGGCCCTCCCGTTGTTCTTGTTTTGTTCTAAATGATAACGGCGGCCCTGACAAGATGACTCCATCGAAAACAAACGCAATAAAAAAGCCGCCGTCCGAACGGTGTCGGACGGCGGCCGATACGAGCCAATGATTGCGATGCTTACTTCATCGTCGGCATGACGAATTCGGCACCGTCCTTAATGCCGGACGGCCAGCGGGCGGTGATCGTCTTGGTGCGCGTCCAGAACTTGATCGAGTCCGTGCCATGCTGGTTAAGATCGCCGAAGCTCGATGCCTTCCAGCCGCCGAAGGAGTGGTAGGCGAGCGGAACCGGGATCGGAACGTTGACGCCGATCATGCCGATGTTGATGCGCGAGGCGAAGTCGCGGGCAGCATCGCCGTCGCGGGTATAGATCGCAACGCCGTTGCCATATTCATGCTTCATCGGCAGCTCGAGGGCTTCTTCATAGTTCTTGGCACGAACTACCGACAGAACCGGTCCGAAGATCTCGGTCTTGTAGATGTCCATCTCCGGCTTGACATGGTCGAACAGCGTGCCGCCGACGAAATAGCCGTCCTCATAGCCCTGCAGTTTGAAGCCGCGGCCATCGACGACCAACTTGGCGCCCTCTTCGACGCCGCGATCGATCAGGCCGTTGACACGGTTATAGGCATCCTTGGTGACGAGCGGGCCCATGTCGGCCTTGTCATCGGTATAGGGGCCGATGCGCAGGGATTCGATCTTCGGCACCAGCTTCTCGACGAGACGGTTGGCGGTCTCTTCGCCGACCGGAACTGCGACCGATACCGCCATGCAGCGCTCGCCGGCCGAGCCGTAGCCGGCGCCCATCAGGGCGTTGACGGCCTGATCCATATCGGCGTCGGGCATGATGATCATGTGGTTCTTGGCGCCGCCGAAGCACTGGGCGCGCTTGCCGTTCATCGCGGCCGTGCCATACACATAACGGGCGATCGGCGTGGAGCCGACGAAAGAAACGGCAGCGATGTCCGGATCCGTCAGGATGGCGTCGACGGCGGCCTTGTCGCCATTGACGACGTTGAGGATGCCGGCAGGCAGGCCGGCTTCGATCATCAGTTCGGCCAAACGAAGCGGCACGGAGGGATCGCGCTCAGACGGCTTAAGGATGAAGGCATTGCCGCAGGCGATTGCCGGGGCGAACATCCACATCGGGATCATGGCCGGGAAGTTGAACGGCGTGATGCCCGCGCCGACCCCGACAGCCTGGCGGATGGAATACATGTCGATCGCCGGGCCGGCGCCTTCGGTAAACTCACCCTTCTGCAGATGTGGAATGCCGCAGACGAATTCGCAGACTTCGAGGCCGCGGATGATATCACCCTTGGAATCCTCGACCGTCTTGCCGTGCTCCTTGGAAAGAAGCGTCGCCAGTTCATCCATGTTCTGGTTCAGAAGTTCGACGAATTTAAAGAAGACGCGGGCGCGGCGCTGCGGGTTGGTGGCGGCCCATTTCGGCTGCGCAGCCTTGGCGTTTGCGACGGCTGCGCGCAGTTCTTCGACGCTGGCGAGCGCGACGGTTGCCTGCACTTCGCCGGTTGCCGGATTGTAGACGTTGCTCGTGCGCCCGCTCGTGCCGGCGAGGTGCTTGCCGCCGATGAAATGACCGATCTCACGCATGGATGTGCCTCCTCGTTTTCTTGGATGCTGACAGGATGGCACTTCAATTTGCACAAATCAATGAGCTGTTATAAGCAACCGTTGTGCAAAAATTGAAGTCCTTCTTGTGCAAGAGAGGGTGTGTAAATGGATTGGGATGATGTCCGGATGTTTCTGGCCGTGGCGCGCACCGGCCAAATCCTGGCCGCTTCGAAACGGCTCGGCGTCAACCACGCCACCCTCTCCCGTCGCGTAACGACGCTGGAGGAGCGGCTGAAGACGCGGCTGCTGGTGCGACGCACCAATGGCTGCGACCTGACTGCCGAAGGCGAGATCTTCCTGCATGCGGCGGAGCGCATGGAAACGGAGATGCTGCGCGCGCAGGCGAGCGTCGGCCACCTCGACAGCGCGATTACCGGAACCGTGCGCATCGGCGCGCCTGATGGCTTCGGCGTTTCCTTCCTCGCGCCGCGGCTCGGGCGGCTGATCGCCCGATATCCGGAGCTGCGCATCCAGCTCGTGCCCGTTCCCCGCTCCTTCTCGCTGTCGCAGCGCGAGGCCGATATCGCGATTACGCTCGAACGTCCCGAGCAAGGTCGCCTGGTCTCATCGAAGCTGACGGATTACACGCTCGGGCTCTATGCCTCCAAAACCTATCTGGAGCAGGCCGGATTGCCCGAAAGCGTCGAGGCGCTGAAGCTGCATCCGCGCGTCGGCTATGTCGAAGACCTGATCTTTACGGCATCGCTTAATTTTTCCGGCGAGATCATGCGCAGCTGGGATGCCTCCTTCGAGATTTCCACCGCCATCGGCCAGACTGAAGCGGTGCGCTCCGGCGCCGGCATCGGCATTCTGCATGATTATATTGCCAGGCAGTTTCCGGAGCTGACGCGCATCCTACCGGATGTCTCCATCAGGCGCGCTTACTGGACGACCTATCATGAAACTGCGCGTGACCTGGTGCGCGTGCGCACCGTCGCGGACTTCCTGCAGGAGCTGGTGAGCGAGGAGCGGCGGATCTTCCTGTGACATAACGCCGGCCAGTGGGATGGCGCCGGCGGATGTGCCGCTGGCCTGTCCGCGGCGATCACGGCATTAAGGTGCTCCACCATGACGGCGGATGGGCAGACGCGACTGCATGCTTTGGCGGTTCCTCGTTCTCATCCGGATTGGGAACAGGAACTTCATCCGGCAGCCTGTCAGGATCCGGCTCCTCGACGGGCGGCTTCGGTGTCCAGCCGGGTTCGGGCATCGGAGGCGTCTCGGGGATCGGCTCGTTTGGTACAGACATGTCCGCTCCTTTCGTCTCGTTGCCGATATGGACACAACGACGAGCGATGCGGACGGTTCCAAGATATTTCGGCATGCGGCCCGCATTTGTGGCGTGGGCGCGGTCCGCCACTCCTCGCCGTTCGTCCCTCGCGGCTGGACAAAGGCCGGACGAAGCCTAGTATTTCAGACAGAGAACAGGGCCAGGACGATGAGCGACAAGAAGCAGCAGAAACTGGACGAGAAAAAGCACAAGGAACAGGACGATTATCTGGAGGAAGCGCTGGAAGAGACTTTCCCGGCAAGCGATCCGATATCGCCAGGTCACGTGTCCAAGAAGCCTAAAGACAAGAAATAATCCCACAAGGCCAAAGGCGTCGGCATCTTATAAAGGATGGATCGGGAGAGAATGGTACGGTTGAGTGGGGTCGAACCACTGACCTCAGGTGCCACAAACCTGCGCTCTAACCAACTGAGCTACAACCGCACATGATCGCGTTGCCGCGTCAACGGGGGTCACATACGAGGACTTTGAAATTATTTCAAGTCCTATCTCCCCGCAATATAAAAAAGCTTTGCAGATATCCAAATGATGATGCTGGGCCGGATGTCGGCCAAGCCGGCTTATGCTGCAAATGAAAAGTCCCGCCCCAGGTTTTCACCTGGGAACGGGACATTCGTGCCTTGGGAGGCGTATCGGAAGTGATTAGGCCTTGAAGGAGGCCATTGCCTTTTCAGCGGCGTCCTTGGCGGGCTTTGCCAGCTTTTCAGCAACCTTCTTGGTGGTGTCCTGAATGGACTTGGCCTGCTCGACGGTAACTTCAGCCTGCTTGCGGATGAAAGCGGTCTGAAGTTCGAAGAGTTCTGCAACGGACTTGACACGAAGCAGAGCTTCCATGTGAGCCAGCGAGCTTTCGGCATTGGTGCGCAGAACGTCGATGGCCTTGAGGCCGATTTCGACCGAGCCAGCCTGTGCATTCTGAACGGTTGCTTCAACCGTCTTGCCTGCTTCTTCGGTGGCAGCCTTCAACTTGGCAAAGGCTTCCTTGGACTGGACAGCGCCCTTTTCCGCGAAATCGCGGAAGGATTCGGAGAGCTTGGACGGGTCGAATGCAGCCGTTGAAAAAACGTCGTCTTTCTTTACAGTAGCCATGATTACGCTCCTAAAAGGGCCCTCCCTGAGGCGCCCGTCGTGAACTTGTGTGAGGGGTATATAATATAAAATATTGTGCAGTGCAACATATTTGTGCGTCGCACAAGACGTTAACCTTTCCGGCCGAAAAATAGGCCGTTCGCTGGACCGGAAAGCGGGGCGCCGTTATTAATAAACCGTTAAATCACGAGAGGCGATCACGCCCGCAAAACAGGTTGGAAAATGCCCGCAATTCAATATCCGTTCATTGACATTGCCGTGCATCCGCGCGTTCGGGAACGTTTCGCGCGCGGTGAAGCCATGGTCATGTTCTCGACCGGCATGGATCGCGTGCTCTGGGCCAATGGCGCCGGCGCCAACCTTTTCGGCTATGATGTCATTTACGATTTCGTCGAACAGGGACCGAAGCCAGGCGACGTCACGTTCCGCCAGATCGAGGCGACGGCGCGCGGCCTTGGTGCTCTCGGCGATCAGCGCACATTCCTGATCCGCATGGCCTCCGGCTTCCAGCGGGCTGTCGTCAATGCCGCCGTCGAGCTGATCCGCATTCAGGCCGGCGAAGAGGCCGTGCTGTTTTCCTCTCCGGTCTCTTCGAAGCCGCTTTCATCAGCCGAATGCGCCAAGCGCATGATCGACGGGTTCGACGATCCTGATACCCACATTGCCGTCATCGGCCGCGACGGCGAAATCGTTACCACTTCTGCCGGCTTCAGGACGCTCGGCGTAACGCCGCAGACCGCACGGATGCTGACAACCATGGCCGGCGCACAGCCGGACCGGCTGATCAAGCGGCCGATCCCGACCGGACATGGCTATCTGCCCGCCGCCATCGGCAAGCTTTCCGAAATCCCGGCTCTGCACCTGCTGTTCGTCGTAGAAACGGTGCTTGGTCATCTCGACCCGACGGGAAGCCTTGCCGAGGAGACCAGCCCTGCCGCCATCGAGCCGCAGGCGGAGGAAGTCCGCAAGGAGCTGGAAGCAGCGGCGCCGGACGAGGAGCCGAAAGCTGCTCCGACCGCTCCTTTCGGCGACGTCATCGATGCGGTGGCTGATATCGAGGAGCTGGACGAAACGCCGGAATATCGCGAGGACGAACAAGCGGAGGCGACCCCGGCCACCGGAAATTTAAGCGAGACCGGAACGGACGCGACTGCCGATGCGGATAGCACGCTCGGCGCAGTTGCCGAGACCGAAGTTCACGCCGATGAGCATAAGCCGGAAACCGTGCCGGATAGCGAAAATAGGGTCGCCTCGGAGACAAAGACGGCAGCGGAACCGCCTCCGTCGGAAACTCATACCAATCCGGAAACCCGTACCGATATTGAAAACACCCCTGCGGAAGGTTTCAGCTTCAAGCACAACGGACGCGCCACCCGTTTTGTCTGGAAGATCGATGCCGCCGGCCATTTCAGCGAGGTTTCCCGCGAATTTGCCGATGCGGTGGGGCCGCATGCCGCCCAGATTGCCGGGACGGCCTTTGCCGATGTCGCCCGCCGCTTCAATCTCGATCCGGACGGCAAGATCGCGGAACTATTGGCGCGGCGCGACACATGGTCCGGCCGCACGATCTACTGGCCGGTGGAGGGTACGAGCCTAACGGTGCCGGTCGATCTCGCCGCTTTGCCGACCTATACCCGTAGCCGCGAATTCGATGGCTTCCGGGGCTTCGGCGTCGTCCGCTTGGCGGATGCCATCGAAGATCCGATGAAGCGCGGCATGGCTCTCGGCACACAGGCGACCGATGACACCGCGCCCATCGCCGAATTGCCCCCCGAAGCGGCAGCTGCATCCAACGAGCAATCACCAGCTATCGAAGCTGAACCATCTCCAGCGACGGAAGAGATTGAAAGCCCCGCTCAGGATAGCGCAGAAACCGCCCCGATCTCGCATTACGAACCGCCAGCACTGCGGATTTCCGAGACGCCGAACCGTCGTGAGTCGGACAAGGTCGTTCGTCTGCACGAGCGTCGGACGTTGACGCAGACTGGCCTTTCGCTGAGCGAACAGGCAGCGTTCCGCGAAATCGCACGGCAGCTCGAACCTTTCGGCAAGCGCACGGAACCGCCGGCGGAACAGCCTTACGACGGGCAGCATGAGCATGAGGAGGGTACGGATACTCCTCCGCAACCGAATGCGGCCGACGAAATCCTTTCCGAGGCACCCGAAACGACGGACGGACACGGCCATACCGATGACGAGCCGCCGGAAGCGGCAATTGCGGAAGAGACTGTAGCGACGCCGGTCGTGACATTCGTCGAGGCTACGGATGATAACGCCCCGAAAACAGGGGATGAGGCTGCCGCCGAAGCGGCGCCGGCATCGGCCGAGCCGGAGGAGGATTTCGACCCGCTGGATGTGCTAAGCAGCGCCATTCCGCCGCGCGTGAAAATGCGCACGGGCCTGTCGTCCGACATCGTCGACCAGCTGCCGCTCGCGATCCTCGTCCATGCCGGCGATCGCCTGATCCACGGCAATCCGGAATTCCTGCGGCTGACCGGCTATGACAGCCTTGGCGAGCTCGAGCAGGTCGGCGGGTTGGATGCGCTGCTGCAACGCAACGATCTCGAAGGCAAGACCGAGCAGCCCGGCACGATGATGGTCGTACGCGCCGACGATGCGCTCGTGCCTGTGACGGCCCGGCTGCAGTCGATCCGGTGGGAAGACGGCACGGCCCTGATGCTGGCGCTGATGCCGGTGGAAAGAAGCGAGCCGCCGGCACCGCCTCCAATTCCCGAAGAAGCCCGCCCCGAGCGCATCCTCGAAAAGGTCGCCAAGCTGCAGGTGGAGATCGAGGAACTGCGCTCGACGCTGGAGACGGCGACAGACGGCGTGATCATCATCGGCCAGGACGGCGAGATCCGCTCGATGAACCGCTCGGCCAGCGCCCTCTTCAATTACGACGACCAGGAAACGCGCGGCAAACCCTTCGTCATGCTGTTTGCACATGAAAGCCAGAAGGCTGTGCTCGATTATCTCGGCGGCCTGTCCGGCCACGGCGTCGCCAGCGTGCTGAACGACGGCCGCGAAGTGATCGGACGCGAGGCTTCCGGTGGTTTCGTCCCGCTCTTCATGACCATGGGCCGGCTGAATTCGTCGAACGGCTATTGCGCCGTCATCCGCGACATCACGCAATGGAAGCGTACCGAAGAAGAGCTGCGCAACGCCAAGCGCGCCGCCGAAACCGCCAATGCCCACAAGACGGATTTCCTTGCCCGAGTGAGCCATGAAATCCGCACGCCGCTCAACGCCATCATCGGCTTTTCCGACATGATGGCCGGCGAGCGCTTCGGGCCGATCGGTCACTCGCGCTACGTCGAATATGCCACCGATATCGGCCGTTCCGGCCGCCACGTGCTCGACATCGTCAACGATCTCCTTGATATCTCGAAGATCGAAGCCGGCGAGATGGATCTGGATTTCGCCTCGGTCGGCCTGAACGAAGCGATTACCGAAGCGGTGTCGCTTGTGCAGCCGCAGGCCAACAGCCAGCGCGTTATCATCCGCACCGCTCTGTCGCAAGCCGTGCCGAATGTCGTGGCCGATCTTCGTTCGATCAAGCAGATTGCACTGAACATCCTTTCGAACGCCATCCGCTTCACGCCGTCGGGCGGCCAGATCGTGGTGTCGACTGCGTACGAGGGCAATGGCAGCGTCGTCCTGCGCATCCGCGATACCGGCGTCGGCATGACGCGCTCGGAGCTGGAGCAGGCGATGAAGCCCTTCCGGCAGGTGGCCACCAATTCCCGCAAGCGCGGCGATGGCACGGGCCTAGGACTGCCTCTGACCAAGGCGATGGTCGACGCCAACCGCGCCACCTTCTCGATCAACTCAGCCCCTAACGAGGGCACGCTGGTCGAGATCACCTTCCCCTCGCCGCGGGTATTGGCGAACTAAGATAATCTCGGCGTGCCGTCAAAACCAGAGGTCGCGCACGCATCGCCCGTCGGAAGGAAGGTCTTCAAACGTGTCGAGCCCATCGAAATGATCGATCGGCAGGTCGGCAACAAGATCCGGCGGCGCCAGCCGCACATTGACAGCCATGCGCCGGCGGCCATCCTTTTGCAGCCCTAGACCACGCCAGCTCACGACACAGGCGCAAGACGGGCAGAACAATATTTCGAGAGAAGGGTGTTCCTTGCCGGCGCGGGTATAGGAAGCGGTCGAGCCGATGACGGAGACCCGCTCCCCTTCATAGTCATAGGCCCATAGCGCACCATAGCGCCGGCAGAGCGTGCAATTGCAGGCGGTAATCGAGCCTGGGTCGCCTTCGAGCGTCCAGCCTGATTTACCGCAGTGACATGAACCGATCAGCATAGGTAAGCCGCTCCATCCCGCAATCTGGTCGCAGACGATATTCTGCCTAAGTCGCGCAAGGCCTGCAAACCTCCGCAACGGCTTTCGCTACCGAACAGCAATGGTATTCGAAGGATGCCGCCTGGATGAAGGCTTCGGTTGTCCGATCGACAATGGCCTTGCCAGCTCAACTCGCCAGCGCCAACCCACCATACCGGCTGATTTCGCTTTCGATCTCAGCCACAAGCGTATCGAGCGCGGGATTTCTCACCTTGCGACCGCGGCGGACTACGTAGGCCAAAGCCGGCGGCGTCGGCAGGCCTTGGGTGATGATCTCCATATCAGGCTGCAGGTGACGGCCGTTCAAAAGTGCGACACCCAAGCCCGAGGTTACGGCCGCGATGATGCCCGCCGCACTCGCACATTCGAAGACGGTCTCCAGAACCACGCCGCCATCCTGCCCGATATCAAGCGCCCATCGGCGATAGAAGCATTCATCATCAAAAGAGAGGAATGGAACCGGGCCGTCCGGCGGCAGAACGAGGTCCGGATGCTTGACCCAATGCAGCTGCTCGCGAAAGAGAACGACATCGGTCGGGCGGACCTCGTGGGCGAAAACCTGCACGATCGCAGCGTCAAGCTCCCCTCGCTCCAGCATTCCCCGAAGGATCAGGCTCATGCGGACCTTGGTGCGCACGGAGACATTCGGGTGCAGGCGGCGGAAACGCCCCAGGATGCGGGCAAGATCGGTGCAGGTTGTGTCTTCGGTAAGGCCGAGGGCAACGCGGCCGGCAAGCGATGTCTTCGAGAGGCTCAGCAGCGCCTCGTCATGCAAGCCGAGGATGCGTCCGGCATAATCGAGCAGATCCTCGCCGGCTGCGGTGAACATCGACGCTCCGGGTTTGCGACTCAGGAGATCGCAATCGAGGCTCGTCTCCAGCCGCTTGATCTTGTGGCTGACGGCGGATTGCGACAGGCCCAGGGCTTCTGCCGCGCGGGTGATACCGCCGTGATGGCGGATTGCCCACAAGGCGCGCAGAGCGTCGATTTCCAAACGTCGGCTTGTCAGTTCGGTCATGGCAACTTGTTCCAGATAATAATTCTTCGGGAAGAATGCATGTTCCGGCGGCAATAAGCAAATATTCATGAGCTTCATATCTGAAAAGTCATGCCATGATCTATATTTGTCATGTGCCCTCTATCTGACTCTCGCCTATGGCTGCCTGTGAAACCATTCAATCGAGAGCCTGATGACAGACCAGAGCCTATCCCGGACCGCGCCGAACGAACGCCGCTTCCTTTGGCCGTTAATGGCGGCGTTGCTGATCGTCAGCTGGAGCTCCGGCTTCATCGGCATCCGCTATGCCAGCCAGGAGGCCAGCGTCATGCTGGTCCTGTTCTGGCGCACGCTTCTGTCCGGTGTGATCCTGCTGCCGTTCGCCTTCTCAATCGGTCCGCGGATGCGGATACGCACGATCGCCGAACAGATGCTGTTCGGGGTGATGTCGGTCTTCCTCTATCTCGGTGGCTTTGCGCTCGCGATCGAACAGAGGGTGCCGACAGGGCTGGTGGCGCTGATTTCGGATCTGCTGCCGCTCGCGATTGCGGCTCTATCACAACCCGTGCTGAGAGAGCGGCTAAGCCGGCGCCAATGGCTGGGGACGGCCATCGCAGTCGCAGGTGTACTGATCGTGTCGGTCGACAGCCTCAGCTTCGGCGCGGCCCCCATATGGGCCTATGGACTAACGGTTGGCTCGATGCTGGTCTTTGCCTTCGCATCGGTCCTGCACAAACGGCGACGCAGCAAGCGCATGCCCGTTCACCAAAGCCTCTGCATCCACACGCTGACGGCCTCGGTGCTTTTCGGCATCTGCGCGATGATGCAGGGCGATCTTGCGCCGCCGCTGACCCGCGGTTTCGCGATCGGCATGATATGGCTGGTGCTGATCGCGACCTTCACCGCCTATTCGGTCTATTATACCAGCCTGCGCCTCTTCCCCGTGGCGCAGATCAGCGCGGCCATCTATCTCAGCCCGCCCGTAACCATGCTATGGGCCTGGGCCTTGTTTTCCGAACCGCTGACGACGGTGATGTTCGCGGGGCTGGCGGTGACGCTGGTGGGCGTTTGGCTGACGTCTCGTAGATGAGGGAGCGAATGCCTCTTCCGTCAGGAACCAAGGACGGTCCAGCCAACGCCCAAAGCTGCAGATGCCAACAAGGTCGTTATCACTGACATCTTCAGGCGAAAGATGGCCATCGCGGCCAAGAGGGTCAGTATGAGCGAGGGCAATGAAAGCGAGATCAGGACGGGGACATCCATTGTCCAGGAACCATAGGTGAAACTCGTGGTCTCACGGAACAGCACATGGAGCCCGAACCAAATAGCAAGGTTCAGGATAACGCCCACCACCGCCGCCGTTATCGCAGACATGGCGCCGGTCAGCGCGACATTTCCGCGCATCTTCTCGATGAACGGCGCACCTGCAAAAATCCAAAGGAAACTCGGCAGAAAGGTAACCCATGTTGTCAGCACGGCGGCAAAGGTCGCCGCCGCAAGGGGGCTGAGGGTGCCGGGATTGCGATAACCCGCCAGGAAACCAACGAACTGCGTAACCATGATCAGCGGTCCCGGGGTCGTTTCCGCCATCCCCAGACCGTCCAGCATCTCGCCCGGCCGCAGCCAGCCCAGCTGCTGCACGGCCTCCTGTGCGACATATGCCAGCACGGCATAGGCGCCGCCAAAGGTGACGACTGCCATCTCGCTGAAGAATATCCCGATTTTGGAAAAGACGTTGTCGGGGCCGAGCGTCATTAGGAGGGCCGCAACCGGAATGAGCCACGCGGCCGCCAGCGCACCCGAGGTCTTCAGAGACCAGGCGAGGTTTGGTCGAGCGTGCAAAGGGATCTCCTCGCCAAGAACAGAGTCCTTGTCCTCCAGAATTGTCCCGGAGCCCGACTTGTGCCCTCCCCCCATTTTGAAGGCCGCAACGCCTGCCCGAGAGGCCAGGTAGCCGATAAGTCCGGCTCCAACGATGATGACGGGGAACGGAACATGCAAGAAGAAGATCGCCACGAAAGCAGCGGCGGCCAGAGCAACCATAGCCCTGCTCTTGAGGGCTCGGCTCCCGATGCGAAAGACCGCCTGGACGACGACCGCCAGCACGGCGCATTTGAGCCCGAAAAACATCCCTTCGATAAAGGTAAGATTCCCGAACAGGACATAGACGTAACTGAGTGCGAGAATTGCCAGAAAGCCCGGCAGGACGAACAGAATGCCCGCGATCATGCCGCCCCGCGTCCTGTTCAGCAGCCAGCCGATATAGATGGCGAGCTGATGCGCTTCCGGACCCGGCAGCAACATGCAGTAGTTCAGGGCATGAAGGAACCTGTGCTCTCCCACCCATTTCTTCTCGTCGACGACGATGCGGTGCATGACGGCGATCTGTCCCGCCGGTCCGCCGAAGCTCAGGGCGGCAACGCGGGTCCAGACCTTGACGGCCTCATGGAGGGGAACGATGTCCCGATCAGCCGCGCTTGATCGCTCGGCTAAATTTTTTACGAGATCGGTCATAGTCGCTTACATCTTCCTCGGATTTGGCCAGTTGTGCGTCTCTTCCGTTGCATCACGACACCAACGATAGAAGGCATCGTAAAGCGTCATGCCGGCTTCCAGCTGCTGCAGGTCGTCGTTGAACATCCGCGAAAGCCCCAGCGAGGCCGCAAGCAGCCCCGGCACTTCAGGTGCTAGGTCGGGCCGGGCGGTATCGGCGCCCCGAACGATGGTTGCAAGGTGAAGGAGAGGTTCTGTGCCGAGACCAAATTCCTCGATCATGACATCGAAAGTGCATAGCTCGCCGCGATGGCTCCAGAAAGCATCTTCGATATCGAATGGTGTCGCTTTAAAGCGATCGCCGACGGCCGAAACTTCGGTTGCGGGAACGAACAGGAAGATTGCTGACGGATCGATGAAGCGGCGGATCAGCCATGGGCAGGCGATGCGATCGATCTTCGGCCGTGCCCTCGTTACCCATACGGTCCGCCCCTTGGCATCGCGGGGAGGCAGCTTTTCCCCGGCGACCAGCATGTACTCCGCGCTGCGCCACGCTTCGAACCCGCCTTCGAGGACCTCCGCCTCCTTTCCGACCACACGCAGATGGGCAGCAACTCCGTGGGCGAGTTTCTGTCCTTTCTGACAGAGAATGATGGCAGGCCCCGCCAGTTCGTTCGCCCAGTCGGTTACGGTTCGATAGTCGCGCCGGATGGAGCCGGGAATAAGACGTGGATCGGCGGCGAAATCCTCATCATTGCGGACATCGATAATCGCAGGCAAATTGGGCGTGCCGATAATACGATTGAGCTTGTCGGGTGTAATTTCTAGAAACGACGGCATGGCGCGTCCTCCGTTGGCTCGGTTTCACGGACGCGATTCTTCAGCCGTAGCCTCGTGGGGTGATCGCGACCCCATGATCGATTTTCTGCCTGACGCGCTTCAAATGTCAAGCCGAATACCGCGTGCTGCACCGGGCAAACATTTTCTCGACTTCCGCAGCCACCTGCAGATTGGTCGTAACGTCGCGGTTGTCGTGAAGTTCTGGTGCGACGATCGTAGACCCCGATGACTTCAGCCGCGCCGCCGGCGAAGACTATCTTATGTATCCCCTTAGTATTATCGATAATAAACTTAAAATCAGTCGCCTTTTGTGAGATAATTCATCCTTGCGACCGACTATTCCGGTCGGTCATTGGGCACATAAGGGGGGATCCAATGTCATCGACGGCAGTAGAAGCAGACGTAGGCGAAGTTTCACCTAATCTCGTGGTCGATGCGATGTTTGCATGCCGAAAGACGGCCGCCATCGTAGCCGCCATCGAACTCGATCTTTTTACTTTGATTGGTGATGGCAGCAATGCAGCATCTTTGGCGGCCGCTACAAATGCAGCGGAAAGAGGCGTGCGCATCTTGTGCGACTATCTCGTTGTGAACGGCTTTCTCACGAAAACAGGTAATCAATACGCTCTGACACCATCCAGCCGAGCCTTCCTCGACCGGCATTCGCCAGCCTATATGGGCGCGGCCATCGAATTTCTGGCCGCGCCGGAAATCCTCAAGCAGATCCTGAACGATCCGCCTTCCTATGTCCGCAACGGTGGGTCCATTGGATTGGCAAACATGTCTCCGGACAATCCGGTGTGGGTGAAATTCGCTCGTGGCATGGGCGCGTTCACAGGCGGCAGCGCAATCAGCCTCGCCGCCGAAATGGCCAACTTGCCCATGCAGCCAAGAAAAATACTTGATATCGCCGCGGGGCACGGGCTTTTCGGGATCGAGATGGCGAAGGCTTTTCCTTCGGCCGAGATCGTTGCGGTCGATTGGGGCTCCGTTCTGGAATTGGCCAAGCAAAATGCGCAGCAATTTGGCGTCGCCGAACGATACAAGGTCATTGCCGGCAGCGCATTCGAAGTCGACTGGGGCACGGACTATGATCTTATCCTGCTGCCGAACTTCCTGCATCACTTCGACCTGGAAACCTGTGCCGGCTTGCTTAGGAAGTGCCGAGCTAGCCTGAGCGCCGAGGGCAAGGTGGTTGCGGTGGACTTCGTGCCGAACGACGATCTCGTCTCGCCACCCTTCCCGGCCGCTTTCTCATGGGAGATGCTGGCCAGTACGCCAAGAGGCGAGGCCTACACGCAGAAGGACCTTGCCGAGATAGCTAGACGCGCCGGTTTCCAAAATGTGAGCGTAAAGCCACTACCACCATCGCCGGCAAGCTTGATCTTCTTCGAGTAGCGGTGCCCCGAGTACCGATCTCCTCTTGCCGGGAGATGCGGAGATAGCGACAAGGGGGCGTCCGCTCCCTTGAACTCGGCGACAGAAATTATTCCCCCTGAGCCCGCGCGGCCTTGCGCTTGGCCCTCGACTTCGGCTTGCCTGCTGGCGGGCCGTCGTTCTTGGCGAAGCCCGGTTTGCCGGGCTTTTTCGCCCAGGGCTTCTTGTCGGAACGCTCGGAAACGCCGCCCTCGCCTGCATGCGCCCGCTCCGGCTTGCGGTCGGACTTCCATTTCGGCTTCGGGCCGTCATTCGAACGGGCGCCCTTCTCAGCGAAGGGCTTCTTCTTTGCGAAGCCGCCTTCCCGCTTGGCCTGGAAATCCGGCATGCCGGCAAGCGGCTTAACGCGAATGCCGCGCTCCAGGGTCTTGTCAGGGCCGATGGCCGCGAGGAAGCGCTCAAAACTCTCCTGCGAGAGCTCGACGAAAGTTTCCTCGGGCTGCATCTTGATGGCACCGATATCGCGCTTGGTCAGATTGCCGTTGCGGCAGAGCATGGGGATGAGCCAGCGCGGCTCGGCATTCTGCTTGCGTCCGACAGAGAGCGATACCCAGAGACCATCGGTGAAGTCGTTGCGTCCCGCACCCTCATCGCGCGGCGTGACCGGAAAGTCATCCCGACGCGGCTTTCTGCGCTCCCCTTCGGCCGGCACGTCCTGCAGCTCCTCGGGCGCGGAGTGACCAGTGCGGTATTGCCGCAGGAAGGCGGCGGCGACCTGCTCGGCGCCGTGGCGCTCCAGCAGCTGCCGGACGATCGTCTGCTCGTCTTCGGCAAGCGGCGCTTCAAAGACCGGATCGGCAAGAAGCCTTTCATCGTCGCGCAGGCTCACTTCATCGGCTGACGGCGGCTTTGCCCAGGTGGCACGGATACGGGCGGCTTCCAGCAGGCGTTCGGTGCGGCGACGGGCGCTGAGCGGCACGATGAGGGCGCTGACGCCCTTGTTGCCGGCGCGGCCGGTGCGGCCGCTGCGATGCAGCAGCGTGTCCGGATTGGTCGGCAGGTCCGCATGTATAACCAGTTCCAGGCCTGGCAGATCGATGCCACGGGCGGCCACGTCGGTGGCGATGCAGACGCGGGCGCGGCCATCGCGCATGGCCTGCAGGGCGTGGGTGCGCTCGTTCTGGCTGAGCTCCCCTGAGAGCGCAACGACCGAAAAGCCGCGATTGTTGAACCGCGCGGTCAGATGGTTGACGGCGGCGCGCGTCGAGCAGAACACGATGGCGTTGCGCGCTTCATAGTAGCGCAGTACGTTGATGATGGCGTTTTCCCGGTCGCTCGGCACGACCGTCAGCGCGCGATAATCGATATCGACATGCTGCTTGGCCTCAGAGGTGGTGGCGATGCGGACGGCATCGCGCTGGTAGTTTTCGGCGAGCTTGGCGATCGAGCGCGGCACGGTTGCGGAAAACATCAGGGTGCGGCGCTCGGAGGGTGCTGCTTCCAGAATGAACTCCAGATCTTCGCGGAAACCGAGATCGAGCATCTCGTCGGCCTCGTCAAGCACGACGGCCTTCAATTCGGAGATATCGAGCGAATTGCGGCGAATATGATCGCAGAGACGCCCCGGCGTGCCGACGACGATATGGGCGCCGCGCTCGAGCGTGCGCCGCTCCGTGCGCATGTCCATGCCGCCGACGCAGGAGGCGATCGTGGCACCCGTCAGCCCATAGAGCCATTCCAGCTCGCGCTGCACCTGCAGCGCCAGTTCGCGGGTCGGTGCAATCGCCAGCGCCAGCGGCGCACCTGCGCGGCCGAAACGTTCCGCGCCGTCAAGCAGACCGGGCGCCAGCGCCAGGCCGAAGGCAACCGTCTTGCCCGAGCCGGTCTGAGCCGAGACAAGCGTATCCTTGCCGGCGAGGCCGGGATCGAGCATGGCCTTTTGCACCGGCGTCAGCGTTTCATACCCGCGCTTCGCCAAAGCCTGGGCGATCGCAGGAGCGATGCCTTCGAATTCAGTCATCATCTGTCTTTCGGAATTCTTCGCGCACCCTCAGGCGGCGATCATCGTGGTTCGCACGTCGCGAACCTCTTCTTCAGGCGTGCACATACTTGCTCAATGCGGCAATGTACAGAGCAGAGGCGGATTCGCGACGAGGAAATGAAAAAAAGGCAGCGAACCGCGCTGCCTTTGAAGTTTATGCTGTCGAAAGCAAGCTCGAGTCGGGGAACTTCATGTCTCGGGAGCCGAGAGTGGCTCCAATCCGCTCCAGCTCATGCGAACGGCCTCAAGTTAGCCTTTACTTTTGACCAAGCTTTCTTAACGCGAGGTTAGCAAACGATGGTCATCGTTTGCCCCTCAGTTTTAAGGCCCACCTTAACTTTTGAGTTCTTCCAGCCCGGCGAAGAGATCGAGCGCTTCCGGGTTGGCAAGCGCTTCCTTGTTCTTGACCGGACGGCCGTGCACCACCTCGCGCACCGCAAGCTCGACGATCTTGCCGGATTTCGTGCGGGGGATGTCGGCAACGGCGATGATCTTGGCCGGCACATGGCGCGGGGAGGCGCCGGTGCGGATGCGGGTCTTCATCGCCTTGACGAGATCTTCGGTCAGGGAGACGCCGGCGGCGAGGCGGACAAAGAGTACGACGCGGACGTCATCATCCCAATCCTGACCAATGCAGAGCGCTTCCAGAACCTCGGGAATCTGCTCGACCTGATTGTAGATCTCGGCCGTGCCGATGCGCACGCCGCCGGGGTTGAGCGTCGCGTCGGAGCGGCCGTGAATAATGAGGCCGCCATGCTCTGTCCACTCGGCGAAATCCCCGTGGCACCAGATATTGTCGAAGCGCTCGAAATAAGCAGCCCGATATTTGGCGCGCTCCGGATCGTTCCAGAACATGACCGGCATGGAGGGGAAGGCCTTGGTACAGACGAGCTCGCCCTTCTCGCCGCGCACCGGCTTGCCTTCATCGTTCCAGACATCGACGGCAAGCCCGAGGCCCGGCCCCTGGATTTCGCCACGCCAGACCGCTTGCAGCGGGTTGCCGAGCACGAAGCAGGAGACGATATCGGTGCCGCCGGAAATGGAGGCCAGCTGGATATCGTCCTTGATGCCCTCATAGACGAAGGTGAAGCCCTCCGGCGACAGCGGCGAGCCGGTGGAGGTCATCAGCCGCAGGCTCGAAAGATCATGCGAGGTCTTCGGCGTCAGGCCGCTCTTATGCACGGCGTCGATATATTTGGCAGAAGTGCCGAACAGCGCGAATTTCTCTTCCTGCGCATAGTCGAACAAAATGTTGCCATCGGGGGCGAAGGGCGAACCATCGTAAAGGCAGAGCGTTGCGCCGGCGGCAAGGCCGGTCGTCAACCAGTTCCACATCATCCAGCCGCAGGTGGTGAAATAGAAGACCTTTTCGCCGGGCACGACGCCGCAATGGAGGCGATGCTCCTTGAGGAGTTGCAGCAGCGCGCCGCCGGTGGAGTGCACGATGCATTTCGGAACGCCTGTGGTGCCTGAAGAAAACAGGATGAACAGCGGGTGGGAGAAGGACACGGGCACAAATTCGACCGGCTTCGCCTCGAAGGGCGCGACCAGATCACCAAGGGTCCTCGCGCCCGGTGTCGCTGCCACGACGGCTTCGGCATTGCCGGCATAGGGCACGATGATGGTAGGCGCTTTCAGGCGCTGGGCTATGGCACTGACCTTTGCTGTGACGTCCTGCAGCTTGCCGCTGTACCAATAGCCGCTGCACGCGATGAAGAGCTTCGGCTCGATCTGGCCGAAGCGGTCCATGACGCCCTGCTCACCGAAATCCGGCGAACAGGAGGACCAGATCGCACCGATCGACGCGGCCGCCAGCATGCAGGCGATGGTTTCGGGCATGTTCGGCATCATCGCTGCGATGCGGTCCCCCTTGCCGATGCCCTCGGCGCGGTAGGCCTGCTGCAGGCGAGATACCATCGCGGCCAGCCGGTCCCATGACCAGCGATCGCGCACCTTGTCCTCGCCCCAGAACACAAGCGCATCGCCCTCGCCGCTTCGCGAGAGCAGGTTTTCGGCGAAGTTCAGTTCGGCATCGGGAAAGAAGCGAGCATCCAGCATGACATCGCCATGGATCAGCGCCCGTTCACCGCGCTTGCCCTTCACACCGCAGAAATCCCAGACCGCCGACCAGAAGTTTTCACGGTCGGCGATAGACCAGGCATGGAGGCTGGCAAAGTCGGACAGCGAGAGGTTGAAACGGCGGTTGCATTCCTGCATGAAAGCGAACATCGGACTCTGGCGGCGAAATGTTTCCGATGGTGTCCAGAGCGGCTGCTGATCCTGCATATTTCTCTCCCGCTTTTTGCACTATATAGCAATGCTGCAGCGCATTAATAAAATCACGGTGTTGTGGGTATTGCCAGTGCGTGACGTTTGCATCCGACAAACATTTCCTATATCCGCCAAACTCAGGCAGATTATCCCTATCAGTTCAAGAGTCTCCACGGGATCATGAGAGCTTCGAAAAACAACAAGTGGCGGTTGACGATGCGTTCGGCCTCGCGCTGGCTGCCTGCCGTTGCTCGGACGACCGGCATCATTCTTCTCACGATCCTCATCGTGTTCGCTGTCTTCAGAGCGACCGCGCCTTTCCTGATTTCAAGCGGTCTGGTGCGCTCCGGCATCGAGAAGGCATTGTCGGACTGGACGGGATACCGAGCCCAGATCGAAGGCGACCCAACGCTCGAATTCTGGCCGACGCCCCGCGTGACGCTCAATCAGGTCACCATCCGCGAGCCGTCGCGAAACGGCAAGGTCCTCGGCCATGTCGACAGCCTCTCCGCGGATTTCTCGCTGTGGTCGGCGATCCGCGGGCATGCGCATTTTCACGAATTCCATTTCCTGCGCCCGATCCTCTATATCCGCCGCGACGAGAACGGCCTGATCGACTGGACGAACGAAGGCCGCCTTTCCAAGGCGATCGAACAGGCCGAAACCTCCTCCGGCCAGGGCATGCGGATGAGCAAGGAACAGGATGCCGCCATCGGCATGCTGACCATCGAGGACGGAAGCGTCGAAATGACCGACGAGCGCAGCGGCAGCATCTACAAGCTGAACGCCGTCAATGCCGACATCGCATGGCCGCGGCTTTCCCAATCGCTGAGCGCCGTCATCCTTGCCCGCTTCAACGGCCAGGACATCAAGCTGAACTTCGACTCGACGCAGCCCCTGCTCTTCTTCGCCGGCAAGAATGTGAACACCACGACCAGCTTCGTTTCGCCGCTGATCAGCTGGACCTATACAGGCATTACCAGCATATCGGATTTTTCGGCACTTTCGGGCAATCTGGATCTGAGTGTGCCGAACGTGCCCTCCTTCATCGCCTGGAGCGGTCAGCGTCTGCCGGCAGCCGACGCCCTCAAGAATATCTCGCTCAGCGCCAATATCACAGCATTCGACAACGGTCTGCGCTTCAACAACCTTAGCTTCAAAGTCAACGATTCCGCCGCTTCCGGCATCATGGATCTGAACTATACGAAATCGGGCAAGCCGAAGATTTCCGGTACGCTTGCCTTCGACCAGATGAACCTCAATCCGTTCCTGGCCGCCTTCTCCATGCGTCTGGCCGCGGAAACCGCCATCGACGCGCTGTTGAACGGCAATCCGCTGCAGCGGCTCGACCTCGATATGCGGCTGTCGTCGAACAAGGCGGCTCTCGGTCCCTTCCAGTTCGAGAATATCGGCGCCAGCCTGCTGGTGGCAGGCGGCAAGGCGAAATTCGACATAGGCGACAGCAGCTTCGAGAGCGGTTCGCTGACCGCGCATCTGGAGGTCGCACCAGGCGACTTCGATGGCGGCGGCAAATTGCAGATATCGATCCGCAACGCCGATTTCGGTGGCCTCTTCACGCGCCTGAAGCTGATAGGCCCGTTGCCGATGCCGTCATCGGCGTCCTTGGATCTTTCGCTCAGCACCTCGAAGCCGATCTGGGTTGCCACGCTCAGTGATGTCGCCGGCACGCTGCACTTCACCTCGTCGGCAGGATCGTTTCGCCAATTCGATATCTCGACCTTCCGGACGCTCGCCGCCGAGAAGGCTTTCTTCCGGATGAGCGATATCGCCGATTCTTCTTTCGACTTCGACAGCATCAGCGTGGATGCAAGTTTTGCGAAGGGTTCCGCCGAGGTGCAGAACGCGGCCATTGCGGGCCGCAACGAAACGATCAGCTTCAACGGCGTCGTTCCGTTCCGCACCAACGGGCTGGCACTCTCCGGCGCGCTCGAGGCGACCTCGCCCTCCGACGCAGACGAACTGCCGATGCTGCCCTTCTTCATTGGCGGCAGCTGGCCGAATCCAGTGATTTCGCCGGTCGCAACGCTTCTGCAAAAGCCCATACAGCAGCCGTAGTTCTTTCACGCCTTTCGGCCGCAGCACTTCAAGCTGCTGCAGCCGCCTGCTCGTCTCTCTGCCGTTGGACCTCCCGGCGCTTCGTCGCGATGGAGGCGCAGATAACGCCCACGGCGACCACGCCGATCAGGATGGTGCAGATGGCGTTGATTTCCGGCGTCACGCCAAGCTTGACCTGACTGTAGATCAGCATCGGCAGCGTTTTCGCGCCGGCACCCGAAGCGAAGGTTGCAATCACCAGATCATCGAGCGACAGCGTGAGGGCCAGCACCCAGCCGGAGAAGACGGCCGGCGCAATGATCGGCAGTGTCACCTCGAAGAAGGTGCGCACCGGCGGCGCACCGAGATCCATCGCCGCTTCCTCGATTGAGCGATCGAAGGTCAGCAGGCGGGACTGAACGACAACGGCGACGAAGCACATGGTGAGCGTCGTATGCGCCATGACGATCGTCCAGAAGCCGCGATCGACGCCTGAGGTGACGAAGAGCAGCAACAGCGACAGGCCGGTGATGACATCAGGCATGACCAGCGGCGCATAGATCATGCCCGAAAACAGGATACGGCCGCGGAAGCGCGTATAGCGTACCAGGGTAATGGCCGCGAGCGTGCCGAGCACCGTCGCAATCGTCGCCGAGAGCAGCGCGATGCGCACCGTCAGCCATGCGGCATTCAGCATCGTATCATTGCTGAAAAGATGCACGTACCATTGCGTTGAGAAGCCGCCCCAGACGGTGACGAGGCGCGAGCTGTTGAAGGAATAGATGATCAGCAGCAGGATCGGCAGGTAGAGGAAGGCCAGACCGAGTGTGACCGAGACGATGTTGAAGCGGGACCAGCGGATCATACGTTATCTCCCCTTCTCATCGGCTCTGGCCTGGAAATGCTGGAAGAAGACGATGGGCACCACCAGCACCAGCAGGAGGATGGTCGCCACCGCCGAGGCCAGCGGCCAGTCGGTATTGCTGTAGAACTCCGTCCAGAGCACCTTGCCGATCATCAGCGTCTGCGAGCCGCCGAGCAGATCGGGGATGACGAACTCGCCCACAGCGGGGATGAAGACCAGCATGCAGCCGGCGATAACACCAGGAAGCGAGAGCGGAAAGGTGACGCGCCAGAAGGCGCCGATCGGCGTGCAGCCGAGATCCTGCGCCGCCTCGATCAGCGTGCCGTCCATCTTCTCGAGCGCGGAGTAGAGCGGCAGCACCATGAAGGGCAGGTAAGAGTAGACCATGCCGATATAAACCGCGGTATTGGTGTTCAAAATGACGAGCGGCTCATGGATGATGCCGAGCCCCATCAGCAGCTGGTTCAGGAGGCCCGTCGTGCTGAGGATCGACATCCAGGAATAGACGCGGATCAGGAAGCTCGTCCAGAAGGGCAGGATGACCAGCATCAGCAATGTCGGCCGGATCGTGCGTGGCGCCTGCGCCATGCCATAGGCGATCGGATAGGCGATGATCAGCGTCAGAAGCGTCGAGATGCCGGCGATCTGCAGGCTCTCGATATAGGCGTTCATGTAGAGCGGGTCGCCGGCAAGCCATGTGTAATTGTCGAACGACATGGTCTGCAGCTTGTCCCACCAGTCGCTGAAACTGTCGCTCCAGGCGAAGGATGGGTCGTAGGGCGGCACCGACAAGGCCTTCGTCGACAGCGAGATGCGGAAGACGATCAGGAAAGGCGCGAGAAAGAAGATCAGCAACCAGGCATAGGGAACGATGATCACGAGGCGCTGATAGATTAGGGAACCGAGCGCTTTCATGATCAATCCTTCAGCAAGACGCCGGCATTTTCGTCGAAGGAGACCCAGACGTTCTGGTCATAGGCGAAGGGCTCTTCCACGGCGCGAACTGCGTTCAGCGATGATGCCTTGACCACCTGCCCGCTCTTCAGCTTGACGTGGAAAACGGTCATGTCGCCGAGATAGGCGATATCCCATATCTCGCCTTCGGCAGCATTGACCGAGGCATTGGCCGGGGCACGCGGCGTCACCCTGAGCTTCTCCGGACGGATGGCGAGGCTGGCGCGGCTTCCCGCCGAGGGCGTGTCTCCGGAAGCCGTGCGCACCGTGAAGCCCGACTCGACCGCCATCTCGACGATGCCAGATTGTGTCGAAGTGACATTGCCGTCGAGGATGTTCACATCGCCGATGAAGTCGGCAACGAAGCGGCAGTTGGGCGCCTCGTATATCTCGGCCGGCGTTGCCACCTGCACCACCTGGCCGTGGCTCATGACCGCGATGCGGTCAGCCATGGTCATCGCCTCTTCCTGATCGTGAGTGACGACAACGAAGGTCAGCCCCAGGCTCTGCTGCAGATCCATGAGTTCGAACTGCGTCTCTTCGCGTAGCTTCTTGTCGAGCGCGCCAAGGGGTTCGTCGAGCAGCAGCACCTTTGGGCGCTTTGCAAGCGAGCGAGCCAAGGCCACGCGCTGGCGCTGGCCGCCGGATAGCTGGTTGGGCTTGCGCTTGGCGAACTGTTCGAGCTTCACGAGCTTCAGCATCTGCGCGACGCGATCGTCGATCTCGGCTTTCGGCATGCCATCCTGGCGAAGGCCGAAGGCGATATTCTTCTCCACCGACATATGCGGAAACAGCGCGTAGGACTGAAACATCATGTTGACTGGGCGGCGGTAGGGCGGCGTGCCGGCAAGGTCCTGATCATCGAGCACGATTTCGCCAGTCGTCGGCTGCTCGAAGCCCGCCAGCATGCGCAAAAGCGTGGACTTGCCGCAGCCGGATGCGCCGAGAAGAGCGAAGAATTCGCGATTGTAGATATTCAGGGAGAGATTATCGACGGCGGTGAAATCACCGAATTTCTTCGTCACGTTCTTGAAGGAAATGTAAGGCTTGGCCGAAGGGTCGGTCCAAGGAGCAAAGGAACGCCGGATATTACCGAGTGACTTCATTATCTATCCCCAATTGAACGCCCTTGTGGGCGCGCGTCGCGCCGGCTCTTCCCCATCCCGGCCCGCTCGTGATTCCTAACTTTATCCTCATAAGGAAAGGCCCGGACGTTACCGTCCGGGCCGCTTCGATTTATTGGCCTGTCGTGACCTTTGTCCACAAGCGCGTCGCCACGCGCTGCGTTTTAGAGTCCCAAGGGGTCAGCGTGTATAGTTTCTCGCGAACCGCATCCGTGGGATAAACGGCCGGGTCATCGAGTACATCCTTGCTCACGAACTGCTGCGACGCCTTGTTGCCGTTGGCATAGGCGGTGAAGTTGCTCGCCTTGGCAATGACCTCAGGCTTCATGATATAGTTGAGGAAGATGTGCGCCTCCTCGACATGCGGCGCATCGGCGGGGATCGCCATGACGTCGAACCACATCTGTGCGCCCTTCGTCGGGATAGAATAGGCGATATTGACGCCATTCTTGGCTTCGGCAGCACGGTTGCGGGCCTGCAGCACGTCGCCGGAATAGCCGAAAGCAAGGCAGATATCGCCATTGGCGAGCGCGTTGATGTATTCGGAGGAATGGAACTTGCGCACGAAGGGACGGATCGCGGTCAGGAGATCCTCGGCCTTCTTGAAGTCTTCCTGCTTGGTCGAATTCGGGTCAAGGCCCAGATAGCGCAAGGCGGCCGGAATGACGTCGGTCGGCGAATCCAGCACGTAGATGCCGCAATCCTTGAACTTGGCGGCGAGCTTCGGATCGAAGATCACGTTGATATCGGGAGCATCGTCGGTGCCGAGGATCTGTTTCACCTTGTCGACGTTGTAGCCGACACCGCTCGTGCCCCACATATAGTCGATGGCGTATTGGTTGCCGGGATCATAGGTGGCGATGCGCTGCTGCACCGTATCCCACATGTTGGAGAGATTTGGCAGCTTGGACTTGTCGAGCTTCTGGAAGACACCAGCCTTGATCTGGCGCTGCAGGAAATAGGCCGTCGGCACGACGATGTCATAGCCGGTCTTGCCGGCCAACAACTTGGTTTCGAGCGTCTCGTTCTGGTCGAAGGTGTCGTAGACGACCTTGATGCCGGTTTCCTTGGTGAAATCCTCCAGGATCGAATTGTCGATGTAATCCGACCAGTTATAGATATTGACGACCTTGTCTTCTGCCTGAGCGACCGTAGCCAGCGAAACGACGGCAAACGCCGTTGCTGCAAGCCGTGCGAACATGGACTTCATAGTCTCTCCTGTTTTGTTCAAGGGCATCCAGGCGATACCCAACCCTCTGTTTTTCCCGTTAGACTAGAAAGGAAATCGGAAGGCGACAAGGGAAAAAGCAAGCAGGCATAAGCTTTAGCCGTTTTCCCCGAAAACGATCGATCGCGCCGTAAAATTGCCCGCCAAGAGACATGCCCTTCGCACGCAATTGTGAACGCAGGGCCTGCTTCGCGCGTGAATGCGGAAGCCGGCTTTGCTAACATCGCGGTGTTCTCGTCCGCGGACATTCTCAAGCCTGTTTCGTCATCCTGCCCAGCGGGCAAATTCAAACCCATCATCGGGGGCCTATCATGCAGTATCAAAAATTCGGCAATACCGGTCTCAGCGTCTCGCGCCTTTGCCTGGGTACGATGACCTTCGGCCTGCAGATCGAGCAGGAAGACATAGCTCATGCCATTCTCGACAAGGCCGCGGATGCCGGCGTCAATTTCATCGACACGGCAGACGTCTATCCGCTGGGAGGCGGTGAACAGCTTGCCGGCCGCACCGAAGAGATTGTCGGCCGCTGGCTGAAGGGCAAGCGCGACCGCTTCATCGTTGCGACGAAGGCTGTCGGAAAGGTCGGCCCGTCTCCCTGGGATCAGGGCGCGTCGCGCAAGCATCTTCTCGACGCCATCGATGCTTCGCTGCGGCGGCTCGGCACCGATTATGTCGATCTTTACCAGCTGCATTCGGACGATCGCGAAACACCGCTCGACGAGACGCTGGAGGCGCTCGACATTATCGTGCGCTCGGGCAAGGCTCGCTATGTCGGCGTGTCCAACTTCCTCGCCTACCGGCTGGCACTGGCGCTCGGTCGCGCCGATTTTTTGCGGACAGCCCGCTTCGTTTCGGTGCAGCCACGCTACAATCTGCTGTTCCGCCAGATCGAGCGCGAACTGCTTCCCTTGGCCGAAGAGCAGCGCATCGCCGTCATCCCCTACAACCCGATCGCCGGCGGCCTTCTCACCGGCAAGCACAAGCATGATGTCGCACCGACCGAAGGCCGCTTCAGCTCGCAACTGCGCAGCGCCGGCAGCAATTATCTGCAGCGCTATTGGCATGAACGCGAATTTGCGACGATCGAGAAGCTCCGCGGCATCGCCGAAGAAGCCGGGCAGTCGCTGACCAAGCTTGCTGTCGCCTGGGTCGCCGCCAATCCGGTCATCACCTCAGCCATCATCGGCGCCAGCCGTCCCGACCAGTTGACGGATACGCTGGCCGCCATCGATCTCCAGCTCGATCCGGAGCTGAAGGCGAAGCTTGACGAAGCCACGGTCGAATATCGCTGGGGCGACGCGGCCCGGTGAAGAAGCGCGAACCGGTGGCCAATTGCCACCGGTTCTTTCACAGATAGGTTGGGCGCTTGCCGGCAAAGAGCTCGGCATGACTTTTCAGCAATTTGGTCATGCGGTCGACCACGGTCCGGATTTCCCGGCGATGACGGTCAGCATTGTTCATGACGATCCACTGCCGATGGCGCAGCTCCGGGATTTCCTCGCCGACCCGCTCCAGCCGCGGCTCCTGGTCGCCGACGAAGCAGGGCAGTACGGCAATGCCGGATCCGGCAAGCACCAGATCGTGCAGCGAACGCGGGCGACTGACCGTAAAGGCGATTTCCTCGCGCTTGTTCTGATGCGGCCAGCGCAGATAGGCCGAGATCGCCTCCTCCTCCGCTACCGCGATCCAGCGCTGCGGGCCGGAAAAGCGCATGTTGCGGGCCTGATAGGCGGCATAGGCGACATCGCCGGTCTTGATGGCGGCGAGATTGGTCTCCTCCGGCTCGAAGGCGCGGATACCGATATCGCTTTCGCGATGGGCGAGGCTGGCGCGACGTTCGCCGAGATGAAGGTCGATGCGGAACCCGTCCCGCTCCGAACAGATAGTCGGCATGTTCTGGCTGAGCAGCCAGCCGACCCAGGTGCCGGCAGCGATGCGGACGATGGATGCACCCTGGGCATCGCGCTGCCAGCTATCGACCTTGCGGGCGGCCGCTTCCATCTCCAGCAGTTGGTCGAACAGGGCCTGGCCGTTGCCGGTCAGCGTGTAGCCCGCCTGGCTGCGCTCGAACAGCGGGCGTCCGATCTGCCCCTCCAGCTCCAGCATGCGCCGGCCGATCGTCGCCGGGCTCAAGCCGCTAGAAGCGACCGCGCCGGTCAGGCCGCCGCCACGGGCGACATCCAGAAAAAGCTGATAGGAATCCCAGGTCGTGTTTTTCATAAATGAAAAACATAAGGCAAAAATGGCTATTTATAAAGAAAATTCCGATGTGTAGTTGAAGGGATGCCTCACAGCAAGGAGACATCTCATGATGGAGAGCATCGCCCTGGCGAAAGCCATAGAAATACGGAACCTGGCGCGCGAAGAACAATGGCGCCGTAACGAGGATCTGTTCTACCTCGACAATGCCGGGGATCCCTCACCCTTTTTTGAATGGCTTGGACGGAGGTTTGCCGCTGTACGCAACCGCTATCAGGCAATGAAGAAGGCGGACCGGCGGGAAATGGGCCGATCCGCCTGCGATAGCAACACCAGCTGCGGTCAGGCCGCCTGCTCGCGCATGTAGTTCGCGCTATAGCCGGTCTCGATCTTGAACTGCAGGATAAGGTGCAGCAGGGCATCGGCCTCGGTGGCGAGCTCGCGGCTCGCCGCCGTGGTTTCTTCTACCATGCCGGCATTCTGCTGAGTCATCTGATCCATGTGATTGACGGAGGAGTTGACCTCCTGCAGCGCACTTGCCTGATCGTGGCTGGCGCGGGCGATCATTTCCACATGGTGGCTGATCGTTACGATCTGACTGCTGATCTGCGCGAGCACCGAACCGGCCTCCTGCACGTACTGCGAACCGGAATTGACCTCCTCGGTCGACTTGTTGATGAGGCCCTTGATCTCCTTGGCGGCAGCGGCCGAGCGCTGTGCCAGCTCGCGCACCTCCATGGCGACGACGGCAAAGCCCTTGCCCGCATCGCCTGCGCGGGCGGCTTCGATACCGGCATTGAGCGCAAGAAGGTTGGTCTGGAAAGCGATCTCGTCGATGACGCCGATGATCTGCTCGATCCGGCGCGAGGCGTCCTCGATACGCGACATGGCATCGATGGCGTTGCCGACGACGACGGAGCTGTCATCGGCGCTGCGCTTGGCTTCGCGCACGATTGCATCGGCGTCCTTCGCGCGCTCGGCAGATGAACGGACCGTCGTCGTGATCTGGTCGACGGCAGCCGCGGTCTGCTCCAGCGAAGAGGCCTGCTGCTCGGTGCGCTTCGAGAGATCCTCGGCGGAAGCCGCCATCTGAGCGCCGTTGCTCTGGATCATCTCGACATTGCTGCGGACCTGGCTCAGCGTGTGCTGCAGGCGGGACAGCGAACTATTGAAGTCCTGGCGCAGCTGCTCGAGGCGGCCGATAAAGGGCGTGTCGATCGTTGCCGAGATATCGCCTTGGGCAAGACGCTCGAGACCGGCGGCAAGCTCGCTGACGGCATAGTCGATCTGACGGTCGAGCTCGCGCTTTTCGGCGTCGTTGCGCTGGCGTTCATGCTCTGCGGCAGCACGCTCCTCGTCGCTCTGCTCTTCGACACGGATCTTCGAAATGGCGTTTTCCTTGAAGATGCCGAGGGCTCTGGCCATGTCGCCGATTTCGTCGCGGCGCTGCTCGCCGGAGATCGAGGTCTCCAGCATGCCATCGGCGATGCGGCGCATGGCAGCGGTGATCTGGCCAATCGGACGCTGCAGGGTCAGCACGAGCGCGATGCCGCCAGCAACGGAGAGGATGATGCCGAGTGCGGTTGCAAGGATGGATATGGAATTTGCCTGGTTGCGCTCGCTGCCGGCACTTTGTTTCTGCGTCTCGGCGAAAGCGGTCAGCTGGCCCCAGACCTGATCGAGCTGCTGGCGGGCGCTGGCATATTCGCCGATCCGCTGATTAATGGTATCGACCAGCTTGCCGCCGGCCTCATCCATGGATTTGATGGCCGGACGAATGGCCGAGTCGATGTCGCCGGCAAAATCCATGCTCTTCGCGCTCTGGTTCAGCGTATCGATATCGCCACCAAGCTTGGAGACTTCCTGGCGCAGGCGGACGAGATTGTCCTTGTTCGTATTGGCGTTGAAATCGGCCAGCACGAGCTGCAGCGAATAAATCGAGTCTTCAAGGCGGCGCGTGTCCTGCAGGACGGAATTGGTCTGCGCGACGCGGGCATCGAGGGAGACGAAGGTCGTGGTCGCCTGGCGCATCATCTGTGTCGCCGTCAGCTGCGTATAGGTCGAGGTCTGGCGGAAGCGCGAAAGCAGCCGGCTGATATTGGTGATCGTATCGTCGGTCGGAACATCCGTGCTTTCGGTGAAGGCAGCAAGATCCTTGATGGTACCCACGAGCGACTGGACAACACTCTTCTGGTTCTGCGGCAAGGCAAGGTCGATAGAGCGCTGTGCCTTGTTCAGGTCCGGCAGCCGGTCCTTCAGGAGCTTGACCTTGTCGGCCGGTGTCGCGGCCTTGTTGAAGTCTTCGGCAACAGAGGCCAGCATATCACCGCCCTTCAGCAGGCGGTCGGCGGAGCGAAGCGTAGAGGTCGCGTCCGCCTGGTCCTGGCGCATCCGGTCTTCCAGCTGCTGGCTGTTGAAATTGACATTGAAGCGGGCACTGATCAAGGCGCGCTGGGCGTCGTCGATCGTCTTGCGCAGCGAGAGTTCCTGTTCGTGCAGCGACCAAAGCCTGCCGACGAGGTTGGACATGTCGGCGGTCTTTGCCATCGCGTCGGTCAGATTGTCGCGACCATCCGCATCCGCACCGAGCTGGCCGAGCGTCGCATTCAACACGCCCTGCTGCGCCTTGATGTCTTCATAGAGCTTGTCGCGCTGCTGTGTATTGGTGATGCGCAGGAAGTCATCCATGGAACCATAGAGGTTCTTGAACCCGGTCAGGGACTGCAGAACGCTGTTGGAGATCTCCATGCGGCCCTGAAGCAGGCCCGACGCATAAAGCCCGGTGAGGCCCACGGCTGAAATGCTGATGACGAACGGCAGGACGAATATCAGAACTTTCGTCTTGATGTTGAAACGCGACAATATCTTGTCAATGAACATTTTGGCCCAGACCTCTCACACACCGCTCCCCCGTCGACGCCGCCTCGGCGCTGACCGGATGTATAATCATCATTCTTGAAATATCGGCAGGCGGGGTTCCCGAGTATAAGTCGGGAAGCAATCATTGCTTCGGCTCCAGCTTGCAGTAGAGCGCCCCAAGAAATCGACTGGGATTGTCGGCGTGATTAATTAATTTTCAGATAAGGATGTAGTGTGACCCGCAGCATACAATCAAACGCTGAAAAGCGGAGGGAGAGATCTATCTCCGTGCGCGAGCCAAGGCCGCCGTTCAACGACGGGCCAAGAGCAATGTGGCGGCTGAAATCAGAAGCCGCGTACGGTAAGGTAGGCGATGCAAGCGGCGGTAACGCCGGTCGCCAACATCAACAGTCTTGCCGCCAAAAGCTTGGCATTGTCACGGGTCTGAGCGATTGCAATGGCGCGAGCGCGACGAGGTGTTCTGTTCATGAGTATATTCCCATTTTCGCACTGACACGATAACCGGCAAATGGTGCTTTCGGCAACTGCCAATGTATTCACTAATAATGTAGGAAAGGAAAACGCGAGAAACAGAGGCGGGTTCCATTTTCTCAAGGCGCCGACAAGGCCTTGAATCGGCAGTTCAAGCCGCTTCGCCGGCTACATGCCCGGAGGCCCACGCCCATTGGAAATTATAGCCGCCGAGCCAGCCGGTCACGTCGACGCATTCGCCGATGAAGAACAGGCCGGGAATGGTCTTTGCCTGCATCGTCCGCGAATCGAGGCAAGCCGTGTCGATGCCGCCGAGCGTCACTTCGGCGGTGCGATAGCCTTCCGATCCAGAGGGTTTGACCGGCCAGGACTGGATAGAAGCCGCAAGCTGCTGCAGGCGTTTGTCCGATAGATCTGCCATGTTGCCGGAGATGCCCTCATTCTCGACAATATGCTGAGCCAGTCGTTTCGGCAGGATTTCCGCAAGCGCCGTCTGCGCCGATTGCCGGCCATTGAGCTGCTTGGCTTTCTTCAGAAGTGCGAAAATATCGATATCGGGCTCGATTGCGACGTTGATGTCCTCGCCTTCCCGCCAATAGGAGGAAATCTGCAGAATTGCGGGGCCGCTGAGACCGCGATGGGTAAAGAGCAGGGCCTCGCGGAATGCCGTCTTGCCGTGTCGGATCTCGGCGGGGGCAGCAATGCCCGACAACGGCGCCAGACGCTGAAGCAATTGCGGATCGAGCGTCAGCGGCACAAGGCCTGGCCGCGTTTCGATGACAGGCAAGCCGAATTGCTCGGCAATGCGATAGGCAAAACCGGTGGCCCCCATTTTGGGAATGGACTTGCCGCCAGTTGCGACGACCAGCGAGGACGCTTCGAAGGCGCCTTCGGATGTGCTGACACGATAGCCGCCTGCCCTCTGCTCGATGCCGCTGATCTCCGTTCGCAGTCGCAGTTGCGCACCGGCCGCGCGCATCTCGTCGATCAGCATGCGGATGATGTCCTTAGCACTATCATCGCAAAAGAGCTGGCCGAGCGTCTTTTCATGCCAGCCGATGCCATGGCGCTCGACCATGGCCAGAAAATCGGCAGGCGTGAAACGCGCCAGCGCCGATTTGGCGAAATGCGGATTGGCGGACAGGAAGTTCTTCGGGCCTGCATGGATATTGGTGAAATTGCAGCGGCCGCCGCCGGAAATGCGGATCTTTTCGCCAGGTGCGGCGGCATGATCGAGCACGAGAACGGACCGACCGCGCTGGCCGGCGCGGATGGCGCACATCATGCCGGCGGCGCCTGCGCCAAGGACGATCACATCATATCTGCCGGTCACGCTTCAGCCCTTTATTCTTCGCCGCGCTTTCTCGTCATTTTTCCATCATACGGCGAAAGTCCGAGCGGTTTTCCCCCTCGCCAATTGGCAAACTGCAGTTATGATGCACTCACCGATCAACCCAAATACGGTGTTTTATGCCCGCGAGAAAGACCCCGCTGAAAGCTTCCATACCCGTCTCGAAAGCACCAATAGTACCCCCCAGTCTGAGATCGGCACGCGGCGTGGCAAACTGGAAGGAAGCGGCGCAATGGTTGCGGGCACGCGGGATCGAGGACATAGAATGCATCACGCCGGACCTTGCCGGCGTGCCTCGCGGCAAGATGATGCCGACCTCGAAATTCACCTCGAACACGTCGCTGGCACTGCCCTCGGCGATCTATCGACACACGATCTCCGGCGAATATCCGGAAGAGACCGAAAGCTTCCGCTACGAGCCGCGCGACAATGACCTGAAGCTGGTCCCCGACCTGTCGACGCTGTCGGTCGTGCCCTGGGAAACGGATCCGACCGCGCAGGTCATCTGCGATATCGTCAATTCCGAGGGACAGGAAGTCTCCTATACGCCGCGTAACGTGCTGAAGCGCATCATGGGGCTCTATCGCGATCGCGGTTGGAAACCGGTGGTGGCGCCGGAAATCGAATTCTATCTCGTCGCCAAGAATGACGATCCGGATTATCCGCTGCACCCGCCGAAGGGTCGTTCCGGTCGCTCGATCCTCGGCGGCCAAGGCTATTCGATCGCCGGCATCAACGAGTTCGACGAGCTGATCGACGACATCTATCACTTCTCAGAAAAGCAGGGTCTCGAGATCGACACGCTGATCCATGAAGAGGGTCCGGCGCAGCTCGAGATCAACCTGCGTCATGGCGATCCGATCGAGCTTGCCGACCAGGTGTTCATGTTCAAGCGCACGATCCGAGAGGCGGCGCTGAAGCATGGCATCTACGCGACCTTCATGGCCAAACCGATGCAGAGTCAGCCCGGCTCGGCAATGCACATCCATCAGTCGGTCGTGGATATCGAGACGGGCAAGAACGTCTTCACCAATCCGGATGGCAGTCCCTCGCCCGAATTCTTCCATTTCATCGGTGGCATGCAGCGCTTCGTGCCGAATGCGCTCGCCATGCTGGCGCCCTATGTGAACTCCTATCGCCGGCTGGCGCCGAATATGTCCTGCCCGGTTAACAATGCCTGGGGCTATGACAACCGTACCACGGCTTTCCGCGTGCCAATCTCCGATCCGCAGGCGAGACGTGTGGAAAACCGGCTGCCGAGCTCCGATGCCAACCCCTATCTGGCACTCGCCGCCTCTCTCGCCTCCGGCCTGCTCGGAATCATGAAGCAGGTTGAGCCGACGGCGCCCACCGAGGATTCCGCGAATGAAGGCTCCATCGATCTGCCGCGCGGCCTGCTTGAGGCCATTGCCTTGATGGAGGACGAACCGGCTTTCGAGGAGGTCCTCGGCAAAGATTTCATCGACATCTATGCCGGCGTCAAACGCGGTGAGTTCGAGACCTTCATGCAGGTGATCAGCCCGTGGGAGCGGGAATTCCTTCTGCTTAACGTGTGAGGGAGATTGCCGTGACATTGCAGGAAACATGGCAGAGCCCGATTGCGCCGGGACTTTCCTTCTATCAGGCGACCGTCGGCCCGCGTCCGATCTATCCGAAGCTCGACGGCTCGCGTCGGGCAGATATCGCAATCGTCGGCGGCGGCTATACCGGCCTTCAGGCCGCCTACAACCTCGCCAAGGGTGGTGCCGACATCGTCCTGATCGACGCCAACCGCTTCGGCGACGGCGCCTCCGGCCGCAACGGCGGCCAGCTCGGCACCGGCCAGCGCTGGTGGCCCGAAGAGCTCGAGGAGAAGATTGGCTATGAACGCTCCAAAGCCCTCTTCGATCTAGCCGAAGACGCCAAGCGGCATCTGCTCGATTTTGCGTCGGAGCATGGCATCGACATCGATTTTCTGCCCGGCCAGATGAATGTCACGCACAAGCGCAGCTATAAGCGCGACTATATGGACAGTGCGGAGATCGCGGCGACCCGCTACGGCTATCCGCATATGACCTTCATGGATCAGGCCGAAACCCAGGAACGGCTGGGGTCGCAATTCTATCTCTATGGCGTCCGGGATACGGGCACGGGCCATATCCATCCGCTGAAACTGCTCATCGGTCTCGCCCGCGTCGCGGCCGAAGCCGGTGCCGCCCTCTTTGAGATGACCAAGGCAAAGGGCTTTCGCCAAACGGGCGGCAAGACCGTTATCGACACGGATGGCGGCGAGATCACCGCCGACCGCGTGCTGATCGCTTGTAACGGCTATATCGGCAACCTCGAGCCGGTGACGGCAAGTCACGTCATGCCGATCCGCTCCTTCATCGGCGCAACGCAACCGCTGGACCGCTTCCCACAGGTTCTTCCCGGCAACGAGGCCGTGGCCGATTCGCGATTCGTCGTGCGCTATTTCCGCAAATCCAAGGATGGACGCCTGCTGTTCGGCGGGCGCGAGGCCTATACGGCGGACAATCCACGCGACATAACGCAGCACATACGCCGGCAGATCACCGAAATCTATCCGGCCCTCGGCGATATCAACATCGATTACGCCTGGGGCGGTTCGGTCGGCATCACCATGCCGCGCCAGCCCTTCGTGCGCGAAGTCATGCCTGGAGTCACTTCCATCGGCGGCTATTCCGGCCACGGGGTGATGCTGTCAAATTATTGCGGTAAACTTTATGCGAAAACGGTTCTCGGGAATGCGGATGAACTTCATCTGTTTAAGGAGCTGAACATTCCGCCCTTCCCCGGCGGTGCGCGCATGCGGGCGCCTCTGCTGTTCCTGGCGCTCTCGTGGTTTGCGTTGCGCGACAGGTTTTAAAAACCGGAAGATGATTTCTTCCGCCGGCAATCCGCTCTAAAAAGCCGCATCTGAATTTTGCGATGCACACTGGCCTTTTTAAATCGATTAGATTAAAAGGGGCCTCAACCAAGACCGATTGAGAGATAGCTCATGAGCAGCCAAATCATTCCCGTTGAACCATTTGATTATGTCGTTTTCGGCGGCAGCGGCGACCTTGCCGAACGCAAGCTCCTGCCCGCTCTTTACCATCGTCAGGTCGAAGGTCAGTTTTCCGAGCCGACCCGCATCATCGGCGCTTCGCGCAGTGCGCTTTCCAATGAAGAATACCGCAAATTTGCCGACGCCGCCCTCAAGGAACACCTGAAGAAGGGCGAATATGACGACGCCGAGGTCAAGAAGTTCCTGGCTCGCCTGTTCTACGTACCCGTCGACGCCCGCAGCGACGCCGGCTGGGATCAGCTCAAAAAGATCCTGGACGAAGGCAAGGAGCGCGTCCGTGCCTTCTATCTCGCCGTCGCTCCGGGCATCTTCGGCGACATCTCGCAGAAGATCCACGATCACAAGCTGATCACCAAGCAGACCCGCATCGTGGTCGAAAAGCCGATTGGCCGCGACCTCGCATCCGCCCTGCAGCTGAACGATACGATCGGCAAGGTCTTCAAGGAAGAGCAGATCTTCCGTATCGACCACTATCTCGGCAAGGAAACCGTGCAGAACCTGATGGCACTGCGCTTTGCCAACGCTCTCTACGAGCCGCTGTGGAATGCCAATCATATCGACCACGTGCAGATCACCGTCGCTGAATCGGTCGGTCTCGAAGGCCGCGCCGGCTACTACGACACGGCTGGCGCCCTGCGCGACATGGTGCAGAATCACATCCTGCAGCTCCTCTGCTTGACCGCGATGGAAATCCCCTCCTCGATGGATTCGGAAGCCGTTCGCGACGAGAAGCTGAAGGTACTGCGCGCGTTGAAGCCGATCGACGCTTCCAATGTCGAGCAGGCAACGGTTCGCGGTCAGTACCGCGCTGGCGCTTCGGCAGGCGGCCCGGTCAAGGGCTACCTCGACGAACTGGAAGGGGGCGTTTCCAACACCGAAACCTTCGTCGCCATTAAGGCCGAAATCGGCAACTGGCGCTGGGCTGGCGTTCCCTTCTACATCCGCACCGGCAAGCGTCTCGCCGGCCGCATGTCGGAGATCGTCATCACCTTCAAGCACATTCCGCACACCATCTTCGATCAGGCTGCCGGCCGCATCGTCGCCAACCAGCTGATCATCCGCTTGCAGCCGGATGAAGGCGTCAAGCAGTCGCTGATGATCAAGGATCCAGGCCCGGGCGGCATGCGCCTGCGCAACGTCTCGCTCGACATGAGCTTCGCGTCTGCCTTCAACGTCCGCAATCCGGATGCCTACGAGCGCCTGCTGATGGACGTCATCCGCTCCAACCAGACGCTGTTCATGCGCCGCGACGAAGTGGAAGCCGCATGGGAATGGGTCGACCCGATCCTCAAGGGTTGGGAAGAAGCCAGCCAGCAGGTGCAGGGCTACACGGCAGGCACCTGGGGTCCGAGCCAGGCTATCGCGCTCATCGAGCGTGATGGCCGCACCTGGCACGACGATATCTAATCTGGGACGGTAACGATGACAGCGAACATGCATGCTTTTGCCAATGGTGCCGAACTCGCCGGCAAGCTCGCGGACAAGGTGGCCGAGACCCTCTCGGACGCCGTCGCGACGCGCGGCTCCGCAAGCATCGCGGTCTCTGGCGGCTCGACGCCAAAGGCCTTCTTCCAGGCGCTGTCATCGCGCTCGATCGAATGGGGGAAGGTGACGATCACCCTCGTCGACGAGCGGTTCGTGCCGGCGGACAATCCGCGTTCGAACCACCTGCTCGTTCAGGAAAACCTGCTGAGGGACAAGGCGGCTGCCGCCAAGTTCCTTCCGCTCTATCAGGCCGCGGCTTCCGTCGAAGAAGCCGCGGTCATCGCCACCGAAAAGACCAAGGCTGTTGGCCATCCCTTCGATGTTGCCATCCTCGGCATGGGCAATGACGGCCACACGGCCTCTTTCTTTCCTGGCGGCAGCAATCTCGCAACCGCACTCGATCCGAACACCCCGCGCGGCATCATCACGATGGAAGCGGAAGGTGCCGGTGAGCCGCGCCTGACATTCACTTTCTCCAGCCTTCAGGATGCCCGATTGCTGGTGCTCCATATCGAGGGAGAAGGAAAGAAAGAGGTTCTCGCCAAAGCCGAAGCGGTGGGCGAGGAAACCGAGATGCCGATCCGCTCCATGCTGCGACGGGCGGCTTCACCGGTCGAGATTTATTGGGCTCCCTGACACGGCCGCAAGGCCTCGTCATCGAACCCTGAATGACACAGCAACCTATGCTGCGCCATGTGCCCTTGCGGGTGCAGCGGCAGAGCATTGACTTTTAGATCCCGCGCCGCGCCCTTTACCGAAACAGATCTCACGGGCATCGCGCAGAACAGACGGAGGCAGATCGACCATGGCCGCTGACGCCCGCATATCAGCGATTACCGCACGCATCGTCGAGCGCTCGAAGCCGACGCGCGAGCGCTATCTGGACCGCCTGCGCAGCGCCGCGAGCAAGGGAGCGCAACGCTCCGTTCTCGGCTGCGCCAACCTTGCGCATGGCTTCGCCATCTGTTCCCCCTCCGAGAAGGACGCACTGGCGGGAGACCAGGTGCCCAATCTCGGGATCATCACCTCCTATAACGACATGCTCTCGGCGCATCAGCCCTTCGAGACCTATCCTGCGATCATCCGCGAGGCGGCGGCCGAAGCGGGCGGCATCGCCCAGGTGGCCGGCGGCGTACCGGCCATGTGCGACGGCGTCACGCAGGGACAGCCGGGCATGGAACTCTCGCTCTTCTCGCGCGACTTGATTGCCATGTCGGCCGCCGTCGGCCTGTCGCACAATATGTTCGATGCGGCTGTCTTCCTCGGCGTCTGCGACAAGATCGTTCCCGGCCTCGTCATCGCCGCTCTCTCCTTCGGCCATCTGCCTGCCGTCTTCATTCCGGCCGGGCCGATGACCTCGGGCCTGCCGAACGACGAGAAGTCGCGCGTGCGCCAGCTCTATGCCGAGGGCAAGGTCGGCCGCGCTGAGCTGCTGGAGGCGGAATCGAAATCCTATCATGGTCCCGGCACCTGCACCTTCTACGGCACGGCGAATTCGAACCAGATGCTAATGGAAATCATGGGCTTTCACATGCCGGGCGCCTCCTTCGTCAACCCCGGCACACCGCTGCGCGAAGCTCTGACGCGCGAGGCGACCAAGCGTGCGCTCGCCATCACCGCCATGGGCAATGAGTTCACGCCGGCCGGCGAGATGATCGACGAGCGTTCGATCGTCAACGGCGTCGTCGGCCTGCATGCGACGGGCGGCTCGACGAACCATACGATGCACATCGTCGCCATGGCGCGCGCCGCCGGCATCGTGCTCACCTGGCAGGATATTTCCGAGCTTTCCGACATCATCCCGCTGCTTGCCCGCGTCTATCCGAACGGGCTTGCCGACGTGAACCATTTCCATGCCGCCGGCGGCATGGGCTTCCTTATCAAGGAGCTCCTGAAGAAGGGGCTGCTGCACGATGACGTGCGCACCGTCTACGGCCAAGGCCTCGAGAGCTACTCCATCGATGTCAAGCTCGGCGCCGACGGCAATGTGGTGCGCGAGCCTGCCCCGGATAAAAGCCACGACCCGAAGGTGCTGGCAAGCATCGACACGCCCTTCCAGAGCAATGGCGGGCTGAAGATGCTGCGCGGCAATATCGGCAAGGCGGTCATCAAGATCTCCGCCGTCAAGCCGGAGCGCCACATCATCGAAGCGCCGGCCGTGATCTTCCACGACCAGCTGGAGATGCAGCAGGCCTTCAAGGACGGCAAGCTGAACCGCGATTTCGTCGCCGTCGTCCGCTTCCAGGGACCGAAGGCTAACGGCATGCCCGAGTTGCACAAGCTGACGCCCGCGCTCGGCGTGCTGCAGGATCGCGGTTTCCGCGTGGCGCTCTTGACCGACGGGCGCATGTCCGGCGCCTCGGGCAAGGTTCCGGCCGCCATCCATGTGACGCCGGAGGCCGTCGACGGCGGCCCGATCGCCCGCATCCGGGAAGGCGACATCATCCGCATCGATGCGATCGCCGGCACGCTGGAAGTCCTCGTCGATGCTGCTGACCTGGCCGAGCGAGAGCCGGTCGTAGCCGATCTCTCGGAGAACGAGTTCGGCATGGGCCGCGAGCTCTTCGCGCCGTTCCGCCACGCCGCAGGACCGGCGGATCAGGGCGCGAGCGTCCTGTTCCGCCACTGAGATTGTCCTCCGGATTTCGGCAGGGCGGCTCGGCAGGGCGGCATCGAAGGCTGATCAAGGAGCTTTCGGTGCCGTGGTTCCTGCTTCCGGCGGAGCCTTGTCGGTCCAGGCAGGCGGAAGGCCGAGGCGTGCTCCGACGAAGCCGGTTACACCCGGTGACTTCCCGAACGCCTTGCAGGCCTCATACTTGGGCGCGCGACCGACGAGGGCCGCCAATTTAGCCCTGGAAGGGAACGAGGGCGCCGCGCCGAACGGCGTCTTGCCCTTAACCAGCATCTTACTGAAATCGCCGCCGAATTTGGCGGCGAGGCTATAGGCATCCCCTTCCTTGGCGACCGTGCCCGAATCAAAAAATGCGTTCGCACCACGTCCCCAGATCATGACTGCCTTCTGCGCACCCTGGGGATTGAAAGCCTCCGCCTCGAGCGAGAGGCTGCCCATGCCGATCGGAATACGCGGAACGGGCACTGGTACACCCGGCAGCAATACGCTCTTGCCCACGGAGGCAACTTTCGAGACCCCGACGGCGGTAGGATTGGTTGCCTTAACCTGCGTCACGACGGCGCGGACGGTCAAATCTGCCGGCTCGGACAGACCGACGACGGCGAAGCGTTCGCTCAATCCGGAACAAAGCGCCCTATCGACGGCATTAGTAACGAGATCACGCTGTTTGGGTGTGAAGGCGGCGCTTTCGGCGCGCATGGAAAAGGTCGTGGGAATGATCTTCACGGTTTTGGCCGCAAGAACATCGTCCTTGCTCACCCTCAGAAGCGAGTGCGCGACCAACCCGTCCGATCGGGTCAGGCCATCATAGGACCGCAGGGATCCCGCCCGATCCAGCGGCGCGGCGGCACAGCCCCCTAGCACGCTCAACAGCAGAGCCATCGAGCAAATTTCAGGCCTCCGACGGCTTTCGGCCGCATATGGACCATAGGTCTTACTTCCATCGTGATTTGAGATTGCATTGGCTGCCATGGATGTTTGTGCTCCTGCACCGGGTTATGAACATCAGCATCAATATTAATTATCGCACTGAGTGTAATATTAATGTCGGCCGATTTGCGGCAATCGAGGAGCGAAGCGGAGAATTTATTTCACCGGAGATTGAGACCGCAGAGCAGGAGCCGCAAGGCATGCGCCAGATTTGAGCGGCGTTGCGACTCATGCCAAAATGATCGAATGCACGATGCACCATCCAAGCCGGAAGGCCTGCGCGAATGCAAGCGCCGCCTGACCTTTCAACGCATAGCGGACGTCGGGATGAAATCCTTTATGGCGAAAGGCTATCAGGAAACGACGATCGAGGAGATTGCGGCAGCGGCCGGGATTTCCCGCCGGACTTTCTTTTATTACTTCAAAAGCAAGGACGATATTCTCCGGGCGCATCAGAACAGATATATGGACGCACTGCGGACCAGCATCATGGAGAATGCATTGGCCGGCCGACCGCTCGAGGTCGTTCATCAGGCAACGCTGGGACTTGTGGCTCGCCTCGAGGCGGAAGCACCTCGGCTTCTTGAGACGGCCAAGATTTTACGCCAAAGCGATGCCCTGCGCGCCCGCTCGCGGGGTAACTCTCTGCAGCTCGAACAAATCGCCTATGAAGCCCTGTGCGAACTGTTTCCGACGAAGAATCGCGACGGTCTGCGGCTGGTTTCGATGATTGCGGTCAGCCCGCTGCGCCTGTCAGTCGACAAATGGCTGCAGGAAAATGGCAGGCTGCCGCTGATCAAATGTCTTGAGGATGCGCTCGAAAAATGGCGGACGGAAATCTGAACCGTCAGCCGAACGGAGCGTGCGAAGCCGTTTCTTGTGGGTCGTTGATCAGGATCTGATATCGAGCACGCGGTTCTTATGGGCCGGGTGCGTGCTGTAGACGAAGATCTTGTTCATTTCCTTCTCCGTGAGAAGCCGCAGGAAGCGGACCTCGACCGTGTTGTTGGAGAAGACCTTCATCAGCACGCAGCCGATCTTGGTGATGCGCGCGTCGGGGATATCCAGATAGAACTGCTTCGGCAGATTATACTGGGTGAGGATCGCGAGAACCGCACTGCTCTGCGAGATGCGGATAATATCGCAGCGGCGGGACGCAAGGTTCATCACGCCCTTTTCGGTGTATTCGAGGCGCGCCGCATTCATGGTGTCTTCCATGCGAAACCGCACCTCGCGGTCATACATGAATGATTCTTCTTTGTTGAGGAAATGCTGACCCGAATTAGCTCTGCCGAACGCGGCCATCTTGCTAGACCCCTGAAGTATATTATGAGGGGAAGACTATCAGCCGGTCTTTAACAGAAGGTTTGAACGCGCCAGCCCAAGATGAATTTTGTTGTTCACCTTTGCTTGAGCCGGCGACGTTCCCCGTAAGCCGCTACTTGCGATAGGAGTGGCCGCCGGCATCAAACAGATGCAGCTTCTGCCGGTCGGCCGTAAAACGCATCTTTTGGCCGCGATGGATATCGGCAATGCCGGGGATCTTGACGATAATCGGCTCGCCATCGACCAGGCCTTCGAGATAGAGCTGGGTCACTTCGCCGAGCGCTTCGACAATCGAGACCTCGCCTTCGAAGAGATAGTCGTCACCAGTCGCGACACGCAGATCTTCCGGACGCACACCGAAGCTCGCCGTCTTGCCCTTCTCGGACGCCTCCGTCGGTACGTCCAGCGTCACGGCCTTGCCGCCCGTTAGCGTCACGGTCGTCGTTGCGCCTGTTTCGGTCACGGTAGCGGGGATGATGTTCATGGCCGGCGAGCCGATGAACTTGGCGACGAACAGATTGGCCGGGCGCTCGTAGAGTTCAAGGGGAGCACCGACCTGCTCGACACGGCCGGCCGACAGCACGACAATACGGTCGGCCAGCGTCATGGCCTCCACCTGGTCGTGGGTGACGTAGATCATCGTCGTCTCGGGCATGGAATCGCTGAGTTTGGCAATCTCGATGCGGGTCGCGACGCGTAGCGCGGCATCGAGGTTCGACAGCGGTTCGTCGAACAGGAAAACCTTGGGGTTGCGGCAGATGGCGCGGCCGATGGCGACGCGCTGGCGCTGACCGCCCGAGAGCGCCTTGGGCAGACGCTCCAGATATTGCGTGAGCTGCAGGCTCGCTGCCGCCGCCCGCACACGACGGTCAATCTCCTGCTTGCTTTCGCCGGCAATGCGCATGCCGAAGGCCATGTTGTCGTAGACGGTCATATGCGGATAGAGGGCATAGGACTGGAAGACCATTGCGATACCGCGCCGCGACGGCGGCACCTCGTTCACCTTCTGGCCGGCGATCATCATATCCCCGGCCGTGATGCTCTCCAGCCCGGCAATCATCCTGAGCAGGGTGGACTTGCCGCAGCCCGAGGGGCCGACGAAGACAATGAATTCGCCCTCGTTGATCTCCAGATCGATGCCGTGCAGCACATGCACGCTGCCGTAGGATTTCTTGATATCCTTCAGAACAAGTCCCGTCATTATGCTTCCTCCTCCCAAAGGTCAGGCGAGACGCGCGAAGTAAGCGCCCCAGGCCGGAATATCGATCTTGTTGCCGTAGTTGTTGCTGGTAAATCCATGTCCCGTCAACGCCTGCCAATTGCCGTCAGGCAGGATTGCCAGCGTTTCGACAGGGCTCATGTTGAAGGCGCAGAGAATGGTCTCGCCGGCATAAGCGCGGGTGTAGATCAGCACATCGCCCTGCGGCTCCGAAAAGGCAATCTCGCCCTTGGCGAAAGCCGGATGCTGCTTGCGGAAGGCAAGGAAGCGGCGGTACTGCTCCAGCACCGAATTTTCATCGCCCTGCTGGACGCTGACGGCGCGCAGGATATGTTCGACCGGCACCGGCAGCCATGGCTTAACCGTCGAGAATCCGCCTTGTGTCACCTGGCTGTCCCAAACCATCGGCGTGCGGCAACCATCGCGCCCCTTGAACTCCGGCCAGAACTGGATGCCATAGGGGTCCTGCAGGTCCTGATAGGCGAGATCGGCTTCCGTCAGCGCCAGTTCCTCGCCCTGATACAGGCAGACGGAACCGCGCAGGGTCAGCAGCAGCGCCGCATAGAGCTTGGCGAAAGCATCGCGGTCCGCCACCAGATTGCCCCAGCGGCTGACATGGCGCACCACGTCGTGGTTGGAGAAGGCCCAGCACGCCCAGCCTTCCGGAGCAGCCGTATCGAAGTCATTCATCACCTCTTCGACGCGATCCGGCGACAGGGCATCCGGCGCCAGGAATTCGAAGGCGTAGCACATATGCATCTTGTCGCCGCCGGAGGTGTATTCGCCGACGATTTCGAGGCCGCGCTGGCTGTCGCCGACTTCGCCGACGGCGGCAATCGCCGGATATTCGTCGAGCACGGCACGGAAGCGCTTCAGGAATTCCAGGTTCTCGGGGCGGTTCTTGTCGTAGAGATGTTCCTGGAAGTTATAGGGATTGACTGCCGGCGCGGTGGAGGCATTGCGGCGCGAGGGCTCCAGCGCCGGATTGTCGCGCAATTCCCTGTCGTGGAAGTAGAAATTGATCGTATCGAGGCGGAAACCATCGACGCCACGGTCGAGCCAGAAACGTACGACATCTAGCAAGCGATCCTGCACCTCGGGATTATGCAGGTTCATATCCGGCTGCGAGGTCAGGAAATTGTGCAGGTAATATTGCATGCGGGTCGGATCCCACGCCCAGGCCGATCCGCCGAAGATCGACAGCCAGTTGTTGGGCGGCGTGCCGTCCGTCTTGGCATCGGCCCAGACGTACCAGTCGGCCTTCGGGTTATTCTTGCTCGAGCGGCTTTCGACAAACCATGGATGGCGGTCCGAGCTATGTGACAGCACCAGATCGATCATCACCTTGATGCCGAGACGATGAGCTTCCGTCACCATCGCATCGAAATCGGCCAGCGAACCGAAGATCGGATCGACGTCCTCATAATTGGAGACGTCATAGCCGAAATCGCGCATCGGCGAGGTGAAGAAGGGCGAAATCCAGATCGCATCGACACCAAGAGAGGCGACATGCGGCAGGCGGACGGCGATACCCTTGAGATCGCCGATACCGTCGCCGTTGGAGTCCTGATAGGAACGCGGATAGATCTGATAGATCACGGCGCCGCGCCACCAGTCCTTGTCAACTTCCGAAGCCGATTGAAGAGCAATGCTCATGCTGAGTGGGTCCTGTAGTAAGTGCGTGTTTTTGTATCAGCCCCCCTTCACCGACCCGGCGAGCAGACCGCGCACGAGATAGCGCTGCAGACCGAAGAAGACGAGGAGTGGGATAAGGATGGTGACGAAGGCCGAGGCCGTGAGGATTTCCCAGTTGCCGCCGCGCGAGCCGAGCAGCGCGTTGAGGGCGGCCGTGAGCACGAGGTGATCCTTGTCGGTGCCGAGGAAGACCATGGCGATCAGAAGATCGTTCCACACCCAGAGGAACTGGAAGATCGCGAAGGAGGCCAGCGCCGGGAAGGACAGCGGCAGGATGATCTTGACGAAAATGTCGAAATCGCTGGCGCCGTCGACGCGGGCGGATTCGATGATCTCCTTCGGCAGGCCGGCAATGTAGTTGCGCAGCAGATAGATGGCGAGCGGCAGACCGAAGGCCGTATGCGCCAGCCAGATGCCGGGATAGGTCTTCGACGGTACGCCGAACATCTGGCCAATCTCGTTATAGATGCGCAGAAGCGGAATCAGCGACATCTGCAGCGGCACGACGATCAAGCCGACGACGAGCGCAATCAGGATCGCGCGGCCGGGAAACTCCATCCAGGCAAGCGCATAGGCCGCAAAGGCGGCGATCAGGATCGGGATGACGGTCGCGGGGATCGTCACCGTCAGCGAATTGATGAAGGACTGGCCGATACCCTCGCCGCCCAGCACGTTGCGATAGTTGTCGAGCGTGAATTGCGGCGGGGTGGCGACCGTCAAATAGACGCGCTTTGCCCGGGCATCGGCTTCGAACGGGCCATTCTTCTGATAGCGATAGCTTCCGTCGGAGTCGATCGTCAGCGTCTCACCATTTTCCAGCGCGGCGGGAGCGCCTGCCTTGTAGGCTGCCGGCTCCTGCACGCGCAGGCCGAAGGACTGGATCTTGCCGCCGCCTTCGACGGCGAGCGTGCCTGATATCACGAAATTTGCGCCATCAGGTTTTGCCTTATCCGCACCGTCAAGGCGGGCTGCCGTGGTGCGCGACGAGCCGGCAAAGGCCGTCCACCAGCCGGAAGCGACGATCTGATCCTTGTCGCGCAGCGCGGTGACGAAAATGCCGAGCGTCGGCAACAGCCAGAGCAGGACGATGAGCAATACCGCGGCGTGAACGAAAATGCGGGCGGGGCCGATGCGACCGAGATTTCCAATCATGTCAGCGCCCCTTCGTCTCAGCATTTGCGCGGCGAATGTTCCAGATCATGATCGGCGTGACCGCGACCATGATGACGAGCGCGATGACGGCGCTTCGGCCACTGTCGCCGCCGCCACGGAACATCCAGTTAAACATCAGATTGGCGAGCACCATCGTGTTCCATTGACCGTTGGTCATGGTCAGCACGATGTCGAAGACCTTGAGGACGAGAATGGTGATGGTGGTCCAGACGGTGGCGATCGTGCCCCAGACCTGCGGCACCATTATCTTCCAGAAGATCTGCCAGCCATTGGCACCATCGATGACGGCCGCTTCGATCGTCTCCTCCGGAATGCCGCGCAGGGCCGCCGAAAGGATGACCATGGCGAAGCCGGTCTGGATCCAGATCAGCATGACCATCAGGAAGAAATTGTTCCAGAACGGAATCGTGATCCAGACCTCGGGCGTGCCGCCGAACAACTGGACGACGGCGTTCAAAAGGCCGATCTGCGCGTCGGTGCCGCCGCGATATTCGTAGATGAACTTCCAGATGACCGAGGCGCCGACGAAGGAAATCGCCATCGGCATGAAGATGACGGCCTTGGCGATGTTGCCCCACCAGATGCGGTCGGTCATGACGGCGATGACGAGGCCGAAGAAGGTGCAGGCGGCAGGCACCACGGCAAGCCAGAGAATGTTGTTGAAGATCGACTGGCGGAATTCGGTGTCGTTGAGCGCCCAGAGATAGTTGGCGCCGCCGACGAATTTGCTGCCGTCCGGTCCGTAGAAGGACAGGATGAAGGTCGCGACGACAGGATAGACGAGGTAGACGACGAGCAGGAACAAGGCCGGCCCCAGGAACAGCCAGGGGCGGATGAGGCCACGGCGGCGAAGATTGACAGCCGCCTGATGGACGTCGTCACCCTCCCGTGCCGGGAAAATCACGTCCAGAAACTTGTTGGAGAACCAAAAATAAGCGGCGCAAATGGCAACGCCGAATATCATGGCGCCAATCGCCGATACGATCTGCGAAAACATCCATTCCCTCCCCGAATTGACCTGCTTTGTGCCCACCCGTACGACATCGGCCGCGCATGAGGCGGGCCGTCACGAGCTGCATGACGCCGCCGGCGAGTTGCCGGCGGCGATAGGGCTATGATGCCTTACTTGATGGCGTCCCAGGACTTCTGGATACCGTCGGCTACATCCTGAGCGGACTTGCCGCCGACGAAATCCACCATGCCCGTCCAGAACGACCCTGCACCGATCTTGCCTGGCATCAGGTCGGAACCGTCGAAGCGGAACGTGGTGGCCGTGGTCAGGATTTCGCCTTCCTTACGCAGCGTGTCATTGGCGTAGGCAGCCGTGTTGACGGACTTGTACGGTGTCAGGAAACCGGACTGGGCCATCCAGACTTCCTGGGCGATCGGCGTCTGCAGGAACTGGATAAAGGCGCGGGCGGCCTTCGAATCCTTGGTGATGGCTGCCAGCGTGCCGGCGCCGAGAACCGGCTTACCGAGTTCAGGATGCGCGGCGCTGGGCGGGAAGTAGAAGAAGTCCGCATCCTGACCGAGCTTGGTACCCTCCGGGAAGAAGGACGGGATGAAGGATGCCTGCTTGTGCAGGTAGCACTTCGGCGGAACCGTGAAGAGGCCCTTCGGGCTGTCGCGGAAGTCGGTCGAGGCAACGGCCGCAACGCCGCCGGCAACATATTTCGGATTCTTGGAGAACTTGCCGAATTCCTCGATGGCGGCAACGACCTTCGGATCGTTGAACTTCAGCGAGTTATCAACCCAGTGATCGTAATCCTGCGGCGTATTCAGGCGCAGCATCAGATCTTCAACCCAGTCGGTTGCCGGCCAGCCGGTCGCGCCGCCCGAACCGAGGCCGATGCACCAGGGGGTGCCGCCGTCCTTGACGATCTGATCCGAAAGCTTGATCAGATCCTCCATGGTCGTCGGGACCTTGTAGCCGGCTTCCTCGAAGTTTTCCGGAACGTACCAGACCAGCGACTTCAGGTCGGCCTTGTAGGGGAAGGCATAGAAGGCGTCCTTGCCGTCCTTGCCTTTGTAGGTGCCGTAACCGACCCAGCTGTCGCCGGCGCCGTAATTGGTCTTGACCCAGGAAGCGAGATCATCGCCGAGCGGCGTCAGATAGCCCTTGCTGGCGAGATTGGCGAGCAAACCCGGCTGCGGAAGGATGGCGACGTTCGGCGGCGAGCCCGCCTGCGTGTCGATGACGATCTGCTGCTCGTAGTTTTCCGAGGACGAATATTTGGCGTTCACGCCGGTCGCTTCGGTGAAGTAGTTCAGGACGCTGGTGAAGAGAGCCTCGTCCTCGCCGCGCCAGGGGCCGAAGATGGTCAGCGTCTCGCCCTTCAGGTCGGCATGGCCGGCCTTGAAGTCGTCATAGCTCTTCCAGTTGAACTTGGAGTCCTGGCCGGGCTGGAATTTCAGATCGGCAGCCATCGCCGTACCGGCCACCAGAGCGGCGGCAGCGACGGTCATCAGAAACATTTTCTTCATGCGGTTGTCCTCCCAAATAACGAAACCCATGAGCCCAGGCACCGTTTTGTGCCGTGCGCCCATTTCCTCAAAGCGCTTTGGCTACTCCTGTCATCCATTGAGAGCAGGATAAAGTCAAGCGATTTTCAGATTTCAGGCAATATGCGCAGCAATTCTCGCGCTGCAGCATAGAATGCATGTCGATTTTTCACTAATTATCTTGTCTCCTACACTTCTGCTGTTACATAATTGAAAGCGCTTTGAAAGCCTGAGACTTTTCGGGAGGTTGTCTCGGCATCGTGGCGGCATGCAGTTGGAGGAGCCGAAACACCGTGAATCTGAAGCAGCTATCGCACATGCTCGGGCTGTCGCAGACGACAGTTAGCCGGGCATTGAACGGATATCCGGAAGTCAATCGCGAAACTCGTGAGCGCGTTCTCAAAGCGGTTCGGGAAACAGGCTATCGCCCCAATAAGGCAGCTCAAAGACTTGCAACTGGCAAGGCCGGCTCAATCGGGCTTGTCATGCCGACCTCGCCCGGCAATTCCTCGGACGTGCATTTCAGCGAGTTCCTGACGGGGCTGGGAGAAGAGGCCTTGCGGCACGACTTCCATTTCGTCCTGACGCCTGCGGATCCGAATGATGAAGTCGGCGCCCTCAGGCGATTGGCGGCCAGCGGCAATGTCGATGCCCTCTTCGTCAATTATATGCGTGGTCACGATCCGCGCCTGGAGATGCTGAAGTCGCTATCCATGCCTTTCCTCGTGCATGGACGCTCCATAGGCTCCGAGCCCGACTATCCTTTCCTCGACATCGACAATGAAGCCGCCTTCTACGACGCCACGAAGCTGCTACTGCAGCTCGGACACCGGCGCTTCGCCCTCTTGAACGGTCCGATCTATTTCGATTTCGCCATTCGCCGGAAGAACGGCATGGATGCAGCCCTTGCCGAGCGTGGCCTGGCGCTTGACGAAGCCTGCGTCAGCCATACGCCGATGACGGACGAACAGGGCCTGCTCGTCATGGAACGCATTCTGCAGATGGAGAAAGACAAACGCCCGACGGCCGTGCTTTGCTCGAGTACGGTGCTGGCGCTCGGCGCCGTTCGCGCCATTAATCAGGCAAAGCTCAGGCTTGGCGAGGACATCTCGATGATCGCCCACGACGACGTGCTGACCTTGCTCAAGCCAGAAAACTTCACCGTGCCGCTGACGACCACCCGCTCGTCCCTGCGAGCCGCCGGTGTGCGCATCGCCGAGCGGCTGATCGGCGAAATCAAGCATACGGATACGTTCCCGGCCCAGGAACTATGGAAAGCGGAATTGATCGTGCGCGCATCGACCGGCGTTGCACCGGCCGACTGATATCTGTTTAGAATTTCGGCGGCTTCTTACCCGCGGCGCGATAAGCGGCAATGACGGTATTGGCCATCAGCATGGCGATCGTCATCGGTCCGACACCGCCCGGAACCGGCGTGATGGCGGCAGCGACGTCGGATGCTTCACCATAGGCGACATCGCCCACCAGACGGCTCTTGCCCTCGCCGCGCTCAGGTGCCGCGATCCGGTTGATGCCGACATCGATGACGGTGGCGCCAGGCTTGATCCAGTCGGCCTTGACCATCTGCGGACGGCCGACGGCCGCCACCAGGATATCGGCACCTCTCGCGACGGAGGCGAGATCCTTTGTGCGCGAATGCGCCGTCGTCACCGTCGCATTGGCAGAAAGCAGCAATTGCGCCATCGGCTTGCCGAACAGGTTGGAGCGGCCGATGACCACGGCATTCAGACCCGACAGGTCCTCGCCATGCACCTGTCGCACCAGC
>NZ_JAQJCH010000017.1:0-95490 GCF_030182525.1 Rhizobium pantanalense
ACTTCTTCTTCGATGGCAATCCTAGCTCAGCGTGTCTCTTACTCTTCAGATTCCAGAATGCAGCATTGCTCCGGCACCGGCACGAGCATCGCGCTGCTTTAGCGCCCAGCTACCCCGCAACCAGAACGACAAGACGCGATCCAGCAAAGCGCGCGCTGAGAACAGCGCAATTCCGATCCCGAAAAGATTGCGGCTGATGCCGCAGAGCGCAATGCTGCCGTAATCCATGAGACGTACCCCTGTCCGCAATCTCCCTTCAGTTGCAAAGGACGTTCTGATGATTGCCACTCGCATGAAGCGGCTCTATCGCGAAATTGCCGCGCTTACGGTCCTGCTGATCCTGTCGGCCTGCGCTTCACAGATCATGAAGAGCTATATCGGGGCGCCGATCAGCAGCGTGATGCTGGACTACGGTCCGCCGGATAATGTCTATGATCTCGGCCCCGGCGCGCGCGCCTATCAGTGGCGCAAGCAGAAGACGCAGGTAGTGGCAGGCCAATCCAGCGGCGAAATCCGGGATACGCGTCGCGGCAAGCGTTATGAAGTCACCGAAACGCCTGGCTACGTCGAGCATACGGAATGTTTCTACACATTCTATACCCGAGGCTCCGGCTCCGATTGGTATGTGACGAGCTTCCGCCAGCCTTTGCTCGAGTGCGAATAAGTCCCGCTGGCTGCTTGGCTCCAAGGTCTGAAAGGCAGTTCGTCATCTCGGCCGCCATGGCTTGATATTTACAGTACCAATTCGCGCGCAATTTGCCGATAATATCACGATTGGAAGAGGGAGAGGTGATCCAGACGCAGGCTGGCTCGACATCTCCGGGGCGCTTGTCATTCCGCTGTCTTCGATAGGCGCCGAAGGATTCTCGCAGACCACGGATGTCGGCACTCAACGAGCCATGACTATCCAGCGAAGTGATGATGCCGCTGTTCGCAAGGGATCACCTCAATCCCGGCCTGGTTCGTCAATTTTGCCCCATCGCCAACGCCATGGGGCATCGCTTTTCCACCAGGCAACACAAATCAGCACTGCAGTCGAGAAGATGATCGCCGCGGCGTAGCCGATTGGATGACTCTCCGCGTGAGGCCCACCGACGAAGATAATGGCCGTCAACAACAGCGCATAGATAACAAGTGCGATCCAGCCTTGCCAACGGTAAGACAGGTCGGCTCCGTAGCCGTATGCTTTGACATGGAACCATGGGGCTTGGTTTCTCATACCGTCGATCCTTCGGTGGAGCGGTCATTGCTCCGCTGCGCTTCTTCACCAGCATTGTCAGTCAACTTTCGAGCAACGGCAAGACCGCCAATCGTGCGACACGTGGTGGCTACGAATGGTTTCGATTGCATGCAGATGAAACGGCTGATTTTCATGACTAAGAGCGGCGAAGGGACCGATTCGGGGTTTGATCAATCATCCTCCACCGCTCTCCGTCGGGTAGGCCCTGGCTTGAAAAGCCGTACCGACCTCTGCAAATAGGCGATCAGAAGCGATAGTTCAGGCCTGCTTTGATGACGTGATCGCGCAGATCGGTTTTCGACTTGCCGCTCGATGTCGTCGTGGAGACGTCGTTAGTCATGACGTAGTTGTATTCGATCTTGGCCGACAGCCCGACGCCGAAGCCCTGTTCGACGCCGCCGCCGACAAGATAGCCCTGCTTCCAGCCGCCGGAGGTGGAAACGCCCTTGCCGCCTTCGAACTTCGTCATCGTCAGACCCGCCGTGCCATAGACGAGCGTGCGATCGAAGGTCAGGCCGGCCTTCGCCTTGGCAGCACCCCGGAAGCGTTCTTCCACCTTGCCGTTCGGTACGCGTATCTCGTTGTTTCCGAGGTATGAGCCCTCCAGCTCGGCGCCGACAATGCCTGGCCCCACCTGGAAATTGTAGCCGGCTTGCACGCCGCCGGTCAGACCCTTGCCGCTGGCGAAAGGGTTGAACTTAGGCGAGGCGATACCGCCATGAGCGCCGAAATAAGCGCCGCTCCACTGGAAGGCCGGCGGCCGGTCATAGCCGGCATCCGGGGCTTGATAGGTGGTGAGATCGGCTGCGGAAGCGTTGGTCGCGGCCGTCATGGCCAGAGCCGTGAATAGAATAGATTTTGCGCTGAGCGACATTGCTAACTCCATACGAAACCCATGCGCCATTCCTGGCTCGCAAGTCTCTGTTTGCGTTGGAGAACCGGATATCGGTTCCTGCTGCTCTCCGATGCTGTCCGTCTTGGGAGCGGATCAACGTCAGGAGATGCAGGTCATTTTGCCGGTGAGAATTGCGGGTACATTGCAGGATTCGAAAATATTGAAAAATTATTGAATATTTTTATAGGGTTGAGCAGAATTTCTTAATCATTTTTTAAGGATGAGGTGCTGCCAGGCCCTGAGGGCAGCCGTCGCGGAATGTCGGGCGAAATCGGGGCAGATCGGCATGATATGCGCCATGCCGCGTCCTTCCACGCTGATGATGACAGGAATCCCGATCGCACCATCTCCGGGATCGCGGGCGCCATCCTCGGCGACCATTATCTGAATTCGAAAGATCTACTCGCAGCGCTGGCCGCTTGCGCGATCGAAGAGATGTAGCGCGCTGGCATCGAAGGCGAGCTTGAGCGTCTGCCCTTCCGCAATCGCGGTGCGCGGCGGCAGGCAGGCCATCAGCCGCTGCGAGCCCGCCTGCGCCGTCACGATGAGCTCGGGGCCTGTGAGTTCCGCGACCTCGCAGATAGCCTCAAGCTTGCCGCCTTCCTCAAGGCGCAGCGTTTCCGGCCGGATGCCGATCACCAGCTGCTGGCCTGGGCTGATATCGGCTTTTGTCGCCGGCATCGGCAGGGTGATCGATGTTCCGTCGATGCGGAGCAAACCTTGATCGGCAGTCGCGTTCAAAAGGTTCATCGGCGGCGCGCCGACGAAGGTCGCGACATAGAGTGTTGCCGGATGATTGTAGATCTCATCCGGCGTGCCGAGCTGTTCGATACGGCCGTCGCGCATCACGGCGATCCGGGTTGCGAGCGTCATCGCCTCGATCTGATCGTGCGTCACGTAGACGACGGTTGTCTTCAGCATCTGGTGCAGGCGCTTCAGCTCGGTGCGCATCTCCATGCGCAGCTTGGCGTCGAGGTTGGAGAGCGGCTCGTCAAAGAGGAAGACTTCCGGCTTGCGCACAAGGGCACGGCCGATCGCCACGCGCTGGCGCTGACCGCCCGAAAGCTGGCTCGGCTTGCGTTCGAGCAGCGCTTCGATCTGCAAGAGTTTCGCCGCCTCGCGCACCGCCTTGTCGCGATCTGCGGCAGGCACTTTGCGCATTTCCAGGCCGAAGCCGATGTTGCGGTGGACAGAGAGGTTCGGGTAGAGCGCGTAGGACTGGAACACCATGGCAATGTCGCGGTCCTTCGGATGCACGCCGAGCACGGAGCGTTCGCCGATGCGGATATCGCCGCTCGTCGCCTCGGCAAGGCCGGCAATGATGTTCAGAAGCGTGGATTTGCCGCAGCCGGACGAGCCGAGCAGCACCAGGAACTCGCCGCTTTGGAGCGAAATATCGATGCCCTTCAGGGTCTCCACTTCGCCGTAGCTCTTGCGGATGTTCTGGATTTCGAGCGCGCTCATTGAACGGCCTCCTCGGATGCGTTGGCCGGGCCATAGCTGCGCGGCAGAGTGGAAATGGCGCGGGACGCGACCGCGGTCCCGGCCGAAAGGCAGGCTGCAGTCGGCTCGCCGCGGACAAGGGCGGCCAGGAAGCCGGCATTGAAGACATCGCCGGCGCCGATCGTATCGACCACCGTAACTTTTGGCGCTGTAGCCGAAACAAGCTTGCCGTCGGCATCGATGGCGATCGCACCATCCGGACCGCGCTTGACGACGAAGATGGCGCCTTCTGGCATCAATGCATGGAGTGCGCGGGCGGCTTCAGCGGGATCGTCCATGTCGGCTAAGGTCGTCGTCTCGACCTCGTTCATCAGCGCCACGCCGCAGCGGGAAAGCCAGCGTCGCGTGGCATCGCAATTTTCCTTAGTCCAGCCGTCGAGCGGCCAACCGGTATCGAGCGCGACGGTGATTCCATGCTTGTCGGCCCAGTCGAACAGGGCGTCGTAATCCCGCTTGAGATCTTCTGTGAGGAAGGCGCCACAGAGCAGCGCATAGCCACCGGCAAGTCGTTTGCCGTCGAGCACCGTCAGCACATCGCCGAAATTGAAGCGCGGCAGGTGCCCGCGCGTCGTGAAGAATGTGCGTTCGCCGTCGGGATGCGTGATGCCGACCGAGAGCGTCGTTCCCTCGGGACGTACCGGCCATTTGCTGCTGCGCGCGCCAAAGGCTTCGCTGAGCCAGCACCCGAACTGATCGCTGCCGACGTTGGCCGCGATCTCGTAATCGACGCCGAGGCCTTCCCAGGCAAGCGCACTATTGCCCGCCTGGCCGCCGACACGCAGCTCGTCATGATCGACGATGATCTCAGTGCCGGCCTTAGGCCATGGTGCCGCCGGCCCAAGGATCAGGTCGATATTGACGTTGCCGATGACTGCAAGCGGCTTCATTCATTCGCTCCGGGTGATCTTGGTGGAGCGCACCGGCGTGCCGGCATTCTGCACCCGCTGGTCCGCAAAGGTGATCATCAGCGACTGGGCGACGGGCAACATCCGGAAGATGGCGGCAAGGCCGGTTTCCGGCTTGAAGCGTAGGGTGACACAGCCGGGAACCGGCTCTTCTTCGGAACCATCGAAGACGATAACCGGCGCGCCGGTTTCGATCGCGGAAACGGCCATAGCCGTCACGAGGCCGGCCGTCGCATCATTGCCGCGGAAGAGGACGACGCCGATCGAGGGGCCGAGCATTTCCATCGGACCATGGCGCAGCTGGCCGCCTTCAAGCGAGAAGCAGGGACGACGGGAAAGTTCGGTGAGGCCGAGCGCCAAGGCCTCGGCAACGCCCTGCAGCCGGCGGCCCGAGGTGACGACCGTCGCGACATTGGCGAGGGCCGCAAGCGCCGGCTTGATATCGAGGGCTTCGGGCGCGCGAAGCACGGCGAGCGCAGGCGCCGGATCCTGCCCGAGGGCGGTGAAGATCGCCAGATGCAGCGCGAAGGTGACGGTGAGGCTGCGGGTTGCCGCAAAGGCAAGCTCGGTACCGCCGGCGCCGACAAGAGAAAGCGCGTTTTTTGCAAGAAAGGAGCTGCCCTCCAGCGTCAGGCCGAAAGTCTCGGCAGTGCCGCCCGTCTCGTTGAACCAGCGCAGCACTTCGGCACTTTCACCGGATTGCGAGGTCATGAAGATCGTACGGCCATCCAGCGACAATGGCTGGCCGAGCTGTTCGGAAAGCGGCAGGGCGATCGCATCGATGCCGGCGGCGCGATAGAGCGGCTCGACGGCACGATTGACCGCGTGGGAACCGCCCATGCCGAGCAGCAGGAGCCTGCCGGTGCGTTTCAGCGAGGCAGCGGCCTTGGTGGCCATCTCGGCAGCGGCCTCGAAGGAGGCGAGTGCATCGGCATGCTGGCGGGCCATTTCGCGGTCGATAGCGGCAAGGCCGGCGGGGCGGGTTTTCTCTTTGGTCATGGTCATCCCTTGACGCCGCCATTGGTGAGGCCCGAGATCAGGGCACGTTGCATGACAAGGCCGATCAGCACCGGGGGCAGGGCGGCCAGCACACCGGCAGTCGCGATCAGTCCGTAATCCGAGACACGGCCGCCGGCGAGATCGGCAATGGCGACAGTGAGGGTCTTGGCGCGCTGGTCCGAGGTAAAGAGCAGCGCATAGAAGAATTCATCCCAGGCTAACAGGAAGGCAAAAAGCGCCGAGGTCGCCATCACGGGCATCGCAAGCGGCAGTGTGATGATTCGCAGCGTCTGGAACAGCCCGGCGCCATCGATCATGGCAGCCGCTTCGATCTCCTTCGGAATGGAATCGAAGCCGGATTTCATCAGCCAGGTCGTGAATGGCGCGAGAATCGTCAGATAGACGAGCGCCAGGCCGAAAACGTTGTTGAGCATGCCGAGATGGGCAAGGCCCATATAGAGCGGCACGGCAAGCGCCACCGGCGGCAGCATATAGGTGGCGATGACCATGGAAAGCGACCATCCGACGGACGGCGTGCGCGACACGGCCCAGCCGGCAGGGATAGCGAGCGCGATTGCCGCGATGGTCGCCATGCCTGCGACTTCGATGCTGTTGCGCAGCGACGAGGTGAAGGCGGCACCCTCGCTGTTTTCCAGCGTCGACAGCAGCAGCTTGTAGCGCGAGAAATCCGCCGTCTGCGGCCACCAGCGCAACGGCTTGGCGGCGAGATCGGCAGCCGGCGAAATGCTCATGATGAAGAGCCAGGCGATCGGTGCCAGGATAACGATGGCGAGGAGGAGGGCGCAGACATAGATGAAACAGGTGAAGAGCGGGCTTTGGCGTTCCATCAGGTGGCACTCCCTGCGGTTTTGCGGACAAGGGCGGCATAGGCCGCGGCAAGTAGCGTGACCAGCAGCGTGACGATGAGGGCGAGTGACGCGCCGGACCCCGCTCGCTGGAAGGAGAAAGCCTCCTGATAGACGAGGATCGATAGCGTGCGCGTGCTGTTTGCCGGGCCGCCGCGTGTCATCACCCAGATGATGTCAAAGACCTTGAAGGCCTCGATGGTGCGCAGCACCAGCGCCACCATAAGCGGTCCCACAAGATAGGGAAGGATAACGAAGCGGAAGCGCTTGAAGGGGCCGGCGCCATCGACCAGCGAGGCGGCGGTGATATCGCGCGGCACGGCCTGCAGGGCGGCGAGCGCAATCAGCGCCACGAGCGGGAAATTCTTCCAGCAGTCGGCAACGATGAGCGCCGTCAGTGCCGTGCCCGGCTCGCCGAGCCAGGAGCGATAGGCGTCGACGAGGCCAAGCTGGGTGAGGGCTGCGTTCAGCGCGCCATATTCGGGATTATAGATCAGCCGCCACAGCGTTGCGTTGACGACGGTCGGCAACGCCCACGGCAGGATCATCAGCGCGCGCAGCACGCCGCGACCTTTAAAATTCTGGTTGAGCAGCAGGGCGGCCAGCACGCCGAGCACCATTTCGGCGGCAACGGAGACGATCGCGAACCACGCCGTGGTAATCAGGGTGCGCTGGAAATTGGAATTCGCCAGCATCTTCGCGTAATTGTCGATGCCGACGAAATTACCGCCGGTTCCCACAAGCTTGGCATCGGTGAAAGAAAGGCCGACCGTGTCGACGAGAGGCCAGCCGATGACGGCGATCATCACCACAAGCAGCGGCAGCATCAAAAGCCAGGCGCGAGTTGTCATAGAGGTGCCGGACATGGCGGGCCCCTTCTTTCATTCTTCATGGAGGAGGTAAGAGGCGGGCGGCGATTGGCGCCGCCCGATAAGGGTATCAGAGACCGCTATTGTCGGCAGCAGACTTCAGTGCGTCTTCCGGAGAAGACTGGCCGAGCAGCGATTCCTGGATCGCCTGCTGAAGTGCGGTAGACAGTTCCTGATATTTTGGCGTCGTCGGACGCGGATACATGGCGGCTAGGCCGACCTTTGCGGCCGCGATCAGTTCTTCCTGACCCTTCGTCACGGCCGGATCGCTATAGGAAGAGGCCCAGATCGGCAGGCTGAGCTTGGCATACTGGTTCTGCGTTGCCTGCGAGGTCATGAAGGAGATGTACTTCCAGGCCTCGTCCTGATGTTTACTGGCAGAGGTGATGCCGAGGCCCATCGAGCCGTTGACGGCGGAAGCCTCGCTCTTGCCGGCAACGCCAGGTGCTGGCACGACGCCGACCTTACCCGCGACCTTGCTGTCCTTCGGGTCGTTTGCCATGTTGTACATATAGGTCCAGTTCAGCGCGAAGGCGGCATCGCCGTTTTCGAAGACCTTGCGGACGTCCTCTTCGAGGAATTCCTTGGAGTTCGGGTTGGTGAGGCCGGACTTGTAGCTGGTGACCATGTATTTCAGGGCATCGAGGCCGCCGCCGGTCTGGAAGTCCGGCTTGCCGTCCTTGATGAAGTCGCCCTTGTAGGCGCTGACGAGCGTGGCGTAGTCGCAGATTGCGGCTTCGGCCTGTGACCAGCTCCAGGCGATCGGCGTTGCCAGAAGACCCTTGTCCTTGATGATTTTCGCCTGTTCGTTCAGTTCGTCCCAGGTCTTCGGCGGCGTCTTGATGCCGGCCTTGTCAAGGATGTCCTTGTTATAGAACAGGTACTTGGTATCGAGGATCCACGGCATGCCATAGTACTTGCCGTCATATTGGACCGTCGTCCAGGCACCCGGCAGCACGCTCTTCTTCGTGTCGTCGGAGATGCGCGAGGAAACGTCGACCAGAACCTTGTTGGTCGCGTATTCGGCCGGCCAGATCACGTCGAAGAGCACGACGTCGTAGCCGCCTCCGGACCCTTGAGCGAGCACGGTCTTATCGTGCAGGCCTTCATAAGGGACGAATTCGAGATTGACCTTGATATCGGGATTGGCCTTGGAAAAGGCATCCGTCATGGCGCGCACGTCGGCTTCGCTATAGGCAGCCTGCGCCATGAAGAGCGCATTGATCGTGGTTTCGGCAAAGGCGTGCGAGGCGAAGGATACGCCGATCAGCGCTGCGCCGAGCAATGTCTTGTTCAATGATTTCAACATTCCATCCTCCAGTTTTTGACAGTCACGCGATTTTTCCCTTGGCGGCTGACGTCGCCATCGGTTGTCGAGCAGGCAATTGGCCGGGCTGGCTGCCGAACATTGATCGGAGCGTCGCTTAAGTTCCCCGGTGAAACTCTGTGGTTTCTTTTAAGTCAATTGTCTTGACTAATTTGTTCTTCAATATTCTATTGCTGTCAAGAGGGCAAAAGCGGATGAACGATATTCGCCCGATCAGGGCTACCAGCGGAACGAACCACGAAGGCACCAGCGCCCATAACCGGCGGGTGATCATCGATGCCCTGCGGTTGAATGGTGCGCTCTCCCGCGCCGATCTCGCCCGCGCCACCCGCCTGACGAAACAGACCGTCTCCAACATCATGGAGGAGCTGGAAAACGATGGGCTCGTCACATCGAGGGAAACGGTGCGCCGCGGTCGCGGCCAGCCCTCGACGCCCTATGGTCTTGTACCGGAAGGCGCCTTCGCCATCGGCCTGCAGATCGACCGCCACATCACACGCGCCATTGCCGTCGATCTCGTCGGCAATGTCCTCATTCGTAAGGAAGCGAACCTGCCAGCGGGCGGCCCGGCAACTGGCACGCCCGTCGTCTTGCAGCTCGTGGAAGACGTGCGCAGCGAATTGAAGCAGCGCGCGGCTCAGTCGGAGAAGCGCCTCGTCGGCCTCGGTGTCGCAATGCCAGGCCCGTTCGGTATCGAGCAGGAGGATGCCGACAATCCCTGGATGATGGGTGCCTGGCAGCGCTTTCCGCTGCTGGAAACGCTCTCGGCCGGAACCGGCCTCAACGTCACCCTGCAGAATGACGCCGCCGCCTGCGCGACCGCCGAACGCATGGTCGGCGCCGCACATGGCCTTGACCATGCCGTCTGCCTCTATGTCGGCTATGGTATCGGTGCCGGGCTCATCCTCGGCGGCGAGCTTTATAGCGGTGCGCATGGCAATGCCGGCGAAATCGGCATGGCGCTGCTGACATCAGGCGGAAAACAGACCCAGCTGGAGCATCGCGCCTCGTTGGCTTCGCTCTACGATCACCTCAGCGTCGATCCGATGGCGCCGGATATCTATTCGCTGATAGACAAGCGCGCCGCTGCCGACGATCCCGATATTCTCGCCTGGATCGAAAGGGCGGCGATCGACCTGCGCTGGAGCGTGCAGCTCATCGAAACCATCTTCGATCCGCAGACGGTGATTCTGTGCGGCGGCGCGCCCCCGGCGCTCGCAACGCGGCTGATGGCCGCCATGCAGCCGCTTTTGCCCTCCAATGCCGATCGTCCCGACCGGTTGCTGCCGCGCCTGCAGCTCGGCATGACCGATCCCTGGGCAGTGGCGCGCGGTGCGGCGGCAGAGCCGATAGGCCACGCCTTCGATCCGCGTTTCCAGGCGATCTTGAAATCCTGATATTCAGGGATGTCTCGGGCTGGCGCCGAGGCGGGCAAGCACCTTGTTCGGAATGCCGTAGCGCTGGATGACATCGCGGCCGTTGCGCAGGCCGCAGATCTCGCGATGGATGAACATGGCCCAGACGGCTTGCGCGGCGATATCCACCAGCCGCTCGTGCTCGATGCCCTCCTTGCCCTTGGCCTCGCCCTCCTGCAAGGCTGCAAGCGCCGCTTCCACCTTCATGCCGTGATGGCCGAGCGTACTGGCGCGTTCCGACATCATCTCATATTCGAGAATGCCGAGGCCGGTCTCGTTTGTCTGCGAAGGATTGAAATTGCGCGGCGGGCGAACTGTCATATCGGGCTCCGCATGCTGGATGATCTGTTCTTCGCCGATTCTACACAATTCCAGCCTATTCCCCAAGCGTGCGCATAGAGGCTGCGTCATCTTGCGGCTGAGCACATGAATCCGAAAATCGCGGGATTTTCCTGCCTGCCGTCCGTTTTCGGGTGGTTGCAAGCCGTCATTTGAGGTCCAATAGCGACATAAGTGCTCCATCAGAGGCAATCTCGCCCGATGCCACGAGCGCAATTCAAAGAAAGGATATCGGCATGACCAAAGCGCAGAAAAATGCGGAAAAGCAGTATGTCTATCGCATCATGAACTCGCCCGTTGGCGCCTTGAAGCTCGTCGGCAGTGATGATGGCCTTGCCGCGATCCTCTGGGACAATGACCGGCCCGGCCGCGTGCCGCTGTCGATCGTAGCCGAAGATGACAGCCATCCTGTGCTGGTGGAGACCGAGCGGCAGCTGCGCGAATATTTCGCCGGCAAACGACGGACTTTCGATCTGCCGCTCAATTTTGCCGGTACGGAGTTCCAACAGAAGGTCTGGCAGGCGCTGCTCGCCATTCCCTTCGGCGAAACGCGCAGCTACCGGCAGATCGCGACCGAGATTGGCTCGGCAAAGGCAATCCGCGCCGTCGGCGCCGCCAACGGCCGCAACCCGATCTCGATCATCGCACCCTGTCATCGTGTCGTGGGATCGGCCGGTGATTTGCGCGGGTTCGCCGGCGGTCTCGAGCGCAAGGCCTATCTGCTGCGGCTCGAAGGGGCTGATGCGGCGACATTCGGCTTTGCCGCGTGATCGTTTGATGGTCATTCAGGCAGGCATGAAAAAGCCCATCCGATCTCCCGGATGGGCGTTTTGTTTCAGCGCTGCTTGACGGCGCCAGACCTATTTCAGCCCTCGAGCCACTTCACCTGTTCCGGCGTCAGCTTGATGTCGAGCGCCGAGAGGCTGTCTTCCAGCTCGGCGATCGTGCGCGGTCCGATCAGCGGTATCACAGGGAAGGGCTGCGCGACGACATAGGCAAGCGCGATATGGATCGGGCTGCGGCCGAGCTTCTGCGCCAGTTCGATCGCCCTGTCGCGACGACCGAAATTGCGGTCGGAATACCAGACGCGAACCAGTTCCTCATCGTCGCGCTTGTCGCGGCCGGCGCGGTCGGTGAAGAAGCCGCGGCCCTGGCTCGACCAGGCGAAGTTCGGGATCTGCTTGGCATTCAGCCAGGCCTTCCACTCATCGTCCGAGGCGGCGATGCAGCCGGCCCAGATCGGGTCGAGCATTTCCGCGAGCGAGAAGTTGTTGGAAAGGGCCGCCGGTGCCGTCTTGCCGTTCTTCTCGGCATAGGCGATCGCCTCGTCGAAGCGGGCGCGCGTCCAGTTTGAGCCGCCGAAGATGCCGCGAATGCGGCCGGCCTTCACTTCGGCATCCATCGCATCGACGAACTCGCCGACCGGAACGTCGGTATTGTCGCGATGCATGAAGTAGATGTCGACATAGTCGGTCTTCAGGCGATTGAGGGATTGGTCGAGCTGCTTGGCGATCACATCCGGATAGCAGAGCGGCGAATGCGCACCCTTGCCGATCAGCACGATCTCCTCGCGCGGCACGTTGCGGCTGGTGTGCCAGTCGCCGAAGATGCTCTCCGTCTTGCCGCCGCCATAGACGTAGGCCGTGTCGAAGGCATTGCCGCCGGCTTCATAGAAGGCGTCGAGCGTCAGCGAGGCGGCTGCGAAATTCGGGAAGAATTCGAAGCCGAGCGTGACGATCGATGCCGGCTTTGAGATACCCGGAATGCTGCGCTTCGGAATGCTGTTGCCCTTGGTGACGGTCGCGCCGGCGATGTTCTGCGTCCGTTTTGCTGCCTTCTCGACGCTATATTCCAGGCCGATCGACGTGCGCCATTGGTCGAGCACCTTGAGGTTTCCGATCGAATCGACCCAGCTGATGCCGGGATATGCGAATTCCTTGTTTCCGGCGCGGATGGCATCGCCGGCCGCATCGACCTCGAAAGAATAGAGCCAGCGATCTTCCTTGACCTCGATCGTCTCTGTCTCGCCACCCTTGATGACGTCGATCTTGCCGATGCCGCCCTTGTGGCCTGAGGCGAACCAGAAGTCCTTGACTTCGATACGGCCTTCGGAGCCGATGATGCGCAGCGTGTTGTCCTGGTTCGCCATGATCGAGCAGGACACTTCGGCGATGATGCTATTGGGGAACTTCAGGACGGCGGAAGCCCATTCGTCGACACCGGTCTGGCCGAGGTGGCCGACGCCCGATACCTTTTCCGGATCGAGGAACGGCTTGCCATCGACCGCACCGGCGATCAGGCGGGCCATAGAGACCGGATAGCCGCCGACATCGAGAATGCCGCCGCCGGCCGTCTCATTGGCAAACAGCCGGTGTTCCGGATTGACCTTGCCCATGTTGAAACCAAAGGATGAGCGGATGATGCGCAAGTCGCCGATCACGCCGCTCTTGACGAGCTCGATCAGTTTCGCCGTCTGCGGATGGACGCGATACATGAAGGCTTCGCCGGCGAAGACACCGGCCTTCTTGGCTTCATAGTAGATGGCTTCCGCATCGAAGGCCGAAAGCGCGATCGGCTTTTCGACGAGCACATGCTTGCCGGCGCGGATCGCCTTGATCGCCCATTCGGCATGGCCGGTGTGCGGCGTGGCGATGTAGACGGCGTCGATCTCCTTGTCGGCGAGCAGGGCTTCATAGCCATTGACGATGCGCGCGCCCGGGAAACCGTCGCCGAGACCCGGCTTGTCCGGGTTGCGGCTGGCGATCGCCACCAGCTTGCCGCTGCGGGAATGGGCAATACCATCGGCAAAAGTCTGTGCGATCCTGCCGGGGCCGATGATGCCCCAGCGGATTCGTGTCTCAGTGGTCATGGAACGATCCTTTCCTAAATCTGCATGCTGTCTTGGGAGAATAGGCAGCGCTTACCGCAATCGGTTGCCAGCGCTGTCGAACAGGAATGTCTTGGCGGCCGAAAGCGCCACGGTGAGCTTGTCGCGGTTGCCCGTGTTGCGGGACTCCTCGCGCTCGATGACGATCTGCTCGCCGCCTTCGATATTGGCGTAGATGTAGCTGGTATTGCCGAGATGCTCAGCGACATCGACATCGACGGTCATGTCGACGTCGCCGCGCCCCGCTTCGAGGAAATGTTCCGGACGGACGCCGAGCGTCACCGGCTGGCCGACTTCCACCTTTGCCGAGGAAACGGGCAACGTCAGGCGGATGTTGCGCTGGCCCTTGAGCACGACGGCGATGCGGCCCTGCTGATTGTCAGCCACCTCAGCCTGCAGGAAGTTCATTTTCGGCGAGCCGACGAAGCCTGCGACGAACTGGTTGGCCGGGTCGTCATAAAGGTCAAGCGGCGCGCCTACCTGCTCGATATTGCCGCCGCGCAGCACGACGATCTTGTCGGCGAGCGTCATGGCTTCCGTCTGGTCGTGGGTGACGTAGATCATCGTCGTGCCGAGCTTCTTGTGAAGGCGCGAGATTTCGACGCGCATCTGCACGCGCAGTTCGGCGTCGAGGTTGGAGAGCGGCTCGTCGAACAGGAAGATCTGCGGTTCGCGCACGATGGCGCGGCCGATGGCGACGCGCTGGCGCTGACCGCCGGAAAGCTGCTTCGGCCGACGCTGCATCAGCTCCGTAATCTGCAGGATCTCGGCGGCCTGCTTGACGCGACGATCGGTGTCGGCCTTCGGATTGCCGTTCATGCGCAGCCCGAAATTAAGGTTCTGCTCGACGGTCAGGTGCGGGTAGAGGGCATAGGACTGGAAGACCATGGCGATGCCACGATCGGCCGGTTCCACGTCATTGACGATACGGCCGCCGATCTTGAGCTCGCCGCCGGAAATATCCTCCAGCCCGGCGATCATACGCAGCAGTGTCGACTTGCCACATCCGGACGGCCCGACGAAGACGACGAATTCGCCGTCCTTCACCTCGAGATTGGCGCCGTGGATGATTTCCAGCGAACCGTAGCGTTTGACGATATTGGTGAGAGAAAGTTCAGCCATACGGATCTCCCGGAATTATTTGATTGCGCCGGCGGCAATGCCGGCGATGAAGTGGCGTTGCAGGAGAACGAAGATGATGAGGATCGGCGCCGTCAGCATTACGGCACCGGCCATGATGCCGCCCCAGGAGACCCTTGTGAGGCCGATCAGCGTTCCGAGCGCCACGGGTGCGGTCATCATCCCCGGCCGGGAGTTGATGAGCAGCGGCCATAGGTAGTTATTCCAGGAGGCCAGAAACAGGATGATGGCGAGTGCCGCCATCGTCGGCCTTGCGAGCGGCAGGGCGATGCGCAGGAAGATCTGCCATTCCTTGACGCCTTCGACGCGGGCGGCGTCAAAGAGCTCGCCTGGCATCATCGAGAAGGCCTGACGCATGAACAGCACGCCGAGCGAATTGAAGAGCGGCGGTACGATCAGCGCAACCCATGTATTCGCCAGCCCGAAATCGCGCGCCACCATGATGAATTGCGGAATGATGACGACGGAGTAGGGCAGCGTGATTGTGCCGAGGATGATGCCGATGACGCCCGAACGGCCGGCGAACTGGTAACGCGCCAGCGCCCATCCGGCCATCGATGTCAGCAGGACGGACAGGAAGGTGTAGACGACCGCAACGACGATGGAGATCGTCATCGCGCCGATGAAGTTGGTGTCGGCCTGCAGGTTCCGGAAGTTGTCCATGAAACCGGTCGACGGTGTCAGGATGATGCCCGGGCTGAAAATGCCGTAATCGGGCATGGTCGAGAAGACGAACATCATCCAGAGCGGAAACAGCCAGATGATGGCGAGCGGCGCCAGCAGGCCATGCAAGGCGATCGAGCGGATCAGAGTGGATCTGGATTTTGATTTCATTTCGGTTCGCGCCCCACCCAGAGATTGAGAAGAGAGATGGCGACAGCAAGCGCCGCCATCGTATAGGCGATCGCCGAGGCATAGCCGAAGTTGGTCGACTGGAAGGCCTGGCGATAGAGCAGCAGGCCGAGCGTTTCCGTCCCGCCGCCGGGGCCACCCCTGTTGGTGATCAGATATGGTTCGGTGAAGAGCTGCATGGTGCCGATGACGGACAGGACCACGCAGAATAGAATGATCGGCTTCAGGAGCGGCAGTGTGATGTGGATGAACTGCTTGAAGCGGCTGACGCGGTCGAGGGTTGCAGCCTCGTAGACATCCTCGGGGATCGATTGCAGCCCGGACAGGATGATGATGGCGTTATAACCTGCCCAGCGCCAGGTGACGGCGATGATGATGAGGACCATGGCGGCATGGGAGTCGGCAAACCACGATATGGGTGCTATGCCGATGCCACCGAGCAGCTTGTTGATGATGCCGAAATCGACGTTGAACATCAGGCGGAAGACCGCGGCATAGGCGACCTCGCCAACGACGACGGGCGCGAAGAAAGCGAAGCGAAAAATGCCACGTGCCTTCAACAGCGGTGAATTCAGCAGCACCGCCATGACAGTGGCGAGCGTGATCATGACCGGCACCTGAACGATCAGAATGATCAGCGTATTTTCAAGCGCGTTGTAGAATGCCGGATCACCGAACAGCCGCCCCCAATTTAGCGACAGGTTGAAGGTCCACGGATTAACCCGGGTATTCTGGAACGAGATCAGGAACGAATCGATGATCGGCCAAACCCAGAAAGCGGCGAATACCAGAAGATAGGGTGCAAGGAACGCATAGGCGCTCCGGTTTCGCAACCGCATGAAAGCCTTCTCCTTTAAGCGCAGGGAAATGATGCGTGACATCGCATCCCCGCCGCCCTCTAGAGCGTGACGCCGAAAAGTGTAGGCGGTTTTCGGGCGACGTCAGGCTCTAGAGGGCGGCGGGGATGCCGGGCGCGGCTTGGGATGCGCGCCCGGCAGTGTCACTCATTTCGCAAGCGGCAAGCCCGTCGCCGAGGCGATCTGCTGTGCCGCATCATCGAGCGCGGCCTTGCCGTTTGGATAGCCGCCGGCAAGATATTTCGTCTGGACGGCTTTGATGATCTCATCGGCGTCGCTGAAATATTGCGTACCTGGGCTCGGATGGATTTTCGGCAGGGTGGCGAGGATATCGGCCCAGACCTTTTGCCCGCCCCAATAGGGCTGCGGTTCGTTGACGAAGGGATCCTTGACCGCCGTCAATAGCGACGGCACGAGACCGAAGGACTTCAGCATCGTCACCTGGCCCTCATTGGTGCCAAGCGTGTATTCGAGGAATTTCCAGGCAGCCTCTTTGTGCTTGGAGCCGCTGGCGATTGCGAGCGAGGAACCGCCGAGATTGGCCGCGTGCGGGCCGTCGGCCGTCATGCTCGGCATCGGGTAGACGCCCCATTTGCCGGCGAGATCAGGCGAGGTGGAGCGGACGGTGCCTTCATACCAGCCGCCATAGAGCTGCGATGCCACCTTGCTTGCAGTGTTCGCCTGAATTTTCTCGTTCCAGTTTGCCGCGGTCATCAGGCCCGCGTCCTTGATCTCTTTCACCTTGTCCAGCGCCTTGACGCAGCCGGGCTGGTTGACGGTGATGCTCTGGCTGTCACTCGAAAAATAGCCGCAGCCTTGTTCGTTGGCGAGCATGCGGAACCATTCGCTATCGCCATTGAGATCGGCCTGCGTCATGACGACACCGGGATTGGCGGCTGAGATCTTCTTGCCGGCGGCAATGAAATCGTCCCAGGTCTTGATCGTTGCCGGATCGACGCCGGCCTTTTCATACATGTCGCGGCGATAGAACATGGTAACCGGACCGGAATCCCACGGCATCGCGTAGGCGGCATCGCCGACTTCAAGCTCGGCGCGCTTGAAATCCGGGAACTGCTTCTTCAGCTCGTCGTTATAGCCGAGCTTCGTGAGATCGGTCAGGCAGTCCGGAAAGCGGTTCCAGAAGATCGAAGCCTTGTGGTTTTCGATCGACATGACGTCGGGCAGACCGTCGCCACCGGCGGCGCAAGCGGCCAGCATCTTATCGAAGACCTGCGGGTTGCCGATGTCTTGAACCTCGACCTTGATGTCAGGATATTTCTTGTTGAACCCCTCGACTGTGGACTTCAGCGCCGATGCGGCGATGTTCCAGCTCCAGACCGTAATGGTGGTTTGCTCAGCAAAGGCAGAACCGGAAGCGAGCAGGGCAGCAAGGGCCGTCGCTCCAGCAAGTTTTAAACGCATTGAAAATCCTCCCTTTTCAATTGCCGTCCTCAAGAGAACACGCTTAAACTAGCTGTCGGTACGCTTCTGTCTCCTAAAAAAGGAACATCGACTTGGCGAAAAGTAAGGTAGGTCAACGGGCGGTTTATCAGCCGGGCGCGAGCAGCGTCGAAGGGCTCCCAAACGTCCTGCAGATGTTTCATAACCACCCGTTGCCGATGGCAAAGCCGCATTGGCACGCGCAGGTGGAAGTCAACTACATCGTCCGCGGCACCGTGCATTACCGCATCGGCGATCACGAGCTTACTTTGAGAGCCGGCGAGATCTGCCTTTTCTGGGGCGGCCAGCCGCATCAGCTGGACGAGCTGTCGGAGGATTCGATCTATGCGGGCGCGCATCTGCCGCTCGTCCATTTTTTCCGCCTGCGGCTGCCGCTCGATATTTCCGGCCGCCTCATTCGCGGGCAGGCGCTGATAAGCTCGGCGACCGATGCTGCAGACGACGAAAATTTCGCCCGGTGGCATCGTTATGTCATGTCCGAAGACGGCGCCAAGGCCGAACATGCCGTCGCGGAACTTCTCCTGCGCCTGGAGCGCATCGCCTTCGAGCCCTATCGCATGGTGCCGGAGAAGCAGGAAAGCCTGACGAACGACCAGGCCCATCCGCAATCCTCGCGTAGCCTGGCGCGCATGTGCGACTTCATTGCCGATAATTTCCTGCACGACATCGATACGGTCGATATTGCCAAGGCCGCGCATCTCCACCCGAAATATGCGATGAACCTTTTCAAGAAATCCACCGGCATGACGTTGGCCAAATATGTGAACCTGCTGCGCCTGTCGCGCGCCCAGGCGATGCTGATGCGGGATGGCGCCAATGTGCTGCAGGTGGCGATGGACAGCGGCTTCGGCTCGATCAGTGCCTTCAACAAATCCTTCCGTCACATTGCCGGCATGACGCCTTCCGATTTCCGTCGCGACATGCGCGTGCTATCGGCAATGAATGTCGAAGCCATCAAGCCTTCGATGCATCGACCGCCGCAGCAACATTATCGTTCGTGAGACCTTGCGGCCATGAGCGATCTCGCGCATTGCTCCTCACCGATGAGGGAGGAGAATCTCATGCGGCAGTTTTCGGCTTGTATCGAGTGGTTATTCGCGCGCGACGGCGACGCTTTTGCCGATCGTGTCCGGCTGGCACATGCCGCGGGGTTCGATGCGGTCGAATTCTGGCACTGGACCAACAAGGACCTGGACGCGATCGCGGCTGCCGTCGCCGAGACCGGCATTGTGGTTTCCGGTCTTGTCGCGGAGCCGATGATCGCGCTGACGAAACCGGTAAACAAAGAGGCGTGGCTGAAGGGGTTGCGAGAGTCCGTTGCTATCGCCCAGCGCCTTGGCGCGCCGGTTCTGATCGCGCAGGCCGGCGATGATCTGCCGGAGTTTTCCCGTGCCGAGCAGCGCGCGGCCATCGTCGCTGCCCTCGGCGCCGGTGCCAATATTCTCGAAGGGTCCGGCGTGCGGCTCGGCCTCGAGCCGCTGAACACGAAAATAGACCATGCCGGCTACTATCTGTCCTCGACCGTAGAAGGCCTCGATATCGTCGATGAGGTCGGCCGCCCGGAAATCGGCATCGTCTACGATCTCTATCATTCGGCTGTCATGGGCGAGGATACGCGTGAGGCCGTCGGCGATCGCATCGACCGTATCGTCCATCTCCATGTTGCCGATCATCCCGGCCGTAACGATCCCGGCACCGGCCACATCGATCTGGCGGAGCGGCTGGATTGGCTGTTCGCCCAAGGCTATCGCGGCAGGGTGGGGCTGGAATACAAGCCGGCGACGCAAGATCCGGCGGCCGTTCGCGCCGTCGTGAAATCGCTCGGCGGTTAGAGCAATTCCAGGAAAAGTGCGTAGCGGTTTTCCGTCAGGAATTGCGTAAAACAAGGAGATAGAGCATTTTCGCGATTCGAAGAAAAGCGAAACGGCTCTAGACCGGCTCCATCATGCCGAAGACGGCGACGAGCCCGATGACGGCAATGCCGATGACGATCTCGGCGATGCTTCCAAGCCGGAGGACCAGCAGCGCGCGAGCCGGCTTGCGGCCGATCCAGGGAACGAAGACGTAGCGGTTGACGATGGCCAGCACCGCCATGATGGCGACCAGCCCGATCTTGATGGCAAGCAGCCTCTGATAGGACGAGGACCAGTCCATCGGCAGGCGTTTCAGGATCAGCAGCGTATTGACGATGCCGGAGAGGATGACAAGCGCGACTGCTGCGTGACCGGCATTGGAGAACCGGCGCAACGCCACTTGCGCTTCTGCCCGGCATTCCGGCTGTCCGAGAAGCGTGAGGATAGGGATCAGCGGCACCAGCGCCCCCAGCCAGCCGCCGCCGGCAAGCACATGCAGGATATCATTGGCCCTGTGCACCTGCTGCATCCATCCCTCCAGCATCGAGGCATGCCCGGTTAATGACAGCGAGGCAAGACCGAGGCCGGCGCCCAGGGCCATCCCATGGCGGCGCCGGCTCTGTGGCAACAGCAAGGTGCAAACCATCACGATGGCTGCCAGCACTTGTGCCTGCCATGCAATCCCGACCGTGGTTTCGAAAACCACATCATGCATCATGCCGCCATTGAGCGCATCGCTCCAGCCGTTGCCGATATTCGCCGTCGTTACCGGCAATGCGGCCAGTGCCGTTAAAACCGCAGTCGCAACAATCAGCAAAAGCGGTTTTGCAGCCATACGCCAAACGGCGTCGGCAAGCGCTCTCGGCACGAACAGAGAGAGATAGGCACAGGCGCCCCATAGAAACATCAGGGATGCGTCATGCAGGAAGCGGCAGAGTTGGAGCGCTGTCGTCGGTTCCATCAGGATTTCACGATAAGTTTACAGGCGCCATGAATGGGACGTTCCAGTTTGAGGCATGTCGTTTGCGGCGGCAATCCGGCAGGCAATATGCCGAAGCTGCCCGGCACCCATGTTTTTCTCGGGTTGAACGGTGGGAATTTCTCGCACCAACGTTGTCAGCGCGATAAGATTGCGGATACGCACTGTCAACTTTCTCCATGCATAAAGGCGCCGTTCGGGACGCTTTGCCGCAAGGCGGGTTGGTGCCGCTGGCCGAGGTCTGCCGTCGGAACCATTATCAGCGATGATTTCCGTCTTTCTGGCAAAGAATCGTCGCTTTTGAGTCCTTTTTGCAGACACAGTTGAGGCGTTCCGGGGCGTACGCTCGAAAGGCAGTTTCATGGCGGCATCCAGGATACGCAAAAAAATGGCCAATGGCTTCGGCCACCGTCGGCGCCGGGACTGGCTCGAACATCTCGACATGCCCACCTACGTCATCGGGGATGTCCACGGCCGTTACGATCTCCTCAGCGCACTGGAGCGCAAGATTTTTGCCGACGCGGCGGGGCTTCCCGGTCGAAAGCTCATCATCATGCTGGGCGACTTCATAGATCGCGGTCCGGCGTCAGCGCAAGTGGTTGGCCGCCTCATGGCGCCGCCGCCGAACGGTTTCGACCGCATCTGCCTCACCGGCAATCACGAAATGGCGATGCTCGCCTATGTCGATGGCGAGATATCTCTCGAGGATTGGGTGGCGCTGGGTGGTGATGCGACGCTCGCCTCATATGGCGTGGATATCCCTCGCCTTCAGCAATTATATCCCAAGCAGAAGAAGCTCGACACGTTTATCCGCACCTGGCTGCCCGATGATCACGTCAATTTCCTGCGCCGACTGCCTATTATGCTGGATACGCCAGAGGTGCTGTTCGTCCATGCCGGCATTGATCCGGATCGGTCGATTGCCGACCAGCAGGACGACGACCTGGTCTTCATCCGCTCGCGCTTCCACGACAGCGCACAGCCGCTGCCGAAGCTGATCATCCATGGCCACACGCCAGTCCAGCGGGCCGAAGTCAATGGCCTCAGGCTCAATCTCGATACCGGCGCCTTTTATACCGATCGGTTGAGCGCGGCCCGGCTGTGGCAGGGCCGCATTCATATCACTTCAACTTGATAGCCGGCTATAGATTGCCGATGCAGAGATACTTCATTTCCAGATAGTCGTCGGCGCCGTGGCGCGAGCCTTCGCGGCCGAGCCCCGATTGCTTGATGCCGCCGAAGGGTGCCGTTTCCGACGACATCAGGCCGGTATTGATGCCGACCATGCCGTATTCCAGCGCTTCCGCCACGCGCCAGACCTTTTTCAGGTCTCCGGCGAAGAAATAGGCGGCGAGGCCGAATTCGGTATCATTCGCCTGCTGAATGACATCCTCGACGGCGTCGAAGCGGAAAAGCGGTGCAACAGGACCGAAGGTTTCCTCGCGGGCGACCTTCATGCTCCGGTCGACGCCGGTCAGGATCGTCGGCGCGAAGAAGGTGCCGACACCCTCGATGCGCTTCCCGCCCGCCACAATGCGGGCGCCCTTGGAGACGGCATCCCGCACATGATCCTCGGCCTTGGCGACACCCTGTTCGTCGATCAGCGGCCCTACGGTCACGCCTGGCTTGAAGCCGTCACCCACGGAAAGTTCGCCCACTTTCGCGGCAAGCTTGGCGGCAAAGGCGTCATAAACGTTGGACTGAACATAGATGCGGTTGGCGCAGACGCAGGTCTGGCCGGCATTGCGATATTTCGAAGCCATGGCGCCTTCGACGGCGGCATCGAGATCGGCGTCATCAAAGACGATGAAAGGCGCGTTGCCGCCGAGTTCGAGGCTGACCTTTTTGATCTGGTCGGCGCACTGGCGCATCAGGATGCGGCCGACCTCCGTCGAGCCCGTGAAGCTGATCTTGCGCACCTTCGCATTGCCGCAAAGCTCGCGGCCGATCGCCGGGCCATCGAGGCCGACGATGATGTTGAGAACGCCTGGGGGAATGCCTGCTTCTTCGGCGAGAACGGCCAGCGCGATCGCCGTCAGCGGCGTCTGCTCGGCCGGCTTCGAGACGACGGTGCAGCCGACAGCAAGGGCCGGTGCGATCTTCCGGGCGATCATGGCGGCCGGGAAATTCCAGGGCGTGATCGTGCCGACGACGCCGACCGGCTGCTTGATGACGACCATGCGCTTGTCGTTGGACGGCGCGGGGATGGTTTCGCCATAGATACGCTTGGCCTCTTCCGCATACCATTCGACATAGGACGCGGCGTAGAGGATCTCGCCTCTGGCTTCCGGCAGCGGCTTGCCCATCTCGGCAGTCAGGATTGTCGCCAGCTCATCGGCATTGGCGATCATGAGGTCGAACCATTTGCGTAAGATTGCGGCTCGTTCTTTGGCCGGGCGGGCGGCCCAGGCTACTTGGGCACTATAGGCGGCATCGATCGCTGCCGTCGTCTCGGCGGCGCCCATATCCGGCAGCGAGGCAAGCACTTCGCCTGTCGCGGGATTGATGACATCGAAGGTCTTCGTCGCCCCGCCGCCCACCCAGGCGCCGTTGATATAGCCGGCGGCGCGCAGGAGGGGCGAAGAGAAGGGAACATGCTTGGTCATTGCTGTTGTAAAGGACATGCTATGCACTCCGACAGGTTTCGCCCGGCAGGCTGCACGGACGGATAAGGGAACTACGCGGGTCGGCTTCGTTAATGCGAGGCGCTCGCCTCGATCAGCGATGCCTCGAGAATGTCGAGAGCTTCGCTGAACACGCCGTCCTGAATGGTGATCGGCGACAGGAACCGGATGACATTGCCATAGACGCCGCAGGTCAAAAGAATCAGCCCCTTGTCGAGCGCGATCAGCCGCACCTTGTTGGCGAAATCCGCACTCGGCAGCTTGGTCGCCGCATCATTGAATTCCACCGCGTTCATGAAGCCGGGACCGCGGATATCGGCGATCTCCGGCACCTTGTCGCGCAGCGATTCCAGCCGCTGTTTCAGGCGTGAGCCGAGTTGATTGGCGCGGTCGCATAGGCCTTCGTCGGCGATGACGTCGAGCACGGCATGGGCTGCGGCGATGCCGAGCGGATTGCCGCCATAGGTGCCGCCAAGACCGCCTGGAGCCGGTGCATCCATGATCTCCGCACGACCGGTGACGGCGGCGAGTGGGAAGCCGCCGGCAAGGCTCTTCGCCATGGTGACAAGATCGGCCGCCACCTCATGGTGATCCATCGCGAACATCTTGCCGGTGCGCGCAAAGCCGGTCTGAACCTCGTCGGCTATCAGGAGAATGCCGTGCTGGTCGCAGATTTCGCGCAGCGCCTTCATGAAGGCTGACGGCGCCGGATAGAAACCGCCTTCGCCCTGGACGGGCTCGAGGATGATGGCGGCCACGCGCTGCGGATCGACATCGGCGGCAAAGAGCTTCTTCAGCGTCGCCAGCGACTGCTCGACGCTGATGCCGTGCAGCGGTACCGGGAAGGGCGCATGGAAGACATCGCCCGGCATCGGGCCGAAGCCGATCTTATAGGGCGCGACCTTGCCGGTCAGCGCCATACCCATGAAGGTACGGCCATGGAAACCGCCGCCGAAAGCGATTATGGCGGAACGGCCGGTAGCGGCGCGGGCGATCTTCACGGCGTTTTCGACCGCTTCTGCGCCCGTCGTCACGAAGATCGTCTTCTTGGCGAAGTCGCCGGGGACGATCGCGTTCAGCCGCTCGGCCAGATGCACATAGCTCTCATAGGGCACGACCTGGTGGCAGGTATGCGTGAAGCGATCGAGCTGTTCCTTGACGGCAGCAATGACGCGGGGATGGCGATGGCCCGTATTCACCACGGCGATGCCGGAGGCAAAGTCGATATAGCGACTGCCTTCCTTGTCCCAGATCTCGGCGTTTTCGGCGCGGTCGGCGTAAATCTGCGTCGTCATGCCGATGCCGCGGGAAATGGCGGCGTTCTTCCGCTCTGTCAGGGTCATTGCAGTGGCTCCCAGGAAGGCGTTTTCGAATTATCTTGCAGAAGTTCTGCAAGTTATTTAGAAAACTCCTACATTTTTCCTGCAAGATTTCAAGTGGGATTTTATGCGGGTGACAAGAACGCGCGAAAGGCTCCCATGGAGTGCCACGCGGCTTTTAAGGCGCGCTAAGCCGCGCCATCCATGCTAAACGGATCGAAAGACAAAAATCAGGGATATTGGCAAATGAGCAGCATCGAGCCGGAGCGCTACCCCGTGCGCTACAAGGTGGCGGAAGCGGCGCGTCTTGCCGGCGTATCGGCCTCCACCTTGCGCCTGTGGGAAAGCCAGGGGCTTGTCGTCCCCTCCCGCTCCGAGACCGGGCACCGCCAGTACAGCGCCGACGACGTGGCACGGCTGAAGCGTATCTCCTGGTTCCGCGCCGAGCGCGGCCTCAATCCGGCGGCGATTCGCGAAGCGCTCGAGATGGAGGAGGGCGGTGCCGCCGGATCGGAGAATGGCGAGCAACTGGCCGCTTCGGATATCGGCCGCAGACTTCGCTCGCTACGCCACGCCGCCGGCAAGACGCTGGAGCAGGTTGCCGGCGACATCGGTATGACGTCGTCGACGCTCTCGACTCTGGAACGCACCTCGCAGGGTGTCAGCTTCAAGACGCTGCACGACCTCGCGGATTATTATGGCACGACGGTATCGCGCCTGTCTGGTGAGGAGCGGGAAGATGTTCCCGCACTCATCCGGTCAGGCGAATGGCGTTCCTGGCCGGCGACGACGCCGGGCGTCACTGTCCAGCTTCTTGCCGAAGGACGGACGATGATGGATTGCCATCGCTTCGTGCTCGCACCTGGTGCGACGAGCGAAGGCGCTTATCGCCACGAGGGAGAGGAATTCATTCACGTTCTCGCCGGTCGCCTGGAGCTGGTGCTCGACAGCGACCAATTCTTCGATCTCCTGCCGGGTGATTCCCTTTATTTCGAAAGCCGCCGCTATCATTCCTGGCGCAACCGCCATGATGGTGAGACCATATTGCTCTGGATCAATACGCCGCCGACTTTTTGACAGGCGCCGGTATGGTTCTCACCCCATCTGTTCTATAGAACGGACGAAAAGCGAATTCAGAAGGACAGAGCCGGGAGAATCTCATGGCTGCCACCATCCGCTATCACGAAGGCGATATTTCCACTGAGGATGCCGCACGCTACACCGGCGCCATTGCCATCGATACCGAAACCCTCGGCCTCGTTCCGCGCCGTGACCGGCTTTGCCTCGTGCAGCTTTCGCCGGGCGACGGCACGGCCGACATCATCCGCATCGCGGCCGGCCAGAAGCAGGCGCCCAATCTCGTTGCCATGCTCGCCGACCCGACGCATCAGAAGATCTTTCATTACGGCCGCTTTGATATCGCCGTGTTGTTCCATACGTTCGGCGTTACCACGACGCCGGTCTTCTGCACCAAGATCGCCTCGCGTCTCTGCCGTACCTATACCGACCGTCACGGCCTGAAGGACAATCTCAAGGAGATGTTGGACGTCGATATTTCCAAGGCGCAGCAATCGTCAGACTGGGCGGCGGAAACGCTGTCCCCGGCGCAGCTCGAATATGCCGCCTCCGACGTACTTTATCTGCATGCGCTACGGGAAAAGCTGACGCAACGCCTGCTGCGCGATGGCCGCATGGACTATGCGGATGATTGCTTCGCCTTCCTGCCGACGCGCGCCAAGCTCGACCTTCTCGGCTGGGAAGAGGCGGATATCTTCGCGCACAGCTGATTGCTTGGCTTGCAGGGCGAAATCCAGGGGCCGGTGCTGCACAAGCGGCATCGGCTCCTTTATTTAGGGATCTGTTAAGGACTCGACTGCTATTTTGCGGATGATTTCCAGGTCTGCGCGTTCGCGCCTCGCCAATTCGGCCACTCGGCGCTAGGAAATCCACAGGCCGCATGAGCGACCTCGATTGAACCTGCTTCCCGCTTCCATCGTCGCCTTGCCAGACAAAGGAGCATGTCATGTTGCTTCCCGTTGGTGCCGTGTCCGCTGTGGGTGTGTCCATTGAGAAGCCGATCGCCGCAACGGCCGAGACCTCCGGGCTTCAGACGACGGCAACGCCGCTCGCCGTCCTGTCGAGTGCGGTCAATGCCAGCGTCGAGGGCAAGCTGAACATGCTGCTGGTCGCGGCCCGCGAACGCATGCTCGACAGTCTGCTTTCCGCGATCGATGCCGCCAGCAAGGTGGTGAATGTTTCCCGTGAGCCGGGTGAAAGCAATACTGCCTATGCGCAGCGTGTTGCCGCCGCAATCCGCAGCCTGACGCCACCGCAGCTCGCCGCCGCGCAGCAGCGTATGGATGCGCAGATGAGGACGCCGGTGCCGTTGCCGCTTCTGGCCGCAGCATTGGAGGACCCCGAAAGCCCGCAAGCGGTACAGCTGGCCCTCAGCCTTGAACAGGCGTCGGTCACCGAGCCGGATGCCGTGCTGAAGGCCGTCGTCAATTCCTATGGGCAGAACGCCGGGGAAGTGGAAACGCCAGCCCCCCAGGCACCTATATCTGCCCCGCTGCAGAAGGCAGCCGATCTGGCCGCCCTGGCAACGGCGCTTGCCGCTGCTGCAGACGAACCGGCCTCCGCTATCCCGACCCCTGCGCCTGCGGTGGGTACACCGGCGGCGGCTCAGCCCGCCGCACAGCCGACTGCGCTACAGCAGACGCCACAATCGAGCGTTTCCGTACAACTTCAATCCGCGTCGGCTGTGGCCGAAGCACAGCCGACCCAAGCACAGGCGGCCGCCCAAAACGTTGCCGCCGCCCCGCAAACTGCACCTGCCGGCAGCACTGCCGCCACGGCCGCTACTGTCCAGCCTTCCGCGCTCGCGTCTCTTGTCGATGATCTCACTGCAAGCGTGCTGCTGACGGCAATTGCCGCCGAAGCCGAACTCCCGACCGAAGTCGCATTGATCCGGTCGCCGCTGACACCGCCGCCCGTGCCGCGCGATATCCAGCAGATAGAAGCCGACATCAAACAGGGCCTGCAGGTCGTCATCAGTCCGCCCGCGATGGCGACCGATCCAGACCTTTTGCAGATCATCAACAATCCCTCCTCTTCCGTGGAGAAGATCATCGCCCAGGCGCTGACCGGCAATAGCGCGGCGCAGGCATCGTCAACGCAGCCACCGGCCGTTAACGAAGGCCCCAATCGCCCGGTCGCAGTGGCGGCCATGCCGGCGTCATTGGCGGAAGGGCCTGAAACATCCGGTGCTCTTCCCATCGCTTCCGGCAAGCCGCCGTTGCAGACGTCGCCTGCAACGCCGATAGGGGTGTATGAGGCTGCGGAGCAGGCGATGATGTCGGCGCCCCTGCCGCTCGGCGTTCCCTTCGTTGTGGCCAATTATCTGCCGGTCGACACTCCTGATAAGCACAGCGAATCGAAATTGCTCAATCGCGTCGATCCCGTCGGCGATGAGGAGGGCGGCCAAGCTCGGGACGAGGAGAACCCGCAAGATCAGGATGAAGAGCAGGCCCATGCGGAGGAATCGTCGGCACAGGCAGAGGGCGGGGCATCCGACGAAGCGGAAGCTGGCCCGGCCTCTGCGGGGGACGATAATGTCAGGCCGGAACTCGTTGCCTTGCCGCAGCCTCTGCGCGACCCGCTTCAAGACCACGCTTTCGATTTCTATCGGCGCATGGTGACCTGGGAATAGGCGACCTTGCAACGGACAGGCGGCATGGACGCCGCAGAACGGACAAAGAAAAACCCGCCGGATCGCTCCGGCGGGTCTTTTGTTTTCAGGCATCTACCGAAGATTATTCGGCGTTGCGGTTCTTCAGAGCCGCACCCAGGATGTCGCCGAGCGAAGCGCCCGAGTCGGACGAACCGAACTGAGCAACGGCTTCCTTCTCTTCTGCGATTTCCAGAGCCTTGATGGACAGCATGATCTTGCGGTCCTTCTTGGAGAAGTTGGTGACGCGGGCGTCGACAACCTGACCAACCGAGAAACGCTCCGGACGCTGTTCGTCACGGTCACGCGACAGATCGGCGCGGCGGATGAACGAGGTGATGTCTTCGTGGTTGACGAGCTTCACTTCGATGCCGCCGTCGTTGACTGCGATGACTTCGCAGGAAACGACTGCATTCTTGCGCAGGTCGCCGGAAGCTGCTGCTTCGCCGACTGCGTCCTTGCCGAGTTGCTTGATGCCGAGCGAGATGCGTTCCTTCTCGACGTCAACGTCGAGAACGACAGCCTTGACGACGTCACCCTTGTTGTACTCTTCGATGACCTGCTCGCCCGGACGGTTCCAGTCGAGGTCGGAGAGGTGAACCATGCCGTCCACATCGCCGTCGAGGCCGATGAACAGGCCGAATTCGGTCTTGTTCTTGACTTCGCCTTCGACTTCGGTGCCAGCCGGATGGTTGCGGGCGAATGCTGCCCACGGATTTTCCAGCGTCTGCTTCAGGCCGAGCGAGATACGACGCTTGGTCGGATCGACTTCGAGAACGACGACTTCGACTTCCTGGCTCGTGGACAGGATCTTGCCGGGGTGAACGTTCTTCTTGGTCCAGGACATTTCCGAAATGTGGATGAGGCCTTCGATGCCCGGCTCCAGCTCGACGAACGCACCGTAGTCGGTGATATTCGTGACGGTACCGGAAATCTTCTTGCCTTCCGGATACTTGGCCTGGATGCCATCCCACGGATCGCTCTCGAGCTGCTTCATGCCGAGCGAGATGCGGTGGGTTTCCTGGTTGATGCGGATGATCTGTACCTTGACCTGCTGGCCGATGGACAGGATTTCCGACGGATGGTTCACACGGCGCCATGCCATGTCGGTGACGTGCAATAGGCCGTCGATGCCGCCGAGGTCAACGAACGCACCGTAATCGGTGATGTTCTTGACGACACCGTCAACAACCTGGCCTTCTTCGAGGTTCTGAACGATTTCAGAACGCTGCTCGGCACGGGACTCTTCCAGAACCGTACGTCGCGAAACGACGATGTTGCCGCGGCGCTTGTCCATCTTGAGGATTTCGAAGGGCTGCGGGTTGTGCATCAGCGGGGTCACGTCGCGGATCGGACGGATGTCGACCTGCGAACGTGGCAGGAAGGCGATAGCGCCGTCGAGATCGACGGTGAAGCCGCCCTTGACCTGGTTGAAGATAACGCCTTCAACGCGCTCGCCAGCTTCGAACTTGGCTTCGAGCTTGATCCAGCTTTCTTCGCGGCGAGCCTTTTCGCGCGAAAGAACAGCTTCGCCAAGCGCGTTTTCGATACGCTCGACATAGACTTCGACTTCATCGCCAACCTTGAGCGTGCCGTCCTTGGCGCGTGCACCGAATTCCTTCAGGGCGATGCGGCCTTCGACCTTGAGGCCGACGTCTACAACGGCGACATCCTTTTCGATGGCGGTGATGATGCCCTTGGTGACATAGCCTTCAGCCAGATCGTTCTTGGCAAAGGATTCTTCGAGAAGGGCCGCGAAATCTTCGCGAGAGGGGGAAGTTACAGACATAAAATCTCCTGGCGTGTCCCGATCATGCAATCTGGACACTGATGCGCCGGTGGTTCGCGTTGAACAGGCCTGACCCCAGTCCGCCTCCCTTCGGGAAGCTATCCGGCGCTTGGACGGAATGTCAGGCTATCTTGAAATCGGCGGTTTCCGGCGCGAGGCGCGCGAAGGCCGCTCAAATTTTCAGGCATTTCGGCTCAGAGCGGCGTCGATGATCGACTTTGCCGTCTGAAACGCCGCTTCTATACTCATTTCTGAGGTATCTAGCAAGTATGCCTCTTCAGCTGGTTTCAAAGGGCTGTCGGTGCGGCCCATATCGCGTTCGTCGCGGCGCTTCACATCCTCGAAAATGGCGTCGTAATCGGCGCTGCCACCGGCTTCGATGATTTCTTCGTAGCGCCGTTTCGCCCGGACTTCGACCGAAGCCGTCACATAGAGTTTTACCGGCGCATCCGGGCAGACCACGGTGCCGATATCACGGCCGTCGAGCACGGCGCCCGGCTCCTTCTGCGCAAAACGACGCTGCGCTTCGACCAGAGCGCGGCGCACGGCCGGCATGACTGCGATCTTCGAGGCGGCCTCGCCGATCTCGTGCCGGGAGAGAACGGCCCGGTCGAGCCCGGCGAGATCGACCTTGCGCGCCATGCCTTCGGCAATCGTCTCATCGTCAAGCGGCAGTCCGGCATCGAGCAGGGCCTTGGCGGTGGCGCGGTAGGTGAGGCCGGTATCGAGATGATGATAACCATAGGCTTCGGCGATCCGGCGCGCCAGAGTTCCCTTGCCGGCAGCCGCTGGTCCGTCGATGGCGATGATCATGTCTTCTTCCGTCCCTACCCGATATCCCGTTATTTGCTGTAGCGACGCACCAGATCGGCCATCTCGGCGGCATCCGTTCGATCGATTGCGCCAAGACCTTCGGCCACGCCCTGTCGATCAGCCAGCGGCCGGTTCTGGCTCACCTTCCATTTTCCGTCAATCGTCTCGATGTCGATTTCGATGCCGATGATGCCTTTCAGCTGGGCGGCAATGAACTCCGGCGGCGCATCTTCCACCGTCCAGGGCTGGGCGCGATCGCTCTCATTCTCGCCGGTCAGCGCACCGATCTGCGCGCGCAGCCAGGCGGGGTCCTCGATCGTTCGCGCCTTCCCGCGCACCTGTACGATCGCATAGTTCCAGGTCGGCACTACTTTGCCGGTCTCCCGCTTGGTCGCATACCAGGAGGGCGTGATATAGGTGTCGGCGCCCTGGAAGACGACTAGCACTGGCGCGCCGGCCGCAATCTCCTTCCACTGGTCGTTCGCCCTGGCCACATGCGCCTGCAGCGCCCCTTTCGGCGAAAGCTCCGCGTTCAGGTGAAACGGCACGGCATTGGCGATCAGCCCGCCGTCACCAGCAGTGATGAGCATTCCCAGCGGGTGCGCGCGGATCAGCTGGTGCTGCGTGCCGAGATCGTCTTCGCGGTGATGGGGCGGCTGATACATGGCTTCGGTCCGTTTGCTGTGCCATTCCCAGGGAGCCTTGCCGGGAAACCTTGTGCGATAAGGCTTCGGATGGCCAATGGCGCGGTCTATCAGGCTTAAGTTTCGATCGTCGCGCCCAATCTTGTCATCATAGCAAAAAATTCCGGAAAGCTGGTGGCGATCATGGCGGAATCATCGATCGTGACAGGATGTTCGCTCACAAGTCCCATGACGAGAAAGCTCATGGCGATGCGGTGGTCGAGATGGGTGCTCACTTTGGCGCCGCCGGTATTGCCGAGACCCTTGCCGTCAGGCCTGCCTTGAACCGTCAGCATATCCTTGCCTTCGATGCAGTCGACACCGTTGAGCTTCAGCCCCTCGGCGACGGCCGAAAGCCGGTCGGATTCCTTCACCCGCAGCTCTTCCAGCCCCTGCATGATGGTCGTGCCCTCGGCAAAGGCGGCGGCGACGGCCAGCACCGGATATTCGTCGATCATCGACGGCGCGCGCTCAGCCGGCACAGTCACGCCGTTGAGCGTAGAAGAGCGCACGCGGAGGTCGGCGACATCCTCGCCGCCCGTCATGCGCCGGTCGAGGATCTCGATATCCGCGCCCATCTCCTGCAGCGTCAGGATGAGGCCGGTGCGCGTCGGGTTCATCAGCACGTTGCGGATGGTTATGTCGGAGCCGGGCACGATCAATGCCGCCACCAGCGGGAAGGCCGCGGAGGAGGGATCGCCGGGGACATCGATCGTCTGGCCGGTGAGCTTGCCCTGACCCTCAAGGCGAATGGTGCGGACGCCTGCCGCATCGGTCTCGACCGAAAGTGCTGCGCCGAAACCGGCCAGCATTTTTTCCGTGTGGTCGCGGGTCATGACCGGTTCGATGACTGTTGTTATGCCGGGCGCATTGAGTCCTGCCAGCAGCACCGCCGATTTGACCTGCGCCGAAGCCATCGGCACGCGATAGGTCAGCGGGCTTGCCACTCCGGGGCCGCGCAGGGTGACGGGTAGCTTGTCGCCCGCGACGGCTCTGATCTGCGTTCCCATGAGGCGCAGCGGATCGAGGATACGCCCCATCGGCCGCTTCGAAAGCGAGGCATCGCCGATGAGGGTTGTCGCGAAATCATAAGCGCCGACCAGGCCCATGGTCAGGCGGCAGCCGGTGCCGGCATTGCCGAAATCGAGCGGTGCCTCCGGCGCCAGCAGCCCGCCATTACCGGTGCCGTCGACGATCCACACGTCGTCGTCCTTGCGGATCGCAGCACCGAGCGCCTGCATGGCCTTGCCCGTATTGAGAACGTCCTCGCCTTCGAGCAGGCCGGTGATGCGGGTTTCGCCCGCGGCTAAGCCGCCGAACATGAGGGAGCGATGGGAAATGGATTTGTCGCCGGGAATGCGGATCGTGCCGGAAAGGCCGGCCGAGCGGCGTGCCACGGCTGGTTGGGGAAGGGTATCGTGCGGCATGGGCAATTCCTTTGCGATGCCGGTATTCCATCCGCATTCTGTGCTGGCTGCGTTGCTCTTGCGCCAGATGTTCTGCGGTTCACGCCAGCTGGTTAGCACAGGCCCGTTCCCCAGTCATCCCGCCATAAGCAAAAAGCACGTGCGAGGTAGCTTGAACTTTAGCTTTGACAGAAACGGCCGCAACGATTAAGGGGACCGGCTGATATTTCCCTTAAAACGCCGGCTTCCCCGGCATTGCCGAATTTTCATTCGGCCATTCATGAGGCTTTGACAGTGGCGAAAGCGGAACTTGGAACAAAACGTACCGATCCCGATACCGGCAAGAAGTTCTATGACCTGAACCGGGATCCGGTGGTCTCGCCCTATACCGGCAAGTCCTGGCCCTTGTCCTTCTTCGAAGAAACCTCCGCTTCCAAGGAAGTTCCGGAAGAAGACGAAGTGGCCGAAGTCGATACCGAAAACACGGAAGTCGAACTGGTCTCGCTCGAGGATGCCGACGACGCTGCCGGCGGCGACGACATTCCGGATATCGGCGATGATGATGTCGAAATCGGCGACGATGACGACGACACCTTCCTCGAAGCCGACGAAGATGAAGATGATGACGACATGAGCGACATCATCGGCGTCACCGGCGACGAAGACGACGTCTGATCTGAAAGACAATCGGCCCGGTGAAAGAAAAAATTTCCCGGGCCGAATTTTTCGGCTTGCTATCTGTGAAAACCACAAGTAATAAGCCGCCACCCCGACGGGCGAAGCGCTCGGAAGGGACCCAGGGCCGGTCAAACGGCACCATCTTGATGGGGCTATAGCTCAGCTGGGAGAGCGCTTGCATGGCATGCAAGAGGTCAGCGGTTCGATCCCGCTTAGCTCCACCACGCTTCGCCCTTACGGGCTTCGCGTGGCGCAGCCGCGGGAAAGCGTTAGGCCGAAGCAGTGCCCGGCAAAGCCTGTAGGGCGACGACGGGCTGAAATCCCCACCAGATATTTCCAGATACAGCGATAAGCTCGATTGCATATAGAATTTGCGTTCGAATCACCGGATGCCGATTGAGCGAGGGGCGGATGTGGTACGTTTACATCCTTCAAAGCGCTGATTTTCCCGACCAGCAATATACCGGATCGACTTCGGACCTTAAGCAGCGGCTTGCCGACCACAATGCTGGTAAGTCGACCCACACCGCAAAGTTCACGCCGTGGGTTCTCCTCTGGTATTCTGCCTTTCCTGACAAATACCGTGCTCTTGAATTTGAGGCCTATCTGAAGTCTCATTCTGGTAGAGCATTTGCAAGGAAAAGGTTGCTCTAAGAGACAGGCAGGGGATTCGGCCATGCGGCGACGCTGTTTCCGCCATCCTGACCTTCATTGCCGGCAATGCGCTCTACATCGTCGTCGCCCATGCGGCGGATCGGTGGGCTCTCGCGATTTGGCCGCTTTCTGCTGGGCGACCGGAATCTTGCCGATAGGGTCAGATCGTGCCCTTAAGCAGCATGATATTAGGCGCCGCCGTCGGAGCTCTCCTCGCCCGCACCTTTGGCGCCCGGGCGCTTTGGCTGGTTTCGATGGCCGCGCTCGTCACTCTGTTTATCCCATGCCCGCTGCAGCTCCGCTTCAGCTAGCGGTCGACGGTGGCGGCCTCGACGGCGCGGCGGGCGAAATAGCCACATTGCAGTGCACAAAAATCTGCTAGGGAGTAAAGCGAATCGTTTTGCCGACAAGCGTAAGGATGTGCCGTGTTCGTTTTTTCGAAACTTGTCTGGATTTTCGGTCAGCCGCTGTCGCTGGCCTTTCTGTTTGTCCTTCTGGCATTCATCGCCGCTCTGCTGCGCTGGCGCGCGACCGTCATCACCTCTGCACTCTTGTCGGCGCTGATTCTGTTCGTTTCGCTCTATACGACGGCCGGTGCCTATGTCGTTCAGGGGCTGGAAGAGCGCTTTCCGCATCCAGCCGCCGACCCTGCGGATCTCAAATGCATGATCGTTCTCGGCGGCGCCACGCAGAATGAGGTGACGACGGCGCGTGGCGGCTACGAGCTTGATTCGGCCGGCGATCGCCTCATTGAAGCGCTGCGACTGGCACAGAAATACCCGCAGTCACGCATCGTGATCTCAGGTGGCGATGGCTCGATCGGTGGCACCTATGAGGGCGATGCCGTGATTTCCGAACGCTTCTTCACCGCGCTCGGCATTCCGACAAGCCGCATGGTCGAGGACAAGACCTCGCGCACCACCTTCGAGAATGCCGTTAACACGAAGGAGCTGCTGGCGCAGAACGGTCTTTCGGATTGCCTGCTCATCACCTCGGGCTTCCATATGCCGCGGTCGATAGGCATTTTCCGCAAGCAGGGCATTGATGTCGTGCCTTGGCCGGTCGATTATCGGAGCACCGGCAAGGAAAGCCTCGGTTTCGATTTCACTCAGCCATCGCGCAATGCCCAACTGCTGGCGACGGGCCTGCGCGAGTGGGTCGGTCTGGTCGGCTATTACGCCGTCGGCCGTACCTCGGCGCTCTATCCCAGGCCGTAGCTACGTGCCCAGGCCGTACTACGTGCCTCGGACCGTCACCACGTGTCCGGACCGTAACTTGCCTATCCGCCTTTTCCTGAAATTGCCTATTTCTTCGAGATCGTGACGAATTTGACGCCGCGCACTCTGACGGTGATTTCGCAGACGGCTTCGCCATCCTTGCGGTCGCAGAAGCGCGGATGCATTTTCATGACGAGCACCATGTTGCCGAAACGCTGGATGAAATCGTAGCCGTAGATCTTCGCCGTGGCAACGAGCAGATAGCCGCCCTCGGCCACCTGGACGTAGAAATTGTAGGGGCAGCCTTCGTCCGTGCAGTAGGGTCCCTTTTCGCCCTTGCAGGTGATCTCGCCTTCGTTGACGACGATATCCATCAGCTTGTCGTTGTTGATGTCCTGCTGGGTGGCGAAATGATCGCCGAAGCTCACCTGGCTGTCGCAGCTCTTGGTGAAATGGTCCTTCTCGAAGGCCACGGGGTCCTGCAGGATCGATTGCTGCGCCTCGGCCACGGCAGGCATGATCACGAAAGCGAAGAGGTTGAGGATTACGATCACCAGGGATTTCACGGGGGATTCCTTTTCGAAGCGCCGTTACGGCCACGATAACAGCCGCAGCCGCTGCGACATCTTTGCACGTGCCTGCTTGCGCGGCCCTTGCCGTCGTGATTCATTTCGGAAAAATTGCCGGCCTCCCGTTGGAGTTTTCGATGTCGCTTCTCTCGTTTCTTGATTATGCCGGCGTCGCTCTTTTTGCCGCAACCGGCGCGCTCGCAGCCTCGCGCAAGCAGCTCGATCTGATCGGCTTCCTGTTCCTGGCGGCCGTCACCGGTATCGGCGGCGGCACGCTGCGCGATATCGTCCTTGGCCGGGTGCCGGTCTTCTGGGTGCTGAATCCGACCTATATCATCATCTGCGCCGTGGTCGGCGTCCTGGTCTTCTTCACCGCGCATCTCTTTGAATCGCGCTACAGGCTGCTCATCTGGCTCGACGCCGTGGGACTATCGGCCTATTGCGTGATGGGAGCCGCCAAGGGCATGGCGGCGACAGGCTCGCCCACCGTCGCGATCGTCACCGGCGCGCTGACGGCAACGTTCGGCGGCATCCTGCGCGATCTGCTGGCGAATGAGCCTTCGGTCCTGCTGCGCCCGGAAATCTATGTGACGGCCTCAATCGTGGGCGCCGGCGTCTTCACCGCCGCCAATGCGACGATGCTGCCGCTTTATGCCTCTGCGGGATTGGGTGTGATCGCGGCCTTTGCGGTGCGCGGCGGCGCGCTCTGGTTCGGCTGGACCTTTCCGACCTATCACCACAAGCCAGGCCGGCATCCGGACGATGTTATGTGAGCTGTGAGGCATTAGGAATTAGGCAGTAGGCAATAGCGGGACGCTATGAAACAATTCTATTGCCTATTGCCTATTGCCTATTGCCTATTGCCTATTGCCTATTGCCTATTGCCTATTGCCTATTGCCTCTGCTTGCGGCGCAGGCGGATCACCACGTCGACATGGGCGATTTCCATGCCCTGCGGCGGCTCGGGTAGATTGTCGATCGTCAGGTTGCTGATCGGGATATCCAGCACTTCGTTGTGGCCTTCCACGAAAAAGTGATGGTGGTCGGAGACGTTGGTGTCGAAGTAGGTTTTGGTGCTTTCGACGGCGAGCACCCGGATCAGGCCTGCCTCGGTAAATTGATGCAGCGTGTTGTAGACGGTCGCGAGCGAAACCGGAACGCCGGCGGCAACGGCTTCCTCATGAAGCTCTTCGACCGTCAGATGGCGGTCCCCCTTGGCGAAGAGAAGATCGCCGAGCGCGATGCGCTGCCTGGTCGGTCGCAGGCCCACGCTGCGCAGCCTGCTCTCGATCGCGATTTCGGCTTCTTCCGCCATTCAGGGACTCCGGATTCCTGATCTCTATAATTCTTTACTAAGCCATATAACTTTTGCCTTGATTGCTTTCAATAGTTTCCATGGGGTGGGAAGGTGCTCAAAAGCCGGAAAAATCGGGCTTTTGCCGCATTTGGCACTGGTAGCGGCTCTGGCGTTCCTGTATGCGACCACCACATAGGAGCTACTGTGTTCGATCGAACGGCTGAATGAGAGTGTGATGGTTACGCTTCATTTTCTGTCGATCTTGCACTAAAGCTTCACATCCATCGGCATTCATGCGGGGGAAACGGAATTTTTATGACGACGAGACAATCCAGCTTCAATTACGAGGAAATCCTGTCCTGTGGCCGCGGCGAGCTGTTCGGCCCGGGCAACGCACAGCTTCCCCTGCCACCGATGCTGATGGTCCATCGCATTACAGATATTTCCGAAACGGGCGGAGCCTTCGACAAGGGCTATATTCGCGCCGAATACGACGTGCGCCCCGACGATTGGTACTTCCCCTGCCATTTTGCCGGCAATCCCATCATGCCGGGCTGCCTGGGCCTCGACGGCATGTGGCAGCTGACCGGCTTCTTCCTCGGCTGGCTCGGCGAGCCCGGCCGGGGCATGGCGCTTTCCACTGGCGAAGTGAAGTTCAAGGGCATGGTTCGTCCGGACACGAAGCTTCTCGAATACGGCATCGACTTCAAGCGCGTCATGCGCGGGCGTCTCGTCCTCGGCACCGCCGACGGCTGGCTGAAGGCCGATGGCGAGACCATCTATCAGGCGACGGACCTGCGCGTGGGCCTGTCCAAGGACAAGGTTGCCTGAACCGCGGCATCGCCGCCTCCACAAAGACAGATGTTTTAGAAAAGGTCATCGACATGAGACGGGTAGTTGTTACGGGTCTGGGTATTGTCTCTTCGATTGGAAACAATGCTCAAGAAGTGACCGCCTCGCTGCGCGACGCCAAATCCGGCATTTCCTTCTCCCCCGATTTCGCCGAGCATGGCTTCAAGTGCCAGGTCTGGGGCGCGCCGAAGATCGATACGACCGACCTGGTGGATCGCCGGGCCATGCGCTTCCTGTCGCAGGGCGGTGCCTGGAACCACGTCGCCATGAAGCAGGCGATCGCCGATAGCGGCCTCGAGGAAAGCGATATCACCAACGAGCGCACCGGCATCATCATGGGCTCCGGCGGCCCGTCGACCCGCACGCTGATCGAGGCGGCCGACATTACCCGCAAGAACAACAGCCCGAAGCGCATCGGTCCCTTTGCCGTGCCGAAGTCGATGTCGTCGACCGCGTCGGCCACGCTTGCGACCTGGTTCAAGATCCATGGTGTCAACTACTCGATCTCATCCGCCTGCTCGACCTCGGCGCACTGCATCGGCAATGCCGCCGAAATGATCCAGTGGGGCAAGCAGGACGTCATGTTCGCCGGCGGTCATGAGGATCTCGACTGGACCATGTCGAACCTCTTCGACGCCATGGGCGCCATGTCCTCCGACTTCAACGAGAACCATCCGGAAACCGCCTCGCGCGCCTATGACGCCAAGCGTGACGGCTTCGTCATCGCCGGCGGCGCCGGCGTGCTGGTTCTGGAAGAGCTTGAGCATGCCAAGGCCCGCGGCGCCAAGATCTATGCCGAAATCATCGGCTACGGCGCCACCTCGGATGGTTACGACATGGTCGCGCCGTCGGGCGAGGGTGCCGTGCGCTGCATGCGCCAGGCGCTTGCTACGGTGAAGGGCGATATCGATTACATCAACACCCATGGCACTTCGACGCCGGTGGGCGACAGCAAAGAAATCGGCGCGATCCGCGAAGTCTTCGGCGACAAGATCCCGCCGATCCAGTCGACCAAGTCGCTGACGGGCCATTCGCTCGGCGCAGCGGGCGTTCAGGAATCGATCTATTCGATCCTGATGATGCAGGAGCGCTTCATCGGGGAAAGCGCCCATATCACCGAACTCGATCCGGAATTCGAAGGCGTGCCGGTCGTGCGCAAGCGTATCGACAACGCCAAGTTCGATATCGCTCTTTCGAACTCTTTCGGCTTCGGCGGCACCAACGCCACGCTCGTATTCCAGCGCTACAACGGATAAGGCAATGACGGGAATTATGCAGGGTAAGCGCGGCCTCATCATGGGCGTCGCAAACAATCACTCGATTGCCTGGGGTATCTCAAAGGCGCTGGCAGCCGAAGGCGCGGAACTGGCTTTCACCTTTCAGGGCGAAGCGCTCGGCAAGCGCGTCAAGCCGCTGGCAGCCGAAGTCGGCTCGGATTTCCTTCTGCCTTGCGATGTCGAGGATCTCGCTTCGGTCGATGCCGTTTTCGACGCCATCAAGGAGCGCTGGGGCAAGCTGGACTTCATCGTCCACGCCATCGGCTTTTCCGACAAGAACGAGCTGAAGGGGCTTTATGCCAACACCACGCGGGAGAATTTCACTCGCACGATGGTGATTTCCTGCTTCTCCTTCACCGAGGTCGCAAAGCGCGCCGCCGAACTGATGACGGAAGGCGGCAGCATGCTGACGCTGACCTATAATGGTTCGACACGCGTGATCCCGAACTACAACGTCATGGGCGTCGCCAAGGCGGCGCTCGAGGCTTCCGTTCGCTATCTCGCCGCCGATTACGGCCCGCGCGGCATTCGCGTCAACGCCGTTTCCGCCGGCCCGATCCGCACGCTCGCCGGCGCCGGCATTTCCGACGCCCGTGCCATCCTGTCGTGGAACCAGCGCAACGCGCCGCTGCGCAAGTCCGTCACCATCGATCAGGTCGGCTCGTCGTCGCTCTATCTCCTGTCGGATCTCTCGGCCGGCGTGACGGGCGAAATCCACTTTGTCGATGCCGGCTACAACATCACCTCTATGCCGACGCTGGAAACGCTGTCGAGCGCAGATACGGAATAAGCTCCCGATCTCAGTCGTGCCCTCCCGGTTTTGGCCGGGAGGATCGAATTTCCGGATATCCTTTCAGAGGATTCCCGATGACGTCCACCGACAACGCAGAACCTTTGGCATCGACCGACCGTCTTATCCTCCGCCGCTTTGTGCCGGAAGATTTTGCCGCCTATAGCGCCTATCGCTCCCTGCCGGAAATCTATCGTTTCCTTTACCGCGACCCTCCTTCGCCTGACGTGATGAGGGAACGTTTCGATATCAGGCTGAATTCCCCTTTCGCCGAGGACGGGGATACGCTGCTATGTGCGGCCATCCGGCGGGAGGATGGCGCTTTGGTGGGTGATGTCAGCCTAACATTTGCAAACAAGGCCGCACTTCAGGCCGAGCTCGGCTATACCTCTAATCCAGCCTATGCCAGGAAGGGATATGCTACCGAGGCGGCGGAAGCCATGATTACCCTCGGTTTCGAAAAATTCGGCTTCCACCGGATTTTTGCACGGCTAGATGCGAAAAATGCCGGCTCTGTCGGTGTCGTTGAACGGCTCGGCCTGCGCCGTGAGGCGCTTCTGATCGAAAACGATTGCTTCAATGGTGTCTGGGGCGACGAATGCGTCTATGCCGTGCTGAACCGCGAATGGGCCGCCAGAACGCCGCGTAAGGCGTGATCTTTTTGCCACTGCAGCTACCGCACTTCGTCATCCTCGGGCTTGACCCGAGGATCCAGACACAAGCCCGTGTGCGTTGTCGCGTCGGCGGACGTTGTAACAACGATCCGTGCCGCACTCTCGTTTGTGGCTCAACCGGAGATGACGTGTCCGATTGGAACGCGTGTGCGTGGATCCTCGGGTCAAGCCCGAGGATGACACGGTACAGATGGTGGAGGAAGAGCCCTGGGGTACTCTGCGGCGTCAAGCAGCGCGGGCTGAGTCTCGCATAAAAATGGCGGCCATCTGTGACCGCCATTCATTGCTTATTTCTTTGCCCAGAGTACCTTGTAGCGGGCGTTGCGGCAGGTCTCGCCGAATTCCTTGAAGTTTTCCGCCAGCACCGGCTCATAGGGGAGGCCGCGATTGGCGACCAGCATCAGCCGTCCGCCGCCGCGCAGCGCCGAAGCGGCCGTCTTGATCATCGCCTGGCCGAGTGAAGGTTCGGCGGCATGACCCTCATGGAAGGGCGGGTTCATGATGATCAGGTCGTACTTGTCCTTGACCGGCTCGCTCGCCAGATCGTGCCAGAAGAAGCGCTGGGCGACCTTCGGGCAGTGCGACAGCAGATTGGTGCGCGCGGCCTCCAGAGAGCCATAATGGGCCTCGTAGAGGTCGATGCGCTCGATCCTCGGCGATTTCATTGCGAGCTCGACGGAAAGGTAGCCCCAGCCGGCGCCGAAGTCGGCGGCATCGCCGGTAAAATCGGTCGGCAGGCGTGAGGCGAGCAGTTCGGAGCCGGCATCGATACGGTCATGTGAGAACATGCCGGGCGCCGTCGTGAAGCTGTCGTCGACGAGCGTCGCCGGCTTCGCGAGCTGCGCCGTCAGCAGCTTGATATCGGCAGGGCGGGCAAACCAGAAGGCAACGCCGTGATATTTCGGCATATGCTCGATCGCAAGACCGAAAGCCTCGATGCGCTTGCGCAATGGCTGGATGCCGTCTTCCTTGCCGCCGGCAACGACGATGAGGCCGCCTTCCCTGACGCGTGCCAGGGCTTCGGCGATGTGATCCTCATTCTCGCCCTTGTGCTTGCCGCAGAGCACGAGCGCGCCGTCATAGCCTTCGCCTTCGATCTCCGGCGTCACGTTGATGCGCTGCGCCTGCAGCTGGCGATAGAAGGGGCGGAAGCCCTGGACGGCGGAAAGCTCGGCAGCAAATCCCTCCGGCAGCGCAAAGCCGGCCTCGGCACCGAGAAACAGGATCCGCTGACCCTCGCCAGGCGCATCGATAGTGCCGGAGGCAAAGGGATGGAAGAGGGTCTTCAGGGCATCGCGGCTCATGGGCGTGGTCTCGTCTTGAAAGGTGAACTTGAACCGTCAGATATCTGTGGCGTTATCGTATCTCGCGCTTTCCCCTCACCCTAGCCCTATCCCGTTGGAACGGGGAGAGGGGACGACAGAGCCGAAAAACATGCCCCTTGGTGTGGAGGCCGTTATCGAGTTCAGTCATGTCCTCTCGCCCCGCATGTGCGGTGAGAGGGCTAGGGTGAGGGGCCAGGCACGCAGCTTCCACGACCCAGCGAAACGAACGGCATTCAATATAAAAAGGGCGCGGAAAAGATCCCGCGCCCCGGAACTTGGATGAAGGCGCGGCTTATTCGGCCGCGTCGTCCTTCTTCTTGTCGGCCGCGATTTCCTGGCCAGTAGCCTGGTCGACGACCTTCATGGAGAGGCGAACCTTGCCGCGCTCGTCGAAGCCGAGCAGCTTGACCCAGACCTTGTCGCCTTCCTTTACGACGTCCTGCGTCTTCGCCACGCGCTCGGAAGCGAGCTGCGAGATGTGGACGAGGCCGTCGCGGGCGCCGAAGAAGTTGACGAAGGCGCCGAAGTCGGCGGTCTTCACAACCGTACCCTCGTAGATCTGGCCGACTTCCGGCTCGGCGACGATCGAGTGGATCCACTTGCGGGCCGCTTCGATTTCCTTGCCGGAGGAGGAGGCGATCTTGACGGTGCCGTCGTCCTCGATGTTGATCTTGGCGCCGGTCTTTTCGACGATTTCTCGGATGACCTTGCCGCCGGAGCCGATGACTTCGCGGATCTTGTCGACCGGAATGTTCATGACCTCGATGCGTGGTGCGAATTCGCCGAGCTGGCCACGGCTCTCGGAGATGGCCTTGGCCATTTCGCCGAGGATGTGGGTGCGACCGCCCTGGGCCTGGCTGAGAGCGACCTTCATGATCTCTTCGGTGATGCCGGCGATCTTGATGTCCATCTGCAGCGAGGTGATGCCTGCTTCCGTGCCGGCAACCTTGAAGTCCATGTCGCCGAGATGGTCTTCGTCGCCGAGAATGTCGGAGAGAACGGCGAAGCGATCGCCTTCCAGGATCAGACCCATGGCAATGCCGGCAACCGGCTTGGCCAGCGGCACGCCGGCATCCATCAGAGCGAGCGAGGTGCCGCAGACGGTTGCCATCGAGGACGAACCGTTCGATTCGGTGATTTCGGAGACGACGCGTAGCGTGTAGGGGAACTGCTCAGCCGACGGCAGCATCGGGCGGATAGCGCGCCATGCGAGCTTGCCGTGACCGATTTCGCGACGGCCCGGGGAGCCCATGCGGCCGGTTTCGCCAACCGAGTAGGGAGGGAAGTTGTAATGGAGCAGGAAGCGCTCCTTGTACATGCCCGTCAGGCTGTCGACATACTGTTCGTCTTCGCCGGTGCCGAGCGTGGCGACGACGATTGCCTGCGTTTCACCGCGGGTAAACAGCGCCGAACCGTGCGTGCGCGGCAGAATGCCGACTTCCGAGACAATCGGGCGAACCGTCTGCAGGTCACGGCCGTCGATACGGCTCGACGTGTCGAGGATGTTCCAGCGAACGATCTTCGCCTGCAGGTGCTTGAAGATGGCGCCGACTTCTTCGGCCGTGTACCTGGCTTCGCCTTCTTCCGGCAAGAAATGTGCCTTCACCTTCGCCTTGACGGCGTCGACGGCAGCGTAGCGATCGGCCTTCTGGGTGATCTTGTAGGCGTCACGGAGTTCGGCTTCGGCAAGGCCGAGCATTTCCTTCTCGAGTTCGGAATAATCTTCCGGTTGGAAGTCGCGGGGCTCCTTGGCTGCCACTTCGGCGAGCTTGATGATCGCGTCGATAACCGGCTGGAAGCCGCGGTGACCGAACATGACGGCGCCGAGCATGACGTCCTCAGGCAGTTCTTTGGCTTCGGATTCAACCATCAGAACGGCGTCCTGCGTACCGGCGACGACGAGGTCGAGGCTCGACTCGTCCATCTCGTCGAGATGCGGGTTCAGCACGTATTCGCCGTTGATGTAGCCGACGCGGGCGCCGCCGATCGGGCCCATGAAGGGGATGCCGGAGAGCGTCAGGGCTGCCGAGGTCGCGACCATGGACAGGATGTCCGGATCGTTTTCGAGGTCATGCTGGATGACGGTGACGACAACCTGCGTGTCGTTCTTGTAGCCTTCCGGGAAGAGCGGACGGATCGGGCGGTCGATCAGGCGGGAAACGAGCGTTTCGTTTTCGCTCGGACGGCCCTCGCGCTTGAAGTAGCCGCCGGGGATCTTGCCGGCTGCGTAGGTCTTTTCCTGATAGTTGACGGTGAGCGGGAAGAAGTCCTGGCCCGGCTTCGGAGCCTTGGCGGAAACGACAGTCGCAAGCACCACGGTCTCGCCATAGGTGGCGACGACGGCGCCGTCGGCCTGACGGGCGATCTTGCCGGTTTCGAGCTTCAGCGGACGGCCTGCCCACTCGATTTCGACGGTATGGATATCGAACATATCTTGTCCTTGCATGATGCGGGAAAAGGCGCCGTCGCCGACGAATTCGGCAGGGCACATCTTCGACCGCACGAAATGTGACGCATCACGGGCAAGACAACGAGAGGCTTTCGAAGATCGGCCGAAGCGTGAAGCTTCGGCTGAAAGCATCCGGCAATCCTGCCCCATGACAGGTCAACGGTTGTTGTTGGCAGCACCGGCCCATCCGGCCTGCCGGCGGTTTCGCATCGCACCGGCATAAGGCGCGAGGGAAACTGGTCTCAAGGGTTCATACCCTTCATAAGCATCCGGCGGGCGTTCAGGTGAACGCCCGCCGGAAATTCCGTTAGCGGCGGATACCGAGGCTGGTGATCAGCTTGGTATAACGGCCTTCGTCCTTCTTCTTGAGGTAGTCAAGAAGCGAGCGCCGGCTGGAAACCATCGTCAGGAGGCCACGACGGGAGTGGTTGTCCTTCTTGTGGTCCTTGAAGTGTTCCGTGAGGTTGTTGATGCGCTCGGTCAGGATCGCAACCTGGACTTCCGGAGAACCGGTGTCGCCTTCGGCGGTAGCGTATTCCTTGATCAGCGCAGCCTTGCGCTCAGCAGTGATCGACATCGGATGGTCCTTTCTATGAGAGGAGATTGAAGTCGCCAAACGCCGGGATGTCGTCCAGCATTGGCCGCGAATGCAATCAGGCGTGCCTGATGCTGGCGCTGCCTATAAACCAAATGAGCGCCAATTGAAAGAGGGTTCTCCCTGGGCGCCTTTCAGCGCCCCGCCATGGCATCCCGGATCATGGCATCGTAGCCTTTCGGATCCTGCAGCATGGCGAAATGGCTGGCGTCCTTCAGGATGACGAGCTTGGCGCCCGGGATCTCCTTCGCCATCATCTCGGTGTGGTCCAGCTTCACCGCCTCGTCATGGTCGCCGATGGCAAGCGTCACCGGCACCGTGATCTTGCCGAGGTCGGCTGCGGTCCATGCCGGCTGCGTCGCCCACATCTGCGAGATCTGGTTGACGAAGGCCTCATATTCGTTCGGGGTCGGCGACAGCTTCTTGTAATACTCGCCAGCGACGTTGATGTAGTCGTTGAAAGTCTTGTTGCTCATGACATCGGGCTTCACGCCGTCGGTCGTGACATTGGCGGCCTGGGCGATCACTCGGCTCAGCTTTTCGGGATGTTTCATCGCCATGTCGATGCCGATGATGCCGCCGTCAGACCATCCGACCAGCGTCACCTTGCCGACCTTCAGATAGTCGAGCAGCGCAACGTAGTCCGAAGTCATCAGATCGTAGCCGAAGGGTTTCTCGCTGCGCGTCGAGCGGCCGTGCCCGCGGCTGTCGGCGACGATGACGAGATGATCTCTCGCGAAATCGGCGACCTGAGCGCCCCAGACGTCGGCATTCCCGAGACCGCCATGAATGAAGAGGATCGGGTCACCTTCGCCATATTCGGCATAATACATCTTGATGTCATTGACATCGGCCATGCCGCTCGCCTTCGGCTGCGGCATTGGCGGAAACGGCGGCAGCCCGGCCCACCGTTCGGCGGATTGGGCGTTCGTTACCGTCAGGAACAGGGAAAGGAATGCAACTATTCCGAATGCAACTCTGCGCATGTTTGCCCCCTTTGAACGGGCCATGACGGCCCGCCGGGGAGCATATCGCATCGCCATTGCCTCGCAATAGCGCTATTTCCGGCTGAATTTAACTAGCCGAACACGCGCTTCGGACGAAATTCGCCCTGGCCGATCTCGCCGATCGCGATCAGCTTGCCGCGGGCCGTGGCATAGGCCTCGGTTTCGGCAACCGGCGCGTCGCGGCCGCGCACCAGGATCGGGTTGCCCATCTTCAGGCGGTGCGCCTGGTCGTCGCTGATGACGAGATGCGGCAACGAAGACAGCGCTTCCGCCGTGTCGATCAGAAGCGCATCGAGGGCTGCGAGCCGCTCGTCCGCATCCTCGATCTCTTCCAGCGCCACGAGATCGGCAAGCGGCACCATCGCTTCTTCGGCGAAGGGGGCAACGAAGCTGCGGCGCAGACCGGAAATATGGCCGTAGCAGCCGAGATCGCGGCCGAAATCGCGGGCAAGCGCACGCACATAGGTACCCTTTCCGCATTCGACCTCGAAATGCGCCGTATTGGCGTCCGGGCAGGCAAGCAGCGTCAGGCGGAAAATCTCGACTTCGCGCGAGGGGATCTCGACCGTCTCGCCTTCGCGGGCGAGGTCATAGGCCCGCTCGCCTGATATCTTGATGGCGGAGAACTGCGGCGGGACCTGCTGGATAACGCCAGTATATTTGGGCAGCAGCGCGCGAATATCCTCTTCGCTCGGACGCTTGTCGGAGGTTGCGGTGACTTCGCCCTCAAGGTCGTCGGAAGCGCGTTCCTCACCCCAGGTCACGGTGAATTCATAGATCTTGCGGCCGTCCATGACGTAGGGAACCGTCTTCGTGGCGTCGCCGAGTGCGATCGGCAGCATGCCGGAGGCGAGCGGATCGAGTGTGCCGGCATGGCCGGCCTTCTGGGCCTTGAACAGCCACTTGATCTTGGAGACGGCTTCGGTCGAGCCGAAATCGATCGGCTTGTCGAGGATGAGCCAGCCCGAAATCGGACGGCCCTTGGGCTTGCGTGGTTTGGACATTCTCTGTCTCTGTTATTGATCTTGGTCGTTGTCGTCTTCGAGGTCGCGGCTGACCTCGGGCGAGCGCAGAAGCGCGTCGATCTTCTTGTAATTGTCGAAGCTCGTATCGTCGCGGAAGCGGACTTCCGGCATGTACTTCATCTGGCGAAGCTGCGGGCCGAGGCGGCCGCGGATGTATTTCGCATGGCGGTTCAGCGCCTCGATGACGGCGCCGTGGTCGGCAACGCCGAGCGGGGTCACGAAGGCGGTGGCGATCTTCAGATCGGGCGACATGCGCACTTCGGAAATGGAGATCACAGTGCGCTCGATCAGGTCGTCGCGCACTTCGCCGCGCTGCAGAACCTGCGTGATCGCTGAGCGCACCTGCTCGCCGACGCGAAGCATGCGCTGCGAAGGCGCGGAAGAAGTTGGTCTGGTCATGGTTGTTCCGTTAGCAGCGTCCCTTGGACGCGATAAAGCGGGTCAAATGACTCGATCCGGCGCAAAGGTCAAGGCTGGACAGGCTTTGCGGCCCGCCAGAGGCCGAGAATCCTTGCGAAAGCGGCATCCTGCGCCTGCTGATCGGAAAAGGCGGATGCCGGGATGTAGGTGACAAAGGTTTCGGTATCGAATTCAATCCGTCCGCTACGGCGGCTGATTTTCAAGATCTCGCTCCAGCCAAGCCAAATCGATGTCTGCGCCGAATTCCAGGCAGCACCTTCGGGGGTGATCGTGACAGTGACGGTGACATCAAGGCGCAGGCGCGATTGCATCACCCTTAGGCGTCGGCGTGTGGCCCACCTAAAATAGAGCAAGATCAGTGCGTAGACGATCAGTGTCGGTACGAGCCAAATGATCGCCATCTCACCCAAGCCGATCGACCGCGACAACCCGAACACGGGAATGAACACATATTCCCGAAGGAGATGGAAAAAGACGGGAAGCGCTGCGCCGACCACGATCGCCGACACGAAGAACCAGGCCGTCTCGCTCTGTGCATTCCTTGGACGGCGAAGGGCAAAACGCTGTCCTGCCTGGCGCATCACGGCGACATGTTCCGCCGGCTGGCGAACGAAGGAGACGGTGACGGATTGATCGTCTGCAAGCTCTGTCGTCATCTCGATGGCATACCCATTCGGCGGCATCTAAAAAACCGCCGGTTTCGGCCGGCGGTTTTGATATCTGGCAAATCGAAGGATTGCTTACAGCGTGCGCGTGATATGCTCGACGCGGAAGCATTCGATCGTATCGCCGACGCGGATGTCTTCGTAGTTCTCGAAGGCCATGCCGCATTCCTGGCCCATGTTGACCTCGGAGACTTCGTCCTTGAAGCGCTTGAGCGTCTTGAGCTTGCCTTCGTGGATGACGACGTTGTCGCGAACGAGACGAACACCGACGCCACGCTCGACCTTGCCTTCGGTGACGCGGCAACCCGCGACCTTGCCGACCTTCGTGATGTTGAACACCTCGAGGATCTCGGCATTGCCGAGGAAGGTTTCGCGGCGCTCCGGAGAGAGCAGGCCCGACATCGCTGCCTTCACGTCATCCACCAGATCGTAGATGATGTTGTAGTAGCGAATCTCGATGCCTTCGCGCTCCGCCAGCGTGCGGGCCTGAGCATTCGCACGGACGTTGAAGCCGATGATCGCTGCGTCGGATGCACCGGCGAGCGAGATATCGGATTCGGTCACGCCGCCGACGCCCGAGTGGACGATGCGGGCGCGCACTTCGTCGGTGCCGAGCTTTTCCAACGCGCCGGCGATGGCTTCGATCGAGCCCTGCACGTCGCCCTTGATGACCAGCGGGAACTCCTTGATGCCCGAGGTCTGCAGCTGCGACATCATCTGCTCCAGCGAGCCGCGCTGGCCGGACTGGCGAGCGGCTGCCTTGTCGCGGGTGAGGCGCTGGCGGTATTCCGAGATTTCGCGGGCGCGGCTTTCGCTTTCGACGACGGCGAACTTGTCACCGGCCTGCGGTGCACCGGAAAGGCCGAGTAGTTCGACCGGCATGGCCGGGCCTGCTTCCTTCACATGCTCACCCTTGTCGTTGACGAGCGCACGCACACGGCCCCACTGATCGCCGGCAACGACGATCTGGCCTGGACGCAGCGTGCCCTTCTGCACGAGCACGGTGGCGACGGAGCCGCGGCCGCGGTCGAGCTGGGCTTCGATGACCGTGCCTTCCGCCGTGCGGTTCGGATTGGCCTTGAGATCAAGGATTTCCGCCTGCAGCAGGATGGCTTCGAGCAGCTTGTCGAGGTTCGTGCGGTTCTTAGCGGAGACTTCCACGTCAAGAACTTCACCGCCCATCGATTCGACGAAGACTTCGTGCTGCAGCAGTTCCGTGCGGACCTTCTGCGGATTGGCCTCGTGCTTGTCGATCTTGTTGATCGCCACGATGATCGGAACACCGGCCGCCTTGGCGTGGTTGATCGATTCGATCGTCTGCGGCATTACGCTGTCGTCGGCCGCAACCACGAGGATCGCGATGTCGGTCGCCTGGGCGCCGCGAGCACGCATCGCCGTGAAGGCGGCGTGGCCGGGCGTGTCGATGAAGGTGATCTTCTGACCGTTCTGCTCGACCTGATAGGCACCGATATGCTGGGTGATGCCACCGGCTTCGCCGGCGACCACGTTCGCATGACGGATGGCGTCGAGCAGCGAGGTCTTGCCGTGGTCGACGTGGCCCATGATGGTGACGACGGGCGGACGCGAAACCAGTTCGCCTTCCTCGTCGGCAACGTTGAAGATGCCCTGTTCGACGTCGGATTCCGAAACGCGTTTGACCGTATGGCCGAATTCGCCGGCGATGAGCTCTGCCAGGTCGGCGTCGATGACGTCGCCCGGCTTCATCATCTGACCTTCCTTCATCAGGTACTTGATGACGTCGACGGCGCGTTCGGACATGCGCTGCGACAGTTCCTGAATGGTAATGGTCTCGGGCAGCACGACTTCACGCGAGATCTTTTCGCGCGTTTCCTGCATCTGGCTGCGGCGGAACTTTTCCTGGCGGCGGCGCATGGCCGAAAGCGAGCGGCCGCGTGCGTTGCCGTCTTCGTCGACATCGGCCGTGGTGACCGTCAGTTTGCCGCGGCGGCGTTCTTCGTCGGTCTTCGGACGCGTGGTGACGGGCTTTGCCGGCTCAGGCCGGGTGATCTTGCCACGGACCGGGGCACCGCGGGACGGGCCACGGCCTTCCTCTTCCTCATTGCCGGGGCGACGGCGATTGGCCGGCGCTTCCGCGGCGGCTGCGCCGGGGCGGGCAGACTGCGGAGCGGAAGCATCCGGGCGGCGTACAACGGCCGGTGCCGGAGCAGGCTGCGTAGCCGGCTTCGGAGCGTCAATCTTCGCCTCGACCGGAGCGGCCGGAGCCTGTTCGGCGACCTTGGCTGCTTCTGCGGCGCGAGCGGCCTCTTCTGCAGCACGACGGGCAGCTTCGGCCTGTTCGGCGACGCGGCGTGCTTCTTCTTCCTGGCGGCGGCGCGCTTCTTCCTCGGCGCGACGAACGGCGTCCGCGGCATCGCGGGCCTGTGCGTCAGCCAGCGCGCGGCGTCGAGCGTCCATTTCGTCGGCCGACAGGTGGTTCAGAACCACCGGACGCGACTGGCGTTCCTGCTGCGGGCGCTGCTGATAGCCCTGATTGGACTGCGCGGGTCGCTGCTGTTGGCCACCCGGCTGATGAATGCGCGGAGCCGGCTGCGGCGGGCGCGGCGGCTGTGGCGTCGGTTCCGCGACGCGCGTCACCGACGGCGCCGATGTCGTTACCGGCGTGATTGGCTTTTCGTCTTCAGGACGTAGCGGGCGGCGCTTACGGGTCTCAACCACGACCGCCTTGGTGCGACCGCGGCCCATGTCCTGGCGCACGGTGCCCTGGTTTACGCCTGAAGGCTTCAAGGTGAGGGTCTTCTTACCCGAAACACTCAGCGTCTTGTCGTCTTGATTGTCGGTCATTCCGTTCCTGTTCCTTCGGACAGGGCACGGAAACGTCCGTCAGACCCTGTCGTTCAATGCATGTACCTTAATGAGGCGTCCGGCAAAGGCCGGTGACCGCGTCATTGTTTTCGCCGGCCAGCGCCGCCCGTTGCCCGGGACTGACCGCCGTTGCGGTACCGTTCGAGCAGGTTTGCGCGCTTCACTACACCCTCACCCGCCTGCCCTGCAAGCGCTGCGGCATGGATAAAAGCATTCTGGCCCATCAGTTCGTCCATTTCCGCCTCCGTAAAGACACGGAAGGACGGTATTTCCGCTTCGGTCTCCATGCCGAGATGCCAGGCCTTCCTTGCCTGATCGATCTTGCGCACGCCATCGGCGGCGGCGTTCATCGCATGGAACACGGCAAGTGCCGAGCCGTTGCGAACGGCGCCATCCACCTTCGACGAGCCGGAGACGAACTGACCCGCCTTGCGTGCCATGTTCATCATCCCGGCCAGTTGCGCCGCTAGAAGACGGTCGACGGTGGCGCCAAGATCGCTCGGCGCGGTCACCTCCGCCTTCAGGGCGCGGGAGAACAACTTCTTTGCCACTGCCTTGTCCACGAGCGCCCGGTCAATCTTGACCCAGCATCCGCGTCCCGGCAGCTGCCGCTTCAGATCCGGAACGACTGTTCCGTCCGGAGCGGCTACGAAGCGGATCAGCTCGTCCGGCGATCCGCTTTCGCGTGTTACGATGCACATACGGCCATTTGCGCCGTCACCCGAAAGATCGTCGTCTTCGGGCGAGGCCTTCGGCCCCTCTGCGCTCATCATGCTTCCTGCTCGGCCTCGCCTTCACCTTCCGACGCCTCTTCGGCTTCGGCGGCGAGATCGGCTTCGGTGATCCAGCCGGCCAGCAGGCGAGCCTGCACGACCATCTGTTCGGCTTCGACACGCGAGACTTCGAGCTTGGAGAACAGGCCTTCGAACTTCTTCGTTTCGCCGTTCTTGCGCTCGGACCAGCCGACGAGATCGTCGGCGGCGCAGCCGGCGAAGTCCTCGATCGTCTTGATGCCGTCCTCGCCGAGGGCGACCATCATCTGTGCGGTCATGCCGTTGATCTCTCGCAGCTCGTCGGAGACGCCGAGCGCCTTGCGCTTCTCGTCCATTTCGGCTTCGAGCTTTTCGAGATATTCGCGGGCGCGGGTCTGGATTTCCTGCGCCGTATCTTCGTCGAAACCATCGATCGAGGAGATTTCGTCGAGATCGACGTAAGCCAGTTCCTCGACGGCGGCAAAGCCTTCCGAGGCCAGAACCTGACCGACCATCTCATCGACGTCGAGCGCGTCCATGAACAGGTTCGTACGCTCGTTGAATTCCTTCTGACGGCGTTCCGATTCCTCGGCTTCCGTCATGATGTCGATATCCCAGCCGGTCAGCTGCGAAGCGAGGCGGACGTTCTGGCCGCGGCGGCCGATGGCAAGCGAAAGCTGCTCGTCCGGAACCACAACTTCGATGCGCTCTGCATCTTCGTCGAGAACGACCTTGGCGACTTCGGCCGGCTGCAGCGCGTTGACGACGAAGTTCGCCGGCTCGCTGGACCAGGGAATGATGTCGATCTTTTCACCCTGCAGCTCGCCGACGACGGCCTGAACGCGCGAACCGCGCATACCGACGCAGGCGCCGACCGGATCGATCGACGAGTCGTTCGAGATGACGGCGATCTTGGCGCGAGAGCCGGGATCGCGGGCAACCGACTTCACCTGGATGATGCCGTCGTAGATTTCCGGCACTTCCATGGTGAAGAGCTTGACCATGAACTGCGGATGCGTGCGCGAGAGGAAGATCTGCGGGCCGCGCTGCTCGCGACGGACGTCGTAGACATAGGCGCGGACGCGATCGCCGTAGCGGAAGTTCTCGCGCGGGATCATTTCGTCGCGGCGGATGATGCCTTCGCCACGGCCGAGATCGACGATGACGTTGCCGTATTCGACGCGCTTGACGGTTCCGTTGACGATTTCGCCGACACGGTCCTTGAATTCGTCGAACTGGCGGTCACGCTCGGCTTCGCGCACCTTCTGCACGATGACCTGCTTGGCCGACTGGGCAGCGATGCGGCCGAAATCCATCGGTGGCAGCGGATCGGCGATGAAATCGCCAAGAGCTGCGTCCGGGTTGCGGTCGCGGGCCAGTTCCAGCGGGATCTGAGTGGAATAATCTTCGGCCTTCTCGACGACTTCGAGCAGACGCTGCAGACGAATCTCACCCGTCTTCGGGTTGATGTCGGCGCGGATGTTCGATTCCGTGCCGTAACGCGAGCGCGCGGCCTTCTGGATCGCATCCGCCATTGCGGCAAGCACGATCTCGCGGTCGATGACCTTTTCGCGCGCCACTGCATCTGCGATCTGCAGAAGTTCTAGCCGGTTCGCACTGACTGCCATTGTTCTTAGTCTCCGTCTTCCTGCCTTCAGGTTTCCCGTTCCGTCAGGCGGTTCGTTGATCGGTTATTCCTGGTCGTCCGCTTCGTTCTGGTTCGCTGCCTCGGCTTTCGCCAGCTTGTCGGCGCGCAGCGCGTCGCGGATGAGATCGTCCGTCAGGATCAGCTTGGCTTCGGCCAGCGTGCTGAACGGAATGGTCACCTTGGGCTCCTCGCCATAGGCGACCTGGTCGCGTTCGATCGTGAAGCCGTCATTGTCGACGGCGGCGATCTTGCCGCGGAAACGCTTGCGGTTATCGACGAGGATCGACGTTTCGCACTTGACGATGTGGCCGATCCAGCGTTGAAAATCCGACTTTCGCACCATCGGGCGGTCGATGCCGGGCGAAGACACTTCGAGATGATACGCCTTATCGATCGGATCTTCCACATCCAGGACCGGAGAAATGGCCATGGAGACCTCTTCGCAGTCCTCGACGGTCATGGTGCCGTCGTTGCGCTCGGTCATGACCTGCAGCGTCAGCCCGTTCAGATTGAGGAGGCGCACGCGCACCAGGCGGAAGCCCATGCCCACAAGCACAGGCTCGATGATCGCGGCGACGCGCTGATCAAGGCCGGTTTCGACGATCAGCCGGGGTTCATTGGTATTGTCTGCGTTTGTCACGTCCGACAAGCATTCACTCCTGCATTGTTCATGCATTGGGAGATCGCGCTAATAAAAAAGAGCGGGTCCTTGCGGCCCACTCTTCATCACACGATCAAGAATTTGATGCGGATATAAGCCTCTTTCCGGCAAATTGCAAGGCATTCGCGCCGAAAGCCTTTTCCGCAGCTATTTCAGCACACCTAGCATCGAGCTGTCGGGATAGCAGGTGGGCTTCATGCCGCTCTTTTCCTGCCACTGGCCGATCGAGCGCCTGGTCTTGTAGCCCGGCAGGCCGTCGGTGCCGCCGACATCGTAGCCTTTGTGCTCCAGAACCTTCTGCATATTAGCGACGTCAGAGCGCAGCATCTTGCCGACATCGCCCCATTTTTCCTGGAAGGCGCCGCTGCCATTGGCAATGCGGTCGGCGAGATTGCCGATATAGAGGCCGTAGAGATCGGAATTGTTGTATTCCTTGATGACGTAGAAATTCGGCGTCACGATGAATTCCGGCCCGTCGCGGCCCGCCGGCACCAGCATCATGCCGCTGGCGCGCATTTCGTCCGCCGGGAGGGCCTTGCCGGAAACCGGTTTGATCCCGAGCGAGGCCCATTGCGAGATCGGCTTGGCGAGATCAGGCCCCTCCTGCGCACAGGACACGTTCTGCGGAATGGTCACTTCGTATCCCCAGCCACGACCGCGCTGCCAACCCTTCTCAACCATGTAGTTGGCTATGGATGCCAGGGTGTCCGGCACCGAAGTCCAGATGTTGCGGTGGCCGTCGCCATCGAAATCGACGGCATATTTCAGATAGTTGGTCGGCATAAATTGCGGCTGGCCGAGCGCGCCGGCCCAGGAGCCCTTGAACTGATCGGGCGTGACGTCGCCATGCTCGAGAATGCGCAGGCCAGCGATTAGCTCATTGCGGAACATATCCTTGCGCGTCGACATGAAAGCCTTCGTCGCCAGGACCTGAATTGCGGAATTCGGCAGTTTGGCGGCGCCGAAGCCGGTTTCGCGGCCCCAGATGGCAAGCAGGATCGGCCCCGGAACGCCATAGGTCTTTTCGATCCGCCGCAGCACCGGCCCGTATTGCGAGGCGAAGCTTCGCCCCGTTGCGGCCAATTTCTGCAGCCGTCCCTCATTGAAGTAGGGGGCGGGAGAGGAGAATTCGGCCTGGCTCTGCGCCTGTTGCTTCGGCTTCGGGAAGCCCGGCGGTTCGAGATCAGGCAGATCCCAGTTCAACGTCACGCCGGCAAAGGCAGCCTGGAAGGTCTTTTCCGAAATTCCGGTCTTTCGCGCCTCCGGCCAGAGATCCTTCTGAATCCAGGTTTGAAACTGCGCTTCGACATCGGCTTTCGAGGCGGCGAGCGCGGGGAGGGGAAGGAGGGCGAGGAGGAGGATGAGCAGCGGTAGAACGCGCCGCGAGATACCCCCCTCTGTCCCTTTCGGGACATCTCCCCCACAAGGGGGGAGATTGTTGGCGGTGAGTTTCGCGTCACACCGAAGGTCTGAAGTTTCTGCGATTGCAGTATTAAATTGCTTGGTGAAGATGGCGCCACGGGCTACCAATCTGCCCCCTTGTGGGGGAGATGTCAGCGAAAGCTGACAGAGGGGGGTAAAAACTCTCCTCATACTCTTTCCTTTGTTGCGGCTCTCAAATCGCCGTCCGCGCCCTCAGCGCCGCCGCAAGCGTGCCTTCGTCAAGATAATCGAGTTCGCCGCCAACGGGCACGCCATGGGCAAGGCGGGTGATCTTGACCTCGAGGCCATCAAGCTGGTCGGTTATATAGTGTGCTGTAGTTTGCCCCTCGACCGTCGCGTTGACGGCGATGATGATCTCGCGGATGCCGCCTTCGCTGACGCGCGCGATTAGCCCGCGAATGTTGAGATCGTCAGGTCCGACGCCATCGAGCGGCGACAGGACGCCGCCGAGAACGTGATAGGCGGCGTTCATCGCACCTGATCGTTCCAGCGCCCAGAGATCGGAGACGTCCTCGACGACGATGATGACGGACTGGTCGCGGCGATCGTCGGTGCAGACGGTGCAGGGGTCGATGGTATCGACATTGCCGCACCGCGAGCAGATCTTCACCTTATCGTAGGCATCGCCCATGGCATGGGAAAGCGGGCCGAGCAGCTGGTCCTTCTTCTTGATCAAATGCAGCGCCGCGCGGCGCGCAGAGCGCGGCCCGAGGCCTGGCACCTTCGCCAGGAGCTGGATGAGTTTTTCGATTTCGGGGCCGGTGACTCGCTTTGCCATGGGAGGCTTTTAGCTCATATGCTCAAGGAACGGAATCACGGAAGGGATGGTGGAGCAATGAAAATTCTGGCCGTTTGCTGTGGTGCTCCGGAAACGCTGCCGGGCAAGAAGGCGAAGACCGGGATCAACAAGCACGCGGTCAGCGGTGCCGTCATGATCGACGAGCTGGGGCTGCTCGGCGATGCCATCTGCAATCGCAAGCATCACGGCGGCCGTGATCAGGCCGTCTATGTCGAGGGCTCGCTGACTCTGGACTGGTGGGCAAGCGAGCTTGGGCGATTGCTGAACCCCGGAGCCTTTGGCGAAAACCTCGTCATCGAAGGCCTGGACAATTGCAAGATCGCTGTCGGCGATCAATTCATAGCTGGCGATCTTGTTATGGAAGTGAACTCGGCCCGCATTCCCTGCTCCACCTTCGCGGCCAAGATGGGCGATCCGCAATTCGTCAAGCGATACATCCGGGCGGGGCGGCCCGGCATCTATTGCCGCGTTCTTGCGAGCGGCACAGTGAGCGCTGATATGCCGGTCACCTACCTGCCCTATGCCGGCGAGAGGGTAACCATGCCGGAAATGATGGCGACATTCGGCAGGCGATTGTCACCGGAGGATCGGGCGCGCTATCTGGCGGCGCCCATCCATCACAAGCTGCGATGCGCTCATCGAAAGCGACGCAGCAGTCTGAAATCACCGCATGGCAATCGCAACGGCCGCGCCTGCCATGGTGCCGGCGCTGGCCCTGTTGGCGATACGCACGGCTCGGCGACTCCTAAGGAAGGTTCTGGCTTTGGCCGCCAGCATCGCCCAGGAGAGGTCGATGACGACAAGCACCGCAAACATCGTCGCAACCAGCTCGGCCCAGCCCGAAATCGTCACGCCATGCAGATCGATAATCGAGGGCAGCAGCGCCACGTAAAATACCATGATCTTTGGATTGCCCATGGTAACTGTGAAGCCTGCGAGGAAGAGGCGCGTTGCCGATTGCTCGTCCGGTAGTTCCTCTCCCGCCGTATCGGAGGAAGCAAACCACATTTTCCAGGCGAGATAGAGCAGGTAGGCGACACCGAGCCACTTGATGACAACGAAGGCCAAATGGAAGGTTTCGGCAATGGTCGCAAGGCCGGCAACGGCGCAGGTGAGCCAGATCGCCTCGCCGAGCCACATGCCGGACAGGAACGGCAGTACGTTGCGCGCGCCCTTCGTCAGCACGCGCGCCACGAGTGCCGCGATGTTCGGTCCTGGCGATCCCGCCGCAATGAACAAGGCACCGGCAAAAACAAGCAGCGTCGATAGGCTCATCGCATTCCCTCCGGTCAGGCACGCCAGACGATCTCTGAAAGAAGGGGCCAGAAATAGCATTCCGGCGCGGCTTTTCCAAATGCCTGATTTGAGGTCAGCCAAGCTGACCACGAAAGCGCTCGAAGATTGCCTTGCCCTCAGGCCAATTCCCCAGTCCCGATGCGGCATTGATGTGGCCACGTGGCCCGATATCGACGAAGGTGCTACCCCAGATTTCGGCGCTGCGACGCGCATGGTCGAAGGAGCCGAACAGATCGTCGGTGCTGGCGACCAGCAGGGATGGAAACGGCAGCCGTTGCCGTGGCGGATCGGCAAAACTGCCGGCCTCGGCAAGATAGATTTCGCCGGTGGGATCGGGCGCGGCCACCATGAACGCGCCAAGGATCGCCGTCTTCTTGATTGGCGCCCAATGGGCGATCAGCTGGCAGGCAAGGCTGTGCGCGATCAGGATCGGTGGCGTTTTGGAGCGCGAGATTTCGTGCTCGAGCGCGGCAATCCAATCCGAAAGGATCGGTCTGTCCCAGCTTAACGGCTGGAAGCGTCGTATGGTCGGATCGTCCCGTTCCCATAATGTCTGCCAATGATTTTCGCCCGAGCCGCCCAGCCCCGGCAGCGTGATGATGTCGCTCATGCCAATCCTTCTCCATGGTCTCTCATGGAGAAAAGCTGGCATGTCGGGATGTCGATTGACATTGCAATCCATCGGATAAAACTTGCCCCAACCGATGAATTGAAGGTCAGCAATGGATACTATCGAAAGAGGGTTGGATCCGACGGATCTATCGATCATCGAAATCCTGCAACAGGACGGACGAATCTCGGTATCGGAGCTCGGCCGTCGCATAGGCTTGTCGCAGCCGGCGGCATCGGAGCGGCTGAAGCGGCTGGAGGAGCGCGGCGTCATCGCTGGTTACCGAGCGGTCGTCGATCCCGCTGCCGTCGGGCTCGGCATGATGGCGATCATACGCCTCAGGACCACGCATGAGCATATCCGGCCGTATCTGAAGCAGTTTTCGGAAATGCCTGAAATTATCGAAGTGCTGAGGCTGACGGGCGAGGATTGCTTCCTGCTCAAGGTTCTCGTGCCGACACCATCGGACCTTGAAACCATCGTCGATTCCATTGCCCGTCATGGCGCGGTGACAACATCGCTGGTGCTGCGAAACGAACCCATAAAGGCGATCGGCCGCGATCTCATTCGCAAGGCGGCCGCCCGCTGAAAGAAATAGTCTCGCCTCAGAACGGCAGCTTGAAGCCCGGTGGGATCGGCAGGCCTGCGGTCAGTTCGCGCGTCTTTTCAGCGGCGATCGCCTCGGCCTTTTCCTGAGCATCTTTATTGGCGGCGACGATCAGGTCTTCGAGGATCTCGACATCGTCTTCCTTGAAGAGCGAGGGATCGATCTTGAGGCCGACCATGAGGCCCTTGCCGTTGACGGTGACGGTGACGAGGCCGCCGCCGGCCTTGCCTTCGACGCGGATGTCGGCAATCTCCGACTGCATCTTCTCCATCTTCGCCTGCATTTCCTTCACTTTGCCCATCATGCCCATGATGTCGCGCATCGTCTTTGGTCCTTCTTCTCCAAGTCTCTGTTTGAGCGGCAGGATATGTCGTCATGGTCGTCAACCGCCTCAAGCCGAAGCGGTTCCGTCAACGTCCATCCTAGCCTTAGAATTCTATGTCGTCGCCCGGCAGAATATCGCCATCGATGGATTCGGCGACAGCCGGAGGAGCAGCAGTCTCCTCTTCGTCTTCCGCCTCAGGGGCACGCACCCGCACGTCGATAATCTTTGCACCGGGAAACTGCGCCAGGATCGCAGCGACATCCGGGTCCTGGCGTGCATCTGCGACACGCTGCTTCTGGGCATTCGCCTCGGCCTCGACCAACGTCGGCTGCCCTTCCTCGCGGCTGAGGCTGACGATCCAGTGGATGCCTGTCCATTCCTTCAGCTTGACGGCGAGCTCGTTCAGCAGCGTGCCGGGCGCGCCGGGGGCCAGGCTGACATCGAGCCTTCCCGGCTCCAGCTTGACCGGGCGCACGAAGGTCCGCACCAGCGCCTTCAGCTTCGGATCGCGCTTCTGGCTGGCGAGTTCGGCGATATCGGCCATCGAATTAACAGGCACGAGCGGCTTCGGCGCTTCCGCGGGTTTCGGTTCGATGCGGCCGACGGGTTGCGGATCCGGCTGCGTATTCGGCACGGAGCGCAGCATGGCGACCGGTGCGGAAGGCGTAGGTCTTGGCGCCGGCGTTTCGACCGCGCGGGCCATGGCGCTGCCCTGATAGGACACTGCTCCGCCCCCATTGCCGCCGCTCGGAGACGGCGAGGGGCGGGAGCCGCCATTCCCATCAGAAAATTCGGCCAGCCTGCGCGCCGCATCCTCCGGTGCCGGCAGATGAGCCGCATGCGCGAGCCGGATCAGCACCATTTCCGCAGCGCCGGCGGTGCGCGAGGCATTCTCCGTCTCGGCAATGCCCTTGAGCAGCATCTGCCAGATGCGGGAAAGTGCGGTTACCGCGACGCCTTGTGCGAATTCCGCCGCTTTCGTGCGCTCGACTTCGCTGAGCGACGGATCGTCGGCGGCATCGGGCACATATTTGAGGCGGGTCACGAGATGGGTGAAATCGGCAAGGTCGGTCAGCACGACGACAGGATTGGCGCCGGCCTCGTACTGGCTGTTGAATTCGGCAAGGGCTGCCGAGACATCGCCTTTGACGACATGGCCGAAGAGATCGACGATGCGGGCGCGGTCGGCAAGCCCGAGCATGGCGCGCACGGCATCCGCGGCAACGAAGCCGCTGCCATGGGCGATCGCTTGATCGAGCAGCGACAGGCCGTCGCGCGCCGAACCTTCGGCGGCGCGGGCGATCATGGCGAGCGCTTCCGGCTCGGCCTCGATACCTTCCTTGCCGGCAATGGTGGTGAAGAGCCCGACGAGATCGGAGGCGCTGATGCGGCGCAGGTCGAATCGCTGGCAGCGCGACAGCACCGTGATCGGCACCTTGCGGATTTCGGTGGTGGCGAAAATGAACTTCACATGCTCGGGCGGCTCTTCGAGCGTCTTCAAGAGCCCGTTGAAGGCGGCCGTCGACAGCATGTGCACTTCGTCGATGATATAGACCTTGTAGCGGGCCGAGACCGGCCGGTAGCGTACCTGCTCGATGATTTCCCGGATATCGTCGATACCGGTATGGGAGGCGGCGTCCATCTCGATGACGTCGACATGCCGGCCTTCCATGATCGCCTGGCAATGATCGCCGGGCTCGCGCAGGTCGATGGTGGGCCGATCGATGTCAGCCGTCTTGTAATTGAGCGCGCGGGCAAGAATGCGGGCGGTCGTGGTCTTGCCGACCCCGCGCACGCCGGTCAGCATATAGGCCTGGGCGATACGGCCGGTCTCGAAGGCGTTGGTCAGCGTTCGAACCATCGGCTCCTGGCCGACCATCAGGTCCGTGAAGTCCTTGGGTCTGTATTTGCGGGCCAGCACCCGGTAACCGGTGCCGGTCGAGGCGGCATCTTTTGCTTGTCGCTCGGTGTCGCTCATCGCCCTGCTTGTTGCCCGGTGCCTAGCTCGTCGCCCGGCGAAAGCCGGGTCTTGCTTTCGGAGTGGTGGGAGGCTGGCACGAATGACCCGTGCCGGGCTCGTTAGGGCTGCTTCCTTCCGGACCTGACCCGGTTGGCGAGTGGCTCGTCCACCACCAACCTCCCGGATGCACATATCGGCAATATCGTCATCAAAAGCAAGCCAAGGTCAAAAAAAACTGCTAAACATTTGATAAAACAATGGAGGATGCCCCCTTGAAAGAGTTTACGCTCGACGACCGTCTGGCGAATGACAGCGTTTCCGTCGCCATCATCGGCCTGTGCGACGTCAGGCTGATGAAGGATAGCCGCTGGCCGTGGCTGGTGCTGATCCCCCGCAGGCCCGGCAAATCGGAGGTTTTCGAGCTGACCCCGCTCGACCGGATCCTGCTGACCTTCGAAACGGATAAGGTCGCAAGCGCCCTGAAGACGGTGACGAGTGCGACAAAAATCAATGTCGGGGCACTTGGAAATATCGTCCGTCAGCTGCATGTTCATGTCATCGCGCGGTTCGAAGGTGACGCCAACTGGCCGGGCCCCGTCTGGGGCTACGGCAAGGCGGAACCCTATTCGGACGAAGACATGAACAGCCTCATAGCTAAGTTGCGGGAAACGCTTTCACAATGAGCCATTCCATCTTTTCCTCGGATGCGCCGCATCCGGAAGCCAGCAGTCTCACCGCCTTTGCGGAAAACCAGCTCAACCGGGATGCCGAGCATCGCGACGAGGAATCGATCAAGCAGGCGCTCGCCAAGGAAGGCACGCACATCCTGGCCTTCGCTCAGGACCGGCTTGTCCTGAAGCATGACGGGCAGGTGCTGGATCCTCTTTTTGCCCGCTACGAGTTGAAGGATCTCGATCCGAATTGGGATGAGGCCGTTCTCCTCGGCTACCGCAAGACCGGTGAGCCCCGGCTTGCCGTGCCCGTGCGCGTCAATCCAGACGAGCTTGCCAGCCAGTACAAGCCGGCTGACATGCGCGCGCTCTGGCGCGATCTTCTGCTCGAAGGCGAAATCCTCGGCGAAGCCGCACAGGGCATAAGCCTCATCCGCTGGAATAGCGACAATCGCTTCTGCGGCCGCTGCGGCTCGGTCATGGAAAGCCGCATCGGTGGCTACAAGCGCGTCTGCACGGCCTGTGAACATATGATCTTCCCGCGCACCGATCCGGTCGTCATCATGCTCACGATCGACGAGGAACGGAATCGCTGCTTGCTTGGCCGCAGCCATCACTTCGCACCAGGCATGTATTCCTGTCTCGCCGGTTTCGTCGAGCCGGGCGAAACCATCGAGAATGCGGTGCGCCGCGAGACGCATGAGGAATCCGGTATTCAGATCGGCCGTGTGCGCTATCATGCTTCCCAGCCCTGGCCGATGCCGCATTCCCTCATGATCGGCTGCTACGCCGAGGCGAAGTCCACGGAAATCCACATGGACGAAGCCGAGCTCGAGGATTGCCGCTGGTTCACTCCGGAAGAGACGCTCGCCATGCTCGACCGCGTTTCGGCCTCCGGCAACACATCTCCACCCAAGGGCGCCATCGCCCATCGCCTGATGCGCGATTGGGTGGAATGGAAACGCTAGGTCTTGTTGTGTCATGGCCCGCTCCGAACGCTTGCTGACGCTGTTGCAGACGCTGCGACGCTATCGCCGACCGGTCAGCGGTGCCGTTCTGGCGGAGGAGACCGGCGTCAGCCTGCGCACGCTCTATCGCGATATCGCCAGCCTGCAGTCGCAGGGTGCGATGATCGAGGGCGAGCCGGGCATCGGCTATGTCCTGAAGCCCGGCTTCATGCTGCCGCCGATGATGTTTTCGCAGGATGAGATCGAGGCGCTGGTTCTGGGATCGCGATGGGTAGCGCGCGCTACCGACGCCCGCCTGGCGGCAGCCGGCGCCGACGCGCTTGCCAAGATCGCCGCCGTGCTGCCGGCCGACCTTCGCGATGAGGTCGACCAGGCGGCGGTGGTCGTTGCCACGCGCCGAGTCACCGAAGACAAGGCCGATCTTTCCCTCATGCGCAAGGCGATCCGCACGGAGCGCATGGTGCAGCTGACCTATGGCGATGTGAACGGCGCCATTTCCACCCGGCGTATCTGGCCCTTCGCGCTCGGTTATTTCGACAATGCCCGCATCATCATGGCCTGGTGCGAGCTGCGTCAGGATTTCCGCCATTTCCGCGCCGATCGCATCGTCGATTTCGCGGTGCTGGAGGCCCGCTATCCGCGCCGGCGTGTGGCGCTCGCCAGGGAATGGCATGCCCGTGAGGGCATGGTCCACAATTGATCCGGCAAAGCATGTCGCGCAAAAGTGTGCAGCGTTTCTGCGACAACGACATGCGTAAAATCGAAGACCTAAAGCGCAGGAGGCGAATCCTAGAGATCGCGACGCGCTTCAGTGTGATGCTACTGCCAGAAACTGTCAGTAGATGCGGCTATGATGGATCCATCCAATCAGGAAGGAGGACCGATCATGGCAGGCAACGTTTCCATCATTTCGCAACATGTGCATCGCGGTAGCGTCGAGGCGCTTAAAGGCAAGCATCAGTCATGGCCGGCTCGTCTCTCTGAGGTCGCGCTTGGCTATTTCACCCGCCGCTGGAATCGTCTCGATATCGAGGAGGCGCCGAGTTCCGTGATGCGGGATCTCGGTTTTCTCGATGGCCGCGCCCCTTACCGTGAGGAAGAGCGGATGCATTAGAATTGCGGGAAAATAACGAGGTAGGGCGGTTCGTGAAAAACTGAACCGCCCCAGAGCGTCCTGCGCGAAGTTCGCCGCGACTTTGCAATAACGACATCGGTAAAATCGAAATTAAAGCGTAAGACGTTGACCCCGAAGGCTGCAGCAGGCTTCGGAACTGCGGCTTCGCAAGCACTCATCATGACAGACCAAGCCATCTTCGGCGGGCTGAGCTCCGTCCGCCGGACTGCAGCCGCATGCCCTTAAATCCATCAAAACAAGAGGATTATTCAGATGACCAGCCCGAACCTCATCATCTTCTATGTCAAGGACCCTAGCGAAAGCACGCCGTTCTACCGCGACCTGTTCGGTCGCGAACCGGCCTTTGCATCGCCGAATTTCGTGGCCTTCTCGCTCGACAACGGCCTAAGTCTCGGCCTCTGGCGCCGAAGCAGCGTCGAACCCCAGCCCTCCGCCATCGGCAATCGCGGCGAACTGGGCTTCATGGTCGAAGGTGCTGGCGCCGTCGAACAGCACTACAAGGATTGGAAGGCACGCGGCCTGCCGATCGCGCAGGAGCTGACGACGATGGATTTCGGCCCGACTTTCGTCGTGCTCGATCCCGACGGCCACCGCCTTCGCGTTTGTGAGCCGGATAAGTAAGTGCTGAGCGAATGGCTTGCCCCTCACCCTAACCCTCTCCTCGCACGCGGGGAGAGGGGACGATCTCAGTTCCCTCGCTTAAGAAGGTGGTTGGAAAGAAGGCTGTGGGTGCCTCCATCCCCTTCTCCCCGTCAAAACGAGGAGACGGTGGCCGCCCTTCTGCAAGCTCAGGAGGCCGGATGAGGGGCTTGAGACGATGACCAAAGATCATAACAGCACTTTACGGAACTGGCGTCCCTCGTCCGAGTTGACTTCCAGCATTTGCAAAAGACACTGATCGATGCACCCAAAGCCAGAGGAGAACCAATTGCTCCATCATATTTCGTTCGGTGTCGCAGATATCGAGAAAGCCGCTGCATTCTACGACGCAGCATTCGCGCCACTCGGCTATGTCAGGGTTTGGGAGGACCTGAGCCCCGGCGATCCCGATCAGGCGATCGGATATGGCCCGCCGGGTGGGGGCGACAAGTTCGCCATCAAATTACGCGGCAAAGAGGCTCATGCGCCAGGCCCGGGCTTTCATCTGGCCTTTGCTGCATCGGGCCGCGAGGCTGTCGTCCTGTTCCATCAGGCCGCATTGGCGCATGGCGGCAAGGACAATGGCGCACCTGGTCTTCGACCGCATTACGGACCGACTTATTTCGCCGCCTTCGTCATCGATCCCGATGGGCATCGCATCGAGGTTGTGACCAAGGCGGTGTGATAACCGCTTCTTAAAGATCGCCCCGCATCGGATGACCCTTGTAAACGCCGAGGATGCGGACCTTTTCGGAGAAGAAGCGCAGTTCCTCTAGCGCGCGGCGCACATGCGGATCGGAGGGATGGCCTTCGATATCGGCATAGAACTGCGTTGCGACAAAACGGCCGCCGAGCTGATAGCTTTCAAGCTTCGTCATGTTGATGCCGTTGGTGGCGAAGCCGCCGAGCGCCTTATAGAGCGCGGCCGGAATGTTGCGGACGTTGAAGACAAAGGTGGTGACGATCTTTTCGTCGGGCGAGCTGCGCTCCGCCCAGTCCTCATCGCGCGACAGGATGACGAAGCGCGTCATATTGTTTTCGGTGTCTTCGACATTCTCGGCGATGATTTCCAGCCCGTAGAGATCGGCCGCAAGCCGGGGCGCCAGCGCCGCCATGCTGCGATCGCCGGTTTCCTTCACCAGCTTGGCAGCGCCCGCCGTATCGCCTGCAATGACAGGCTTCCAGCCGTTCTGGCGCACGATGTTGCGGCATTGGCCGAGCGCATGGATGTGGCTATGCACCGTGCGGATCTCTTCCTTCTTCACGCCCGGCAGAACCATCAACTGGAAACGGATCGGCATGAAATATTCGCCGACGATATGCAGGCGCGATTCCGGCAGCAGATGGTGGATGTCGGCGACTCGACCGGCGATCGTGTTCTCGATCGGGATCATGCCGAGATCCGCGTCGCCATTGTCGATGGCAGTCAGCGCATCCTCGAAGGTCTGGCAGGGCAGCGGCTCCATGGTCGGGAACATGTCACGGCTGGCCATATCGGAATTGGCGCCGTACTCGCCCTGGAAGGAGATCTTGTTGGTCTTGGTAATCATGGGGCTGCCCTTGGGGGAATGCCGTCGTTTAAGAGGCGGCGGAGAGGATACGTCTGGCCTTTTCGAGGTCGGCGGGAGTATCGACACCGAGCGGTATCGTGTCAACGATCTCGACATCGATGCGCATGCCGGCCTCCAGCGCCCTCAGCTGTTCCAGAGATTCGCGTCGCTCCAGCGTCGATGGGCCGAGGCTCACGAATTTCGCAAGGGCGGCGCGGCGGTAGGCGTAGAGGCCGATATGGTGATAGAGCGGCCCTTTGCCATACGGTGCGGTCGTGCGGGTAAAATAGAGCGCGTGCAGACGGCTGTCCGAGATCGGTGAGCCGACGACCTTGACGACGCTCGGCGCGGTCTTTTCTTCCTCGTCCTTGATCTCGACCGTCAGCGTTGCGATGTCTACGGCTGGGTTTTCGAGCGGACGCAGCGAGGCGCGGATGGTCGCTGGATCGATGGTCGGCAGGTCGCCCTGCACATTGACGATGATCTCCGCGCGGCCTTCAGGATCGACGGCCTGCAGCGCTTCGTAGATGCGGTCCGAGCCGGATTGATGATCGGTGCGTGTCATGACGACCTCGAAGCCGGCATTGGCGACTGCGGCATAGGTATCCTCATGGTCGACGGCGACGACGATGCGACCGATCGCCGCCTCGCGCGCGCGCCTGGCAACCTGTACGATCATGGGCAGGCCGCAAATGTCAGCCAGCGGCTTGCCCGGCAGGCGCGTGGAGGCCATGCGAGCGGGAATGAGGACCAGCGTCTTGTCTAAATTCGGATCAGTCATTGTTGGGCCTTCTATTCCCAAGGGAAAAGTGTCAAAACGTCTCATGGTGGAGACCGTTTACAGAGTTGCAAGAAACAGCCAAAAGACATAGGTTTCGCGCGAATTCAAGATGGGCCGGCGGAGGATGCCGGCGGCGAGGGGAGCATAGCAGATGAATTCATCCTACGTGAACATGGGAGTCGGGGCGCTTTTGGCCACGCTGTTCGTGTTGAAGTCCGTGTCGCTCGCGTCAGGATTTATTTTCCATTCGGAGGCGCCGGAAAAGCCCGGTTTCGCCATCGTCGCAACCGAAGAACCGGCTGCAGGTGGAGACAAAGGTGCGGCTGCCAAGGCGGAAACGCCGATCGCTCAGCTCTTGCAGAAGGCTGATGCCAAGGCCGGCGAGACGATCTTCAAGAAGTGTCAGGCCTGTCATTCCGGAGAGAAGGGAGGGCCAAACAAGGTTGGCCCGGATCTCTGGGGTATTGTCGACCGCCCGGTGGCCGAGCACGAGGGCTTTGCCTATTCGGCCGGCATGAAGGACTTCTCCAAGGGCGGTTCGGAAAAGTGGACCTATGACCACCTCTATCACTTCCTGGCCGCTCCGAAGAAATTCGTCGCCGGAACCGCGATGGGCTTTGCCGGCCTGCCGAAGGAAGAGGATCGCGCCAACGTGATCGCCTATTTGCGCACGCTCGCCGACACCCAGGTGCCGCTGCCGGATCCGAACGCACCGGCCGCGACGAACTGAAGCAAATTGGCGGATCGATTGAAAAAACGCGGTCGCCAGGCCGCGTTTTTGTATTGATCGTTCAGATTGCGTGACGGCGTGAGCGCGTCCGCTGATCGAGGTCGAAGACCTTCAATCCATCCTCGGCGCTTGGCGGCATGCGCCAATCCTCGGCGATCAGCGCCTTTCGCGCATCGCGCAGGCCGGCCTCCCAATGCTCGTGCATGGACAGCGCCGAAAACTCGTAGTCCTTCGAATGCGAGCGGAACTGCTTGTTGCGATAGATCAGGTGGATGATCGTCACGCCGTAATCGGAGCAATGCTGCTCCAGCTTCTTGATCTCCGGATCGGCCTTGGCTTCCTCGGGAAGGCGGGCATAAAGATCGGATATGGCCCGCCGAAGGCGATGACGCTCGAGAAAGAGATCGGTGTTGAGCCGGGTGCGGCTGGAATAGGTAATGTCCTTGCGCCGTTCTTCCACTTCCTCGAGATCTTGCGGCAGCGGCCCGATGGCGCTGAAGAGATCGACCTGGAACACGACCGTGTCGATATCGGCGCCGTTGCGCAGCACGTAGGTCAGGGGTGTGTTCGAGACCAGCCCGCCGTCCCAATAATGCTCGTTGCCGATCTTGACCGCCGGAAAACCCGGCGGCAAGGCACCGCTTGCCATCACATGCTCAGGCTCGATCTTGATGTCCTTGTTGTCGAAGAAGGCAAAATTGCCGGTGCGGACATTGACGGCGCCGAGGCTCAAACGCACCGGACCATGGTTGATTCGGTCGAAATCGACGTGATCGAGCAACGTCTGGCGCAATTGCTCGGTATCGTAGATGCTGGTTGCGCCCGCCGAACCTCGTGTCTGGAACCAGGCCGGAATCTGCCAGGGGGAAAAGAAGCCGGGCACCCCGAAGGTCGAAACCCACCAGCTGCTGACCGAGCGATAGAAGGGATTGGTCTCGCGCCGATCCTCCATCAGCAGATCGACGGGAAGATGCACGGTCACCTTGTTCCAAAAGGAACGCAGAGCCTCAAGCCGTTCGCCGGGCACGTTGCCGGCCATGATCGAGGCGTTGATCGCGCCAATCGAGATGCCGGCGATCCGGTCCGGCTCGATATTCTGTTCTCTAAGCGCCTGAAAGGCACCCGCCTGATAGGAGCCGAGCGCGCCGCCGCCTTGGAGCACGAAGACTTTCTGCGCATAGGCTGACGCGGGATTGGTGAGCGGAGCTGCAATATTCATGTGCCATCCTTTGCTGCGCTCCGGGTGGGAAGGCCGAGATGCGCAAAATATATGACCATTTTCCTGCCTGTCTCTCCAAGTGCCGAGAGATACCGTTACCGTCGACGGTTTTTGGCCTCGGTCATCCGAGCAGATAGGCCCAGAGCGACACCGAGAATGCGCCGAGCGCTGTCGTCAAGGTAATCGTCGAGGCCGCGAGACTGTGGCCCACGCCGAAACGATTGGCAATCAGCCAGGCGTTCACACCTGTCGGAACGGCGGCCGTGAGGACGAGTGCGGCCCGCCATTCTGGGCTCAGGCCGAGAAGAAGTCCGGCAGCCAGCACGCAGGCCGGCAGCAGAAAAAGCTTGAAGGCGGCAATGACGCTGGTGATGCCGAGATTGCCTGACATCCCGTATTGGCGCAGTGCCATGCCGAGCGAGATCAGCGCCGCCGGGCCGGCGATGTTGGCAATGTTGTCGACGGCCGTGCCAAGCGTTGCGGGAATGGGAAGGCTGGTCAGGTGGACGATGAGGCCGCAGAAAAGGCCGATAACGAGCGGATTGCGCATGAGATTGCTGCCGACCTGCCGCAGCAGTTCGGCGGTGCTGCGGCCGGCGCCGGCATTTTCCTTGCGCTCCGCCTGTTCCATCAGCAGCGTGCCGGCGATCATCATGGTCGGCAGATGCACGGCGATCAGGATCGACATCGCCATGACGCCATCAGGCCCGACCGTGCGCCCGACCAGTGGCAGGCCGATGAAGATCGTGTTGGCGAAGGCGGACGAGACGCCGGCAAGCACGCCGATCCGTGCGTCCCGGCCGAACATGCGTGTCGCCACAATATGGCCGGCGGCCCAGGTGATGGCGACGCCGGAGAAATAGGCGATCCATAAGCGAAACGGCGATGCGCCGCGAAAATCCGCCTCGGCGATGGTCTGGAACAGCAAGAGCGGCACGGCGATCTTGAAGACGAACTCGCTCATGGCTTCGCCGACCTCGGCCTTCAGCAGCCCCGTGCGCACGATGACCCAGCCGACGAGAATGAGCAGGAAGACGGGAAGAACGTCTGTGAGGATTTCGGACACGCGGGTATGAAGCTCTGGATTCGAGAAATTGGACCCGAAACTTGTAGCAGCTTGCCCGGGGCTGGAAACCCGCAAAACAAAAAAAGCGGGCTTGGCCCGCTCTTGTCGATCTTGCCCCGGTGGGGAGGTTCCCCCCGGTGCACATGCCGCCAGTTCATCCGTGGTCGGCCCGCGTACCGGTGAGGCGGAAGGCATCATTCCTTCCCAGGCTGGCTCGGAAGTCTTTCGAGCTTCCCATTCCAGCCGCTTGATAAGCATTTAAAGATAGAAAGTGACAGGCAAATGACTGAATGCAATTAACTTCACCGCGCTGGTGCTGATTTTTCTTCCAAACTTCACAAAAACCGATAATACCGGATACCGGCTATCACCAGTATCCGGGACCTTCCTATAGATGACTCGCTTCGATGTACTGACCGTTGGCAATGCCATCGTCGACATTATCGCCCGTTGCAATGATCAGTTCCTGATCGACAACAACATCACCAAAGCCGCGATGAACCTCATCGATGCCGAGCGCGCCGAACTTCTCTATTCGCGCATGGGCCCGGCTCTCGAAGCCTCCGGCGGCAGCGCCGGCAATACGGCTGCGGGTGTTGCGAGTTTCGGCGGCAGGGCAGCTTATTTCGGCAAGGTCGCAGAGGATCAGCTCGGAGAGATTTTCGCCCACGATATCCGCGCCCAGGGCGTGCATTACGAGACCAAGGCGAAGGGCACTTTCCCGCCGACTGCCCGTTCGATGATCTTCGTCACCGAGGATGGCGAGCGCTCCATGAATACCTATCTCGGCGCCTGCGTCGAGCTCGGTCCGGAAGACGTCGAGGAACAGGTCGTGGCAGATGCCAAGGTGACCTATTTCGAAGGCTATCTCTGGGATCCGCCGCGCGCCAAGGAAGCCATCCGCGAATGCGCCCGTATCGCCCATGCCAATGGTCGGGAAATGTCGATGACGCTCTCGGACAGCTTCTGCGTCGGCCGCTACCGCGACGAATTCCTCGATCTCATGCGCTCCGGTACGGTTGATATCGTCTTTGCCAATCGCGACGAAGCCCTCTCGCTTTACGAGACCGACGATTTCGAGAAGGCCTTGAAGCTCATTGCGGCCGATTGCAAGATCGCCGCCGTGACGACGGGCAAGGACGGCGCCGTCATCGTGCGCGGCAGCGAACGCTATGTCGTCGATGCCCATCCGATCGAGGAACGTGTCGACACGACCGGCGCCGGCGATCTTTTCGCTGCCGGCTTCCTCTTCGGCTATACGCAGGGCCGCGGCCTGGAAGACTGCGCCAAGCTCGGCAACCTCGCTGCTGCCATCGTCATCGAGCAGATCGGCCCGCGGCCGATGCGGTCACTCTCAGAGGCTGCGAAGGAATTCGGCCTGCTCTGACGGAAATCCGTCGCACATGATCGTAAAACCACCCGCTGCCGAGCGCCGGGCGGCTTTTGCGTTTGACACGGCTGCCTAGCGCCAGAAGAGCGTTGCGGTCCCTCCCTCGTAAAAGATGAGGATGCCGAGAGCGATCAGAACGAAGGGCACGATCCTGTGGCCATGGCGACGGATCGGTGCACCCAAGGTCGGATGATTGACGAGCGAGTGCGCGGCGCCAAGCCAGACCGCTGTCAGGATTGCGAAGATGCAGCCGATGGCGAGGATCTCATAGGCGGAACGCGTCGCGAAGAGCGGCGTGTAGATGCTGATATTGTCGCCGCCATTGGCGATCGTCACCAGCGCGACCGCCACAATGTTTCCATGTCCCGCCGACGCTTTCGCATGATCTTCGTCGGTCTCGATGCCGTTCCAGAGTTCCCACAATCGCCTGACGCCAAAGTAGATCGGAGCAAGGCCGAGCAGGCCGATATAGGTGGCTGGAATGACGAAAACCAGAAACGAGGCGAGGGCGCTGAAGCCATAGAGTGCGCCGATGCCGAGATATTGACCGATGACGATCTGCCTCAGGCGGAATTTCCGATCGGCGAAAAAACCGAGAAGGACGAATATGTCGTCTATGTTCGTCGATGCGAACATGACAATGGCAACGCCGAAAACGCCTAGCACATAACCCAAGATCGCCGATCTCCCTATCCGATCCCGGATACAGCCCCGGATACAGCCCGGATATAGCATTGTGTAGCGAAAGTCGTGTGGCTGCGTTCGGCGTCAAGCGAGCGGTCGTTACTTGAAGGCTTCGCCGGGGTAAGCGCCCCAGATCTCGGATTGCGCCACCCATCCCTCGGTACCATCGGCACTCGCGAGGCACCAGTCGCCGGTGCATTCCTTGATGGTCATCATCACGCCGGGCTGAAGCTTGGCGATGACAGCGGCGGATGGCTGGGATTCGCGGCGCATGTTGACGAACACGGCCTTGCCCTTGCCCTTCATCCAGGGAGCGGCAATCGCCGAGCGCTGACCCGACAGCAGCGACTGGTTGACCCAACCCTCGGTGCCGTCAGCATCGCGCACCCGCCGCCAGTTATCATATTCCTGGATGATTTCGACCGGCAGGCCCTGCTTGAGATAGAGCCACGACACGGCGTAGTCCGCGCTTGGCCCGATGCGCAGATTGACCCGCTTCGACTTCAGCGTGACGAAGCGCGGCAGCGGCAGGCCGCTCGGACCCTTGGCGGCCTGGGCGGCGGCAAGATCGGCCGACACAGCAGCCATCATTAGGCCGATTGCGAAAATGGCGCAGGACTTCAAGACGTTGCCACGCATGGGATTTCCGTTCGTTCGTCATGACAAAGGCGCGCCATTCCGGCGACCTTTCGCTCCGGTGAGCGGCAAATCCTCGGATCGCGTCAGCGAGTTTTGTTTGTCTTCGCCTGCGGGTCTGGTAGAAATGCCCGGAACGGGAAAATTATCCTGCTTCTTGGTTAAGAACATCTGAACAAGGCATCGCCGCTCGCCATGACGACGAAGAAAAAACCGAAGGTCTACGTCACGCGCAAACTGCCTGATGCAGTGGAGACGCGCATGCGCGAGCTCTTCGATGCCGAACTCAACATCGATGATCGCCCGCGGACCAAGGACGAATTGATCGAGGCCGTCCGCTCGGTCGACGTGCTCGTGCCGACCGTCACCGACCGCATCGATGCCGCGATCATCGAAGAAGCCGGCCCGCAGATGAAGCTGATCGCCAGCTTCTCAAACGGCACGGATCATATCGATGTCGAGGCCGCAGCGCGCCGCGGCATCACCGTGACAAACACGCCGAATGTGCTGACCGAAGATACCGCCGACATGACCATGGCGCTCATCCTCGCCGTGCCGCGGCGACTGGCGGAAGGTGCGCGCGTGCTGACCGACAGCCCCGGCGAATGGGCCGGATGGTCGCCCACCTGGATGCTCGGCCGCCGCATTCACGGCAAGCGCATCGGCATCGTCGGCATGGGGCGGATCGGCACGGCCGTTGCCCGCCGCGCCAAGGCTTTTGGCCTTTCGATCCACTATCACAATCGCAAGCGCGTCAATCCGGCGACCGAAGACGAGCTGGAAGCGACCTATTGGGACAGCCTCGACCAGATGCTCGCCCGCGTCGATATCGTCTCGGTCAATTGCCCGTCGACACCGGCCACCTATCATCTGATCTCGGCGCGTCGCCTGGCGCTGTTGCAGCCGACGAGCTACATCGTCAACACGGCGCGTGGCGACGTCATCGACGAGACGGCGCTGATCAAGATTCTGCGCGAGGGCAAGATCGCCGGTGCCGGCCTCGACGTGTTCGAGAATGAGCCGGCCGTCAATCCGAAGCTGGTGAAGCTCGCCAATGAGGGCAAGGTGGTCATCCTGCCGCATATGAGTTCGGCCACACTTGAGGGTCGTATCGATATGGGCGACAAGGTCATCATCAACATCCGCACCTTCATCGATGGCCATCGCCCGCCCAATCGCGTGCTGCCATTTCGATGATGGAAGCATGCTGATTCGCTAGCCGAAACGCGGCTGCAAATTTGATCTCACTTCCCTCTCGCCGGTCATGTGCATGTCATAAAGCCGGCCCAGAGGTGACCACAAACACAAATCAGGAAGGGCGGAAATCATGGCGCGAGCGCTGCCGCATGAGCGGATTCAATATGTGGTCGAGGGTGGCTTCAAGCTCTCCGGTGAGATCGAGCCGAGCGGCAACAAGAACGCCGCATTGCCGATCATCGCCGCATCGCTTCTGACCGATCAGCGCGTCGAACTCAGCAATGTGCCGCGTATCCGCGATGTCGAGGCGCTGGTGGAGCTGATTCAATCCGTCGGCGCCAAGGTGCGCTGGCTCGGTCGCAACGAACTCGAAATCGAAGCGCGTGAGCTTCGTCCCGCCAATCTCGATCCCGATCTCTGTGCCCGCATCCGCGCCTCCATCCTGCTTGCCGGCCCGATGCTGGCGCGCTGCGGCGAGATCACCTTGCCGCCGCCTGGCGGCGACGTCATCGGCCGCCGGCGCGTCGACACGCACTTCCTGGCGCTGGAACAGCTTGGCGCCAGGATCGAGGTCAACAGCGTCTACAGCTTCCGCACCGAAGGGCTGCGTGGGGCCGATGTCTTCCTCGACGAACCCTCCGTGACGGCGACGGAAAATGCTCTTTGCGCCGCCGTTTTCGCCGAGGGGACGACGATCCTGCGCAATTGCGCCTCCGAGCCGCATGTGCAGGATCTCGCGCGGTTCCTGATTGCCATGGGCGCCCGAATCGAGGGCGTCGGCACCAATATGATGACCATTCATGGTGGCCAGCGGCTGAGCGGTGCATCGCATCGCATCGGTCCCGATCATAACGAAGTCGGCTCGCTGATCGGCCTTGCCGCCGTCACCGGCTCTGAAATCACCATCCGCCGTGCCGGCGTCGAGCATCTGCGCTCCACCCTGATGACCTTCGAGCGCCTCGGCATCCGCTGCCAGATCGACGGCGATGATCTCATCATTCGCTCCGGCCAGGAGATGAAAATCCAGCCTGATTTCGGCGGCCATATTCCGAAGATCGAAGATCAGCCCTGGCCCGCCTTTCCGGCCGACACCATGTCGATCGCCATTGTCACCGCTACCCAATGCGATGGCGTCGTGCTGATGTTCGAGAAAATGTTCGAAAGCCGCATGTTCTTTGTCGACAAGCTGATCGCCATGGGCGCCCGTATCGTGCTGTGCGACCCGCATCGTGCCATCGTCGCCGGCCCCTCCAAGCTGCGCGCCGCCCAGCTCGAAAGCCCGGATATCCGGGCCGGCATGGCCATGTTGATCGCTGCCATGTGCGCCGAGGGCACGAGCGTCATCAACAATGCCCAGCAGATCGAGCGTGGCTACGAGCGCATCGAAGAGAGGCTGAATGCCATGGGTGCCCGCATTACACGCATTCCGCCGCGCACTCCTTCTCCCCTCGGGGAGAAGGTGCCGACAGGCGGATGAGGGGGGCTGCTAAGAGCACGAAAATCCACGAATTCAAGTCGCCCAGCTCCCTCATCCGACCCTTCGGGCCACCTTCTCCCTGAGGGGAGAAGGAGCTTCCGGTGCTCGTTCGCTCCATATGCTGCGGCCCCGCCCTTTCAGCGGGAGAAAGGATACTAGAGCATTTCCGCTTTTCTTCGAATCGCGAAAACGCTCTACCTTCTTGTTTTTACGCAGTTCCGGACGCAAAACCGCTTCGCACTTTTGCTGGAACTGCTCTAGGCAATCGCCTTGCGCATCTCGATTGATGTCGTCCGATCGAAACCGGCGTGGCGATTTTCGGCCGTCTTCTGAAAGCCCCATGCGGCGAATGTGGCATGGTTGTCGATCAGCTCGATCCGCGTTTCCAGTCGCAACGCCTTGAGGCCGAGCTCTCGCGCTGTTGTCTCGGCCAAGCCCAGCAGTCGCTTGCCGATACCCTTACCCTGTGCTTCCGGCAGCACAGCGAGCTTGCCGACATAAAGGCTCCCTGCCTCCGGCCGGCAGAAAATGCAGCCGACCAACTGTTCGCCATCGAGCGCCACATAAGCGATCTCGCAGAGTGCCTTCGCTTTCAGCGTTTCGGATGTCAGCGCCAGCGCGGAGGATGGCGGATCGATGCGTCCGTTCATATAGGCGAAGGACGTCAGGATAAGGTCCAGCAAGGCATCCCAACGATCAAAGCCGCCATCGAGGCGACGAAGCGTCATATCGCTCATTCGGCAGCAGCCCGGGCACGTCTACGGCGATAGCGTACGGTTTCGAAGCGCGAGGAAAGCCCGTCATAAAGCAGCAGGCGGCCGATCAGCGGCTCGCCGATGCCTGTGATGAGCTTGATCGCTTCCATCGCCATGAGCGTGCCGATGACGCCGGTCAGGGCGCCGATGATGCCCGCCTCCGCACAACTCGGGATGAGCCCTTCCGGCGGTGGTGCCGGGAAGAGATCGCGATAGCGCGGATTGGGATTGCCATTCGCATCGCTTTCATAGGGCTTCAACGTGGTGACAGATCCATCGAAGCGCCCGACAGCGCCGGTCACCAGCGGCAAATGCGCTGCCTCGGTCGCATCGGCAGCCGCATAGCGCGTATCGAAATTGTCGGAGCCGTCGATGACGAGATCGAAACCGGCAAGGTGCCGCGTGGCGGTATCGGCACTGAACCGTTCCTCGAAGCGGACGACACGAACATGCGGGTTCAGCCGCGCGATGGCGTCTGCCGCGCTCTGGGTTTTCAGTTCGCCGATCGTGCCCGTGTCGTGAATGACCTGCCGCTGCAGGTTGGACAGCGAAACGCGGTCGTCATCGGCAATACCGAGTGTCCCGACACCGGCGGCAGCGAGATATTGCAGTACCGGCGCGCCAAGGCCGCCGGCACCGATGACAAGCACCCGGGCCGCCTTCAATTTTTGCTGGCCGGCTCCGCCAACCTCCGGCAGGAGGATATGACGGTGATAGCGGGCGATTTCGTCTGAGCTCAGAGGATCCATAGGTGCTAGTCTAGCACAATCGCGCCGAAGGAGGCGCTAGGTTTTCGTAATGCCGCCATGCGCCACGGTAAAGAATTGCGCCCGTTCGCCAAGGGCCGAGAACATGGATTTGTCCGTGCCGGTCATGAAGGCTTGGCCGCCGAGCCCGTCGATGAGATCGAAGAGGGCTGCACGCCGCCCCTCGTCGAGATGCGCGGCGATCTCGTCGAGCAGCAGGATCGGCGCATAGCCCGTCAGGTTGCCGACAAGGCGTGCATGGGCAAGGATGAGGCCGACAAGAAGGGCTTTTTGCTCACCCGTCGAGCAGCGTTCCGCTTCCATGTCCTTTTCGCGGTGGCGTACGAGAAGGTCGGCTCGATGCGGTCCGTCCAGCGTCCGACCGGCGGCTGCATCGCGGTAACGCCCCTCGCGCAGCATATCGGCATAGGCGTCTTCCAGATCGACGGCCGGCCGGTCGAACTGTCCGTCGAGAAAGCCGGAAAGACCAAGCGCCGCCGAAGGAAACGGTGTCGTCTCGCGCGACTCGGCAATCAGCCGCGAGAGAAGGCCGAGCATTTCATGCCGGGCGATCGCCATGGCGATGCCGAGGCTTGCCATCTGTTCCTCGATGCCGCCGAGCCAGGATGGATCGAATCGGTTTTCGGATAGCAGCTTGTTGCGGCTGCGCATGGCGCGCTCGAAATCGCTGGCGCGGCGGCCATGGGCGGGATCGAGCGACAGGACCAGCCGGTCGAGGAAGCGGCGACGCTCCGAGGAACCGCCGGTAAAAAGGCCATCCATCGCCGGCGTCAGCCAGAGAACGCGCAAATGATCGGTCAGCTCGTCGACGGTCTTGGCCGGCGTGCCGTTGATTCGCAGCCGGCGGGCGGCCGATTCGTCGGTCGTATCGATACCGGTACCGATTTCGACGCTGCCATCCATCCCCTCGAGCTCGGCGAAGATGGAAAAGCCACCCGGCGCATTGACCCGGGTAACATCGGCATAGGCAGCGCGGCGCAGGCCGCGGCCGGGCGACAGCAGCGAGACCGCCTCCATGAGATTGGTCTTGCCGGCGCCATTGTCGCCGGTCAGCACCACATGCCGTTCGTCAAGCGCCAGCGCTGCCGCCGCGTAGTTGCGGAAGTCCGTGAGCTTGAGGCGCGAGATGGAAACCTTGTTCGGCATGGATCCCTAGGATTCGCAATCGATGGCCGAGGCGTATGCCGAACCCCGCACAAGTGCAAGGTTTTTGCGGCTTTTCTCCCTTCTGGACGAAAGCGTGTTGGCTGCAATGAGGCTCTGGCACTCGCCGGCCGCGCTTCCTATATCGCGATACTCGGGAAAGTTTTGGATGAGGGGCGCATCAATTGGAATTTGCAAAGACACTTCTCGCGGATACGCAGGGCAACTGGACACGCGTAAAGGCGGGCGAATCGGGTGATCTCGTCTATCGACGTGAGGATGGTCTTGCCTATGCGAAAATCGCAACGTCAGCCCGCTCGGCAGAACTTGCCGGCGAGCGTGATCGGCTGCTTTGGCTACAGGGCAAGGGCATCGCCATCCCCGAAGTCATTGATTGGCAGCAGGTAGAGGAGGGTGCGTGCCTGACCATGATAGCAATTCCAGGCGTACCGGCAGCCGAGCTGGATGGAGATGCGCTGCTGAAGGCCTGGCCATCGATGGCGCGGCAATTGAAATCTCTTCACGAGGTGCTGGCGGATCGATGCCCCTTTGATCGCAGCCTGTCGCTGATGTTCGCAAAGGCAGAGGATGTGGTTTCGCGAGATGCCGTAAACCCGGATTTCCTGCCGCCGGAGGATCAGGATAGGCCCGCCCGCGAACTGCTTGATCGCGTCGAGCGCGACCTGCCACTTCGGCTCGATCAGGAGGTCGTCGATAGGGTACTCTGTCATGGCGATGCCTGCATGCCCAATTTCATGGTCGATCCGCACAGCTTGCAATGTACCGGGCTCATCGATCTCGGTCGTGTCGGCAAGGCCGATCGCTATGTCGATCTCTCGCTGATGATTGCCAATGCCGAGGAGAGCTGGATGACGCCCGAACAAGGAGAGCGAGCCTTTTCGATCCTGTTCGAAACCCTGGAGATCGCTGAACCGGATCGCGAGCGTCTCGCCTTCTATCTCCGGCTCGACCCCCTGACCTGGGGCTGATTCGCGTACGCCAACAAAAAATCCGGCCGAATCATCGGCCGGATTCATGTGAAACATTTTGATTCGCTGCACAGTCCGGCGAATCAGTCGCTGAACGTGTCGAAGAAATCCTTCATGCGGGCGAAGAAGCCCGTCGATTCGGGATTGTTGTCCTTCGAAGAGATCTGCTCAAATTCCTGCAGCAGCTCGCGCTGGCGCTTGGTCAGCTTCTGCGGCGTCTCGATCTGGATCTGGATATAGAGATCGCCGACCTGGCTGGAGCGCAGCACCGGCATGCCCTTGCCCTTCAGACGGAACTGCTTGCCGACTTGCGTGCCTTCGGGAACGGTGACGCGCGATTTCGTGCCGTCGAGGGTCGCGACATCGAAAGTGCCGCCAAGCGCCGCCGTCGTCATCGAGATCGGCACGGCGCAATAGAGGTCAGCACCATCCCGCTGGAAGAATTCATGCGGCTTGACGGAGAGGAAGATGTAGAGGTCGCCCGAGGGACCGCCGCGCAGGCCGGCTTCGCCTTCGCCCTGCAGGCGGATGCGCGTGCCGTCTTCGATGCCCGACGGGATATTGACGGAGAGCGAACGCTCCTCGGTTACGCGGCCCTGGCCATGACATTTCGTGCAAGGGTCGGGAATGATTTGGCCGCGACCGTGACAGGTCGGGCAGGTGCGTTCGACGGAGAAGAAGCCCTGGGCGGCGCGGACGCGGCCGGAACCCTGGCAGGTGCCGCAGGTCTTCGGCTGCGTGCCGGGCTTGGCGCCCGAGCCGGCACAGACGTCGCAGGTGATCGAGGTCGGCACGCGAATCTGTGCCGTCTTGCCGCTGAAGGCCTCCTCCAGCGAGATTTCCATATTGTAGCGAAGATCGGCGCCACGTTCGCGACCGCCGGATGAACGCCCGCGCGAGCGTCCACCACCCATCATCTCGCCGAAAATATCCTCGAAAATATCGGAGAATCCGCCGCCACCGAAACCGGCTCCGAAGCCGCCACCGCCGCCCATGCCGCCATGCTCGAAAGCAGCATGGCCGTAGCGGTCATAGGCTGCGCGCTTCTGCGGGTCCTTGAGCGTTTCGTAGGCTTCGTTGATTTCCTTGAACTTCCGCTCGGCGTTGCTGTCGTCCGGGTTCTTGTCCGGATGATATTGCATTGCCAGCTTGCGAAAGGCGCTCTTCAGCTCTTTCTCGTCCGCCGTCTTGGAGACGCCCAACGTCTCGTAAAAATCCGCTTTTGCCATATTAAGGATTAGAACCCCGGAAATGGATTTCCGGCTGCCCAAAGGCAGCCGGAGCTAAGTTTCCTCGAGAATCTTTCGATTCGCGCTTATGCAGACCGCTTGCGGTCGTCTTCGTCCTTGATTTCCTCGTAGTCGGCATCGACGACATCGTCCTTGCCGGCTGCTGCCGAGGCATCACCCGAAGCTGCTTCCGCCTGCTGGGACTCATAGATCGCCTGGCCGAGCTTCATGGAAACTTCCATGAGCGTCTGGGTCTTGGCCTTGATGTCTTCGGCATCCGGCTCGGAAGCTTCAGTTGCCGCCTTCAGCGCTGCAATCGCGTCGGAGATCGCGGTGCGATCTGCCTCGGTGACCTTGTCGCCGTAATCCTTCAGCGACTTCTCGCTGGAGTGGATCAGGCTTTCAGCCTGGTTCTTGGCTTCGACACCTTCGCGGCGCTTCTTGTCTTCAGCAGCGTGAGCTTCGGCATCCTTGACCATCTTTTCGATGTCGGCGTCGGAAAGACCGCCGGAAGCCTGGATGCGGATCTGCTGTTCCTTGCCAGTGCCCTTGTCCTTGGCCGAAACCTGAACAATGCCGTTGGCGTCGATATCGAAGGTGACTTCGATCTGCGGAACACCACGCGGTGCCGGCGGCAGGCCGACGAGGTCGAACTGGCCGAGCAGCTTGTTGTCGGCAGCCATTTCGCGCTCGCCCTGCGAAACGCGGATGGTCACGGCCGACTGGTTGTCGTCGGCGGTCGAGAAGGTCTGCGACTTCTTCGTCGGGATCGTGGTGTTGCGTTCGATCAGACGAGTGAAGACGCCGCCCAGCGTTTCGATGCCGAGAGACAGCGGGGTCACGTCGAGGAGCAGAACGTCCTTGACGTCGCCCTGCAGAACGCCGGCCTGGATGGCGGCGCCGAGTGCGACGACTTCATCCGGGTTGACGCCTTTATGCGGCTCCTTGCCGAACAGCTGCTTGACGACTTCCTGTACCTTCGGCATGCGGCTCATGCCGCCGACGAGAACGACTTCGTCGATCTCGGCAGCAGTAACGCCGGCATCCTTGAGCGCTGCCTTGCACGGAGCGATGGTGCGCTGAACGAGATCGTCGACCAGGCTTTCCAGCTTGGCGCGGGTCAGCTTCAGCGTCAGGTGCTTGGGGCCGGTTGCGTCTGCCGTGATGAAGGGCAGGTTGATTTCAGTCTGCTGCGAAGACGACAGTTCGATCTTGGCCTTTTCGGCAGCTTCCTTGAGGCGCTGCAGAGCGAGCTTGTCGCCCTTGAGATCGATGCCGTTGTCCTTCTTGAACTCGGCAACGAGATATTCGACGAGACGCATGTCGAAGTCTTCACCGCCGAGGAAAGTGTCGCCGTTGGTCGACTTCACTTCGAAGACGCCATCGCCGATTTCGAGGATGGAGATATCGAAGGTGCCGCCGCCAAGGTCGTATACGGCGATGGTCTTGCCGTCCTTCTTGTCGAGGCCATAGGCGAGTGCTGCAGCGGTCGGCTCGTTGATGATGCGCAGGACTTCAAGGCCGGCGATCTTGCCGGCATCCTTGGTTGCCTGGCGCTGAGCATCGTTGAAGTATGCAGGAACGGTGATAACGGCCTTGTCGACCTTTTCGCCGAGATAGGATTCGGCGGTTTCCTTCATCTTCTGAAGGATCATTGCGGAAATCTGTGCGGGCGAATAGCCCTTGCCGTTGGCTTCGACCCAGGCGTCGCCATTGTCGCCCCGAACGATGTTGAAGGGAACAAGATGCTTGTCCTTCTCGACGGTCGGATCTTCGTAGCGGCGGCCGATGAGGCGCTTGACAGCGAAGAGGGTGTTTGTGGGGTTGGTGACAGCCTGGCGCTTGGCCGGCTGGCCGACGAGACGTTCACCATCGTCGGTGAAGGCAACCATAGAGGGGGTGGTCCGGGCGCCTTCGGCATTTTCGATCACTTTTGCGTCCTTACCGTCCATGACGGCGACGCAGGAATTTGTCGTTCCAAGGTCGATACCAATTACTTTTGCCATGTCATTCTCTCCTTGAAGCAAGCTATCGGAACCCCTGTCAGGCATTCCATTGACAGCCCCTTACGGGATGGTCTTGAGGATTGCGCAGCCATGACTGCGGTGATGCCGCGTATATAAGTAGCGGTTTTACTGACTGCAAGGCAGGAAATGGCCTGAAATCCAGCAAAACAAATGGTTTGTCGCCCAAATTCCACGTGGTCCCGTATGCGCCGGGGATCAGCGGATTTGACGCGACCGCGTATCAGAGCAGCCTTGCCGCGGCCATGCAAGCGTCTGCTGCATGATTCCTTAAATCGGCATCGATTTAAGGAAAAAATTATGCAGCAGATCTGAAGGGCTGCGGCGGCCTTTGCACGCGATATATAACGCGCGGCGCTGCAGGCGCAAAATTGCGATTTTATCGTCCGAGAATGACGTCAAGCAGCGACGAGCGGTGCGGCCGTGTGGTGGAGACAGGAGCGCCGCTTTCGCCGACATCGGCGGGCGGGATATCGCTGTCATAGGGATTGGAGCTGTAAGGGTTGCTGTCGTCGGCAAGATTTGCCGGCGGCAGGTCCAGCGGTTCGTCGTTTGCGGCGGTCTGGTTGACAACCTGCGGCTGGATCGGCTGTTGCGATGGCCTTTGCTGCAAGGTCGGCTGCTGCACGGGCTGTCCACCGTCGGCGACGCCGGAGATGATGTTGCCGATGGTGGTCGGTTGGTCGCCGTTCGGCGCCGTCTGCGCCATCGGCAGGCCGTTGTCGATGATCTGGCCGCCGCCGAAGATTGGGGTCGGCGTAATGCCCTTGTGGGCGGCGACCATGAATTCCTTCCATGCCTTTGCCGGCAGCCCACCGCCGGTCACCTTGCGCATCGATTTGCCGTCGTCATTGCCGAACCAGACGCCCGTCGTCAGGTGGCTGGTGAAGCCGACGAACAGCGCATCGCGGAAGGATTGCGTCGTGCCTGACTTGCCGGCCGCCTGCCAGCCGGGAATGCGCGCCGCCTTGCCGGTACCATTGGCGATGACGCCGGCCATCATGGCGTTCATGTTCGTGACGATATCCGGGTTCAAGACGCGCTCCGGATTGTCTGTATTGGCCTGGTAGAGCACCTTGCCGGAGGCGGTCGTCACCTTGGTGATCACATGGGGAGCCACTTTGTAGCCGCCGTTCATGAAGGTGGCATAGGCGGAGGTAAGCTCCAGCAGCGACACTTCGGAGGTGCCGAGCGCGATCGAGGCATTGGCCTGCAGGTCGGATTCGATGCCGAGCCTGCGGGCAACCTTGATGACCTGATCCGGCCCGACTTCGGCGACGAGCTGCGCCGCCACGGTGTTCAGCGATTTTGCCACGGCGGTCGCCAGCGTCACCGGCCCGCTGTAGCGCTGCTCGTAATTCTCAGGCGCCCAGTTGCCGATCTTGACCGGCATGTCGTTGCGGATCGAATTCGGCGTCAATCCCATCTCAAGTGCTGCGGTATAGACGAAGGGCTTGAAGGCGGAGCCAGGCTGGCGCTTGGCGGTGACAGCGCGGTTGAACTGGCTCTGCGCATAGTCGCGGCCGCCGACGAGCGCGCGGATGGCGCCCGTTGCATCGACGGAGACGAGCGAGGCCTGCGAGGCATTCAGCTTCTTGCCTTCCTTTTCGAGCACATCGCTCAGCGCCTTCTCGGCCTTTTCTTCGAGCGACATGTCGAGCGTGGTGTCGACGATCAGGTCTTCCTTGACGTCGCCGCCGATCAGTTTCGGGAGCTGGTCCATGACCATGTCGGCGACGTAATTCTCGGCGCCGCTCCAATAGCTCTTCGATCGGGTCGGCGGCTGCGCCATCGCCGTCTTGATGTCGGATTCGCTGATGAAGCCCTGGTCGTGCATCGCCTGCAGCACCAGCTGCGCGCGCGCCTCGGCGGCGGCGGGATCGCGCGCCGGCGATAGCCGCGAGGGAGCCTTGACCAGGCCGGCGAGCATGGCGGCTTCGCCGAGATTGACGTCCTTGGCGGATTTGTTGAAGTAGCGCCGCGAGGCGGCCTCGACGCCATAGGCGTTGGAGCCGAAATAGACGCGGTTCAGGTACATCGTCAGGATTTGGTCCTTGGTGTACTTGTGCTCCAGCCACAGCGCTAGCAGCACTTCCTGCACTTTGCGTTCCAGCGTGCGGTCCGGCGACAGGAACAGGTTCTTGGCGAGCTGCTGCGTCAGCGTCGAGCCACCCTGCACGGCGTGTCCCGTTACCACGTTGGTCACGACGGCGCGGGCAAGGCCGATCGGGTCGAAGCCGAAATGCGAATAGAAGCGCCGATCCTCGATGGCGATGATGGCTTCCGGGATATAGGGGGACATGTCGCCGAGCGCGACCGCTTCACCGCCCGTCGTGCCCCGATTGGCGATCAGGCTGCCGTCGAGATCGTTGATCTTGACGTTCGGAGGCCGCTCCGGGATCGACCAGGTGCTGGCGCTCGGCATGCGCGACCCGTAGTAGGCGACAAGCCCAGCAAGGCCGATACCGGCCCAGAGGCAAAGCACGAGACCCCAATAGATCGTCGAACGAATGAAGCCAAAAAAGCCGCGTCGCGGCCGCGCACGTCGTGCGGGCTTGCGGCGGCTACGCGTGCGACGAGGCTTTGCGACCACGGGCTCATCCTCGTCGTCTTCATCCTCTTCTTCGTCGGGTTCCGGCTCTTCGTAGTATGTCTTGGAAGAAGACGAATATTTCTTGGCCGAACGCCTGCTGCCGACGATGCGTTCGCCGGCATTGAATCCGTCATCGCTGCGTTCCCGGCCGCTGGAAAAGGATGGTTCTATCCTCTGGCGTGATTTCTTCTTATCTGCCATTGCCGGCCGGTCGTACCTCGGTGCCCTTGTAATCCATGTCTTCTATCAGGCTGACTATGGGAGCGGTAGAAATCTTTGAACCTGCTCCGTTGTCTGGCGGCGCGTGCCCGAAAACCGTCATTGGCTTTCAAGGCAGAGCAACCCGCTATTCGTCCACGCACCCCTCGTGAAGACATCAAGTCCCGCCTGAACTGTAAATGCGGCGATTTAAGGAGGGATTAAGAACATTCCGGTCCGCTTGCCGCTGCCTTCGCCCGGCGCCTGCCAGGCGTGTGCAGGGAACTTTTCGCTATCCTGAGCATTATCCCCTCATAAAAACGATAGAGGGCGAACCCATGAGTTCATTGCTGAAGATAGAGGAAGTTGTAGAGAGCAAGTTGCGCGAGGTCTGGAGCGTCGAGGATTTTGTCCGGCGCCATCGGATTTGCAAGGAGGAGGAAGCCCGGCTGAAAAAGCTGTTTGGCGACTTCGCAACAAAACAGGAATTGCTCTCAAACGCGCAAAGGCCGCCCCAATTCCGTTGAGGGGTCGCTGAAGGATTTGGCAGGCCGGCGCGATGTTTCGTGAGCTGCTGCGACCCGACGGATTCGCAGTGGAGGAGGCTATGCCGATGTGGAAACGTTTTGAATTGTGGCTGGTCGACCAGATCGACCGGATATTCGGTGTCGAACGGCTTGCACGCCGCGCCGGGTTTTCCCCGGATGAGGCGAGGCGGATCGCACGTGAAAAATAGATCACCCGTGCGGCTTCGGTTATCCGCAACTATGCCCGTTCTCCTGAAATCTCAGGACAGCCTCTCGCTTGCCTCCATACGGAGCGAGGCTGCGATCCCGATGCGTCGATACTTCGCGCGGCGCAGGCAATCTTCCATATTTTCGAATGGGCTGATCAAGGTTATAGTATTGGCATGTGGCCGTCTTGCAGGGCGGTTCCAAGCAATTGGTAGCGCGTGAGGAGGAGTGTTCATGCGACACATCAAATGGAGCAATCCAATCGAGATCGGTTTTGCTCAGGGTACGTTCCAGGTCGTCACAGGCCCATCCGAGGCCCTCAACTGCATGGCCAATCTCTGGCCTGACCGGCGCGGTCCGCTTTACGTGGCGGCAAGAAGCCTTTGCCGGGCTGCCATCGACGGCCGCAAGTCCGCCGAAGAGGCTCGGGAAATGTTCATCTCGGCGACGCGGGAAGCGCATCTCAAGATGCATTGAAGCATGTCGCTACCATCGCGGATCAACCGTCCAATCTTGCGAACCGGCGGAAGCGCGGTAGAAGTAGAGAGTTTTGGGCGCGTGTTCTTCCACGAAAGCATCTCCTGAATGCAGCTCCCGCATGATGGTGAGCGCGTTCTCCTCGGAGGCGATGCAATCTCATCAAAAGGCCGGCGACTTTCGAAGCCGCCGGCCTTTTGATTTTTCAGGCGGTCGCAGAGCTGGCCGTCAGCGGTTCGAGCCTCTCACGGACATCCGGCAATTGGGCTCCGACGCGGGGCATGGATCCCTGTGATCAGGGCTATAAGGCCCCGGCTGGCCTGCATTCGTTCGCGGATTGGCCTGCGGCTGCGGCTGTGGCTGTGGTTGCGGTTGAGCCTGCTGCGGTTGCGGACGCGGGCGGTTGTCCGGACGATTATTGTCCGGGCGATTGTTGTCGCGCTGGCGGTCCGGCCGGTCACCCCAATCCTGGTTGTTGTCCGGGCGCTGTCTGCCCCAGTCGCGATCACGGTCGGGCCGGCGATCCCAGTTGCGGTCCGGTCTGTCGTTCCAGTCCGATCCGTGATCCCAATCGCGGTTGCGATCGGGGCGACGGTCCCAATTGCGGTCCGGCCCGTTATCCCAGCCCTGGGAATTGCGGTCCCAGCCGCTGTCCGGGCGGCGATCGACCCAGCCCGGGCCGCGGCGCCAACGGTCGCGGTCACGATAGAAGTCGCGGCCGCGATAATAGCGACCCCAGTAGTCGTCGAAGTTGAAGACCACCGTCGGGATGCCGAGCGGGCGGTAATATTGCGGACCGACATAGATGCGGCGTGACTGATAGGTTGCCTGGATATAACGACCCGCAACCCATCCGCGGCCGCCATAGAAGGAAACATCGCACCATGGCGTATCGTTAAGGCAGCCGTTGATCTGAAGCGGCACCCCAACGGGGATCATCGTCACTGCCGGATAGGCGGTACTCGGACCGGACCGCATGTTGACGTTCGCGGTGGCAAAGCCTTCTGCCGCCTCCGCGATGGCTGGTAGCGCCACAAGCGCCGCCAGAATGCCCGCCGCAAGAATCTTGAACCTCATAGATTACTCTCCCTTTGCGCACCCGTGCCGCGAAATCGCCGGCTGGTGCCTGTTCCGCTGTCGTGCGCCTACCCCGGCGCTCTTCGGTAAGACCTTCCAATTTCGGCAAGATAAAGACCTGGCGCTGCACGGAATCTGATAGGATTCCATGGCGCCTCTTCAATCTTTGCATGTGTTGTAGAAGTAATTGCATGAATGCAGCTTGAACGGCATCAGTTCGAAACTGAAAAGCTGCGAGTCTTTTTGACAAGGCTTACTTGCCTTCATCGGTGCTACCGACGTGGCAGCGTCGGCTGCTTCAAGAGTTTTTTCGAAGAAACTAAAAAGCAGCCTTGAAATTGACACCTTGGACGCCGATATACCATCCAGTCATGCAGCCGATGGGCGCTGGCGCGCTGGAAAGCGAGCCGTTTGGTCCGTCGATATCATGGAAGCAGCGTTAACTCTTCGTTGACCTTTCATGATCAATCTGGCTGCAGTTCCGCCCTTGCCTTTGACCACGGATGTACTGGCACTGATGCGAAGGCGGATAGCGAAAGGCCGGATCATTCCGGCCTTTTTGTTTTTTCGGCGATGGCGTGCTTCCGGCGAAAGCGGAGTGCGCCATTTTCATTTTCACCTCTCTCGTGTGACAAAAGAAAAGCCGCCGCAGATGCCCGCGACGGCTTTTCACCTTAAGCGATGCGCCCGCCAGGCAGGCGATATCGTTAGCTCGCTTTCTTGGCCGAAACCTTGACGACCTTGGCCTTGGCCGGAGCCTGGGCAACAGTCGCCTTTCCGGCCGGGACATAGCCCGCGCCGATGTTGACGTTCAGCGAGATGTAGTCGAGGGCGCTCTGCTGGACGGCCTGCGCCAGGCTCTGCTGGGCTGCGGTCACGTTGCGCTGGGCATCGAGAACGTCGAGCAGCGAGGATGCACCGTCCTTGTAGCTTGCCGTCGAGAGCTGCAGAGCTTCCTGGTAGGACTTGACCTGAGCCTGCAGCGCAGCGACCGTCTGTGCGTCGCGGCTGACGGCCGAGAGCGCGTTTTCAACGTCTTCGATCGCCGAGCGTACCGTCGACTGCCAGGCGAGATAGTTCTCACGGCTTGTCGATTCAGCGCTCTTGACGCCAGCGCGCAGGGCGCCGCCATCGAAGATCGGCAGGTTCAGCGACGGGCCGAACGACCAGGTGGTCAGACCGCCACTCGCCGACGAAGTATGGATGTAGGTCGGCGAAATCGAGCCGCTGAGCGTGATCGACGGGAAGAGCTTGGCTTCGGCCACGCCGATCTGGGCCGTCGAGGCTGCGAGGGTGCGTTCTGCAACGCGAACGTCCGGACGGTTGCGGATCAGGTCGGCCGGAACACCGGTGCGGACGCTGCCGCGGAAGATCGGCTGTCTGCCGCCGCCCTGCATCTGCGCGATGATCGTCGATGAGGGAACGTTGAGCAGCGTTGCAATATGATGCACCTGCTGGCGGTAGCTGATTTCATAACCAGGCACCAGTGCCAGCGTCTGGTTGACGAGGCCTTCCGCCTGAACCACGTCGAGGCGGGATGCCGCACCGGCTTCGAGCTGGAACTTGGTCAGCGAGAGCGTGTCGCGCCGCGACTTCAGGTTTTCCTGAGCGATCGAGATCAGGGCCTGATAATAGCGGGCATTGACGTAGCTGTTGGCGAGATCCTGCAGATAGGTCAGACGCTGGACGTCGACGGTCGAGTAGGCGGCGTCGAGCGAGGCGTTTGCACTTTCCGTTGCGCGGCGATACTGACCCCAGAGGTCGAGCAGCCAGGAAGCCGAAGCAGTGCCGGTCGTGGTGTTGCGCCGTCCAGTCGACGAAGAAACCGTGGATCCACCCTTCTGGCCGCTGGTCGTGTTGTCGCCGCTGACGGTGAGGCTTGGGAGGCCGCCTGCACCTGCAGTGACGACGGCAGCTTCAGCCTGGTTGATGCGTTCCAGTGCCTGCTGGATGGTAAGGTTTTGGGCAAGTCCTTGTGCGGCGAAGGCATTCAGCTTGGGATCGCCGAAAGCGGTCCACCATTGCGAGCCGGCGATATCGCCGTTCGCCTTCGTACCGCCCTCCGAGAATTTGGCCGGGAGAGGCATTTCCGGTGGCTTATGGTCTGGGCCGCTGACGCAGCCTGCCAAAACAAGCAGCAGGGCGGGGGCGGCAGTACGAATGGAAACCATCACATTGTCCCACAATTCAATTTACTGATCAGTTTTTTTCGGGATCGACGTGACCCCATATGCTGGCGCTCCAGTCTTACGCAATACAAACAATGACCCGAAGCGGTCGGCGTCAATCTAGCAATGAGTTTTGCAATAGCACAGTGGCTTTTACGAATTCTCGGCTGCGAACATATGTGGGATCGGCCGAAATATCAGTGCGCCGTTAAAAAAAATCTAAGGTGTTGCAAAAAACATACCCTTTTGCACACCACTCAAGGATGTGGCGCGGCCAAAAATCGGCGCACGCTGCAACTCCAGGGAGTTGCTTCGCAGAATCGCTCCAGACAAAAGTCCGTTCGGACTGTCCTTATGGGAAGTAGCGGGCGAGGCTTGCGCGAACCCGGTCAAGCGGTGTCGCGCCGCGATCATCAGGCGCGAAAGACATGCCCGTTATTGCTTCATAGGCACGAATATAGACTTTGGACGTCTGTTCGACGAGGTCGCTCGGAATCTCCGGAATCTCGTCCTTGTAAGGATCGCAGCGCTCCGTGACCCAGGCGCGGACGAAATCCTTGTCGAAGCTTTCCGGGCGCGCGCCCTTTTCGAATCTGTCCTGATAGCTGTCGGCCAGCCAGTAGCGGCTGCTGTCAGGCGTATGGATTTCGTCGGCAAGGATGATGGTGCCGTTTTCATCAGTCCCGAACTCATACTTGGTATCGACGAGGATCAGCCCACGTTTGCGGGCGATGTCCTGCCCGCGCACGAACAGGGCAAAAGCGTAATTTGTCAGCGTCTGCCACTGCTCTTTTGTCAGAAGCCCGTGCTCGACAATCTGGGTCGGCGTCAGCGGCTCATCATGGCCGCCGTCGAATTCCTTGCTCGTCGGCGTGATGATCGGCTCGGGCAGGATCTGGTTGTCGCGCATGCCGTCGGGGAGCGTGATGCCATACATCTCGCGCTGACCCTTCTTGTAAAGTGTCAGGATCGAGGTGCCCGTGGTGCCGGCGAGATAGCCGCGAACGACGACCTCGACGGGGAGGATATTCAGTCGCTTTCCGACGACGACGTTGGGGTCCGGATAGTCGATGACGTGGTTCGGGCAGATATCGCGTGTCTGTTCGAACCAGTAGCGGGCCGTCTGCGTCAGCACCTGGCCCTTGTAGGGGATGCAGGTAAGGATGCGGTCGAAGGCGCTCAACCGGTCGGTGCTGATGATGATGCGGCTGCCATCGGGCAGATCGTAATTCTCGCGCACCTTGCCGCGATAGTAGTTGGGCAATTCTGGGAAATGGGCTTCGGAGAGAATTCGCAACGCGTCCACCAACAGGCTCGTGCATCCGCCTAGCGGGTGCTTCTTGAGCGGACCCTTAGCGCATTGCAGCCGGAATCGGAACGGTTTTCACACATAATAATATGTAAACGGCTCCATTCGTCGGGTTGCGGGCGCGAAAAATGTCAGCCCGGCCGGCGCCAGCAACCGTTTTCACCCTGCTCGAGGATCGGTGTCGAAAACACGCCGACGATCCTCTCGCTCCATCGCTTGCCGCTCAGGTCGACGCGATCCCGCCAGCGATCGGATTGCAGCATGGCCGCGCCGATCACGGCAGGCTCGATATCGCAGGATGCCAGGAGGGCAAGCCCGGAAACGATCGACGCGCCGCTGGAGATGACGTCGTCAATGAGCGCTACGCGCTTGCCTTGCAGCAATGGCAACATGCGCGGATCTATATAAAGACGCTTTTCCTGGTTCGGCGTGGTGATGGAGGAAAGCGCGACTGATAGCTCGTCGCGATACCAGAACTTGCGCGATGTCCCGAGCGGCACGTAGCGCGCATGGCCGAGTGCGCGGGCCGTTGCTGCTGCCAGTGTCAGGCCGAGGGTCGGCAAACCGGCGACGACATCGACATCATAAGCTGCGATCCGCTCCGCAAGCGCCTCCGCCAGAGCTTCCAGCACGGTGAAGCTTGCCTGATTGACGATCAGTGACGCCAGCGCATGTTCGCCATCGGCAAGCACCCGGATCGGCAGACGCAGCTGACGCCCGTCCGGCAATTCGGCGACATGAAAATCCGCGTGCTCCTCCTTGGGGTCGAACGTGTCAGGCGCATGCAGCTCCTGCCAGAAGTCATGGGGTTGCATGGCAGCCTGCCTCTATCTGTTGATCTTCATTCCTGCCCGCCGGTGCAACCCGAGGATTTCGGCTTCGGTCAGGGCTCGCACGGCTCCCTTCGGCAGATCGCCGAGCGCGATATCGCCGAACGCGACCCGCACCAGCCGCAGGCATTCGATGCCGAGCGCCTCGAGCATGCGCCGTATCTGACGGTTGCGGCCTTCCTTGAGTTCTATCTCGATCCAGCCATTGCGATCGCCGCTGCGCAGGAGGCGGGCGGAACTGGCGGTCAGCAGTTCGCCATCGTCGATGATGCCGCGCTCCATGCGCGAAAGCTGCTCGTGATCCATGATCCGGTCGACCTGCACATGATAGGTCTTGCCGACATGGCTGACCGGATCGAGCAGGGCCTGCGCCAGCACCGTATCATTGGTAAAGAGCAGCAACCCCTCGCTCGCCTTGTCCAGTCGCCCGACGGGAGCGAGGTGGCGGGCATCGATCTCCTTCAGGCAATCATAGACCGTCGGCCTTCCTTCGGGATCGTCGCGCGTCGTCACCAGCCCGCGCGGCTTGTTCAGCATGAAATAGAGCTTTTTCTCCGCAGCGATCTCCGTGCCGTCGACCGCGAATTTCGAATGCTCCAGATCAACCCAGGTGGTTGGATCCGACACTTTGCGCCCATCCACGCTCACGCGGCCGGCCGCGATCAGTGCCTCTGCCTGGGTGCGGGAGCAATAGCCGAGCTTGGAAAGCGCCCGCGGCAAGGTCACGCGCTTGCCCTCTGGCTCCGGCCTGCCTTTCGCCGCCCTGCCGGCTCTTTGCGGTGATTGCCGTTGGCTCACCCGTCTTGCCTCATGTGCTTGTTGCCGTAGCCCGGCATGGAGCCGGAAAGCACCATCCTTTCGCATGGCAGCGAACCGGACGCAAATCGCATTGTCGAGGCAGAACCGAAAGGCCGGCCTGAAAGGCAGACAGGGCTCGCATTTCGTGGATACGAGCCCTGTCGCGGACCGGAGCGAGCGATGGGGTCGGGTAGACGGCAAGGTGGCTGCCGCCATTCGCTCCGGAGGGATCGCGGCTGCAGAGAAACTGCACTGCTCCTTTTGCTGGGATTTTTCAAAAGAAGGGAAATTTGTTACAGTTTGTAACGCTGGCCGTTTCCCTGTTGCCAAGACCGCCTCTCGCCCCGCATGGAAGAGCCATGGTTTCCGCATCGCTGCTTCTGGTCGAGGACGACCGCGAGATTAGGGCGCTCCTGGAGGAGTTCCTGAGCCGTGAGGGTTTCTCCGTGCAGGCAGCCGACAGCGCCGCTGCCATGGATCGCCTTTTGTCCAAGGGCTTTCCTGATCTGATCATTCTCGATCTGATGCTGCCAGGCGAAGACGGCCTGTCGGCATGCCGCCGAATCCGCGCCCGCAGCAAGGTACCGATCCTCATGCTGACGGCGAAAACGGAAGATATAGATCGCATCCTCGGCCTCGAAATGGGGGCCGACGATTATCTCGGCAAGCCTTTCAATCCGCGCGAGCTCCTGGCGCGCATCCGCGCCGTCCTTCGACGTTCCGGCCCGGAGCGGCCGGAAGATATCAGCCGTCCGTCGAGGAGAAAGAGCTTTGCCGGGTTGACGGTCGACCTTGATGGACGGGTGATCGAGATGGACGGCGGGCGGGTCGTGCATCTGACGACGGCCGAATTCGATCTGCTCGTCTGCTTCCTCGAAAGGCCGCGCCGTGTGCTGTCGCGTGAGCAATTGCTCGACTGGACGCGCGGCCGCGGCGCAGATCCTTTCGATCGCACCATCGATGTCACGGTCTCCCGCCTGCGCACCAAGCTCGGCCATTGCCTGCCCGATGGCGCCCATATCATCACCACCGTGCGCAACGCAGGCTATCTCCTTACAATGGACGTGAAAGATGTCTGAGCCATGCTGAAACTCGGTCTCGTCGCCCGCATCATCATGATCGTCGCCGTGGCATTGTTCATCATCCAGCTTGCGGCTTTCGTTGCCGCGCAGCTCAAGCCGGATACGCCGTTCAATCCGGAGCTGTCGCCGGCCATGCAGGTCAAGACGGCGATCCGTCTTCTCGACGCCGTTCCGCCTGAGGTGCAGCCGATCGCCGTGCGGGCGCTGCATGCCAATGGTTTGGCGATACGGCTCGCCGATGCACCGGCAGCCGGTGAGAAGAGCGACACTTCGGATCTGACGCTCACCGGCAAGCTGGCGCGTGAATTCGCCAACATCGCCTTCGGCAACCGCTACTTCAACATGCGCTCGCTGTCGGAAAGACCGCAAGGCTGGTTCTCGGTCGGTGCACCGGACCGGATCATGGAAGTGTCGATCGGCGTCGTCGGCGGCAAGATTGCGGTCTTCAATCTTCCCGAGACCCCGACTGTGCGATTGCGCGGAATTCCCATCGGCCTTATCTCGGGCATTCTCGGCATGTTGGTCGCGGTCATCGCCATTGCCGCGGTGGCGCGCGAAACCCGGCCCTTGACGCGCCTGTCGCGAACCGTGAACTCGATAGGCAACGGATTGCAGCCAGTTCATATTCCCGAAAGAGGCGCCTGCGAGCTGCGCATGCTGATCAAGGCGATCAACGCCATGCAGCTGCGCATCGCCGCCCTGGTCAGTAATCGTACCCTGATCCTCGGAGCGATCTCGCATGATCTGAGGACCTATCTCACCCGCTTCCGCCTGCGCATGGAAATGATGCCCGACACGCCGCATCGAGAGCGGGCGATCGCCGATGTCGAGGCCATGCAGCGGCTGGTGGAGGATGCGCTCGGCTTTGCCCGCAGCACCGTCGTCTCGGATGGCAAGACCATCGTCGATCTCGATGCGGCCATTCGAGGTCACCTTGCGGAGCGGCAGGACGGGCAGGGCCTCGTGGGTTTTGCGCCGATCGGGCAGCCGATCGGCGTGACTATGACCGAGACCGCTCTGGTACGGGTGCTCGACAATCTCATGGACAATGCGCTGCGCTATGGTGGCCGGGCCGATATTGTCGCCGAGCGTCGTGGCGATCACTGCGCCATCGTCGTCGGCGATCGCGGACCGGGCATTCCGGCGGAGCGGCGGAAAGAAGTCCTCGAACCCTTCGTGCGGCTGGAGGAATCGCGCAATCGCGATCTCGGTGGCAGCGGGCTCGGCTTGGCGATCGTCCGCCAGATTCTCGATGCGCATGGCGGCACACTCTGTCTGGAAGACCGCGAAGGAGGCGGCCTGAATGCCGTCGTCCTGCTGCCGTTGGCGGTAATGGAAAGAAGAGCGGCCTGAAGACAGGCGTCGCTTAAGTGTCGATCGCGCCCGGGCACGATCGACGCATTGTGCAAGGTCGCCTGCTCAATGGCAGGTCAGGAAGCTCTGCAGCTCTTGCCGGCTCAAGACAATGCCGGCAGCCGCCTTCTGCGGATCAGGATGCGTATAGGTGAAGCTCGGCAGGTCGGGCAGATCCAATGCCTGGCGCATGCTCATAATACCGAGCGCACGGCGGCCATTGGCGCTGTCGAAGCTGACTTCGATGATGCTTTCCGGTCTTGTTGTATGCATTGTTTCCTCCCTTCCCTTTATATCTGGCCTCAACCATAGCAGAAACCTTATGGAAAATCTTGGTTTTTCTGAGGCTTGCAGCCGGTGGATTTGCCCAGAAACTCGATCCGGCATCCGGTTGCTTGAAAGGACGGGCTTTAATGGATGCGCAGGGCGCATAATAGGGAGAACGTCTTCGGATTCTGACGCCTGAGCAAAATTTGACCTTTTGGACAAGATTTTTGCAGCTTTTGAGGTAAAAACCACCGGCTTTCCGTCCATTCCCACAAATTGCCATTGTAAATCAGTCAGTTACAAAAATGTCAGAATTTTTACAGTTGGAGTGTTGACTTGGTTCGGAGGTAGGGTCTATAAGCCCGAT
>NZ_JAQJCH010000018.1:0-94523 GCF_030182525.1 Rhizobium pantanalense
ATCCCCTGCCCTGCTCGAGCCGCAGCAATTGTCTCAGTGTAATGGTTGAAACGAAGCGATGGTTTAACGGTCAGAGAGCGCCCCCTCTTTTCGATCCATCTGTTCCAGGACAGCCAAGTTCGATCCTGTACGTCTGTCTCTATGAATTCGTCAGCACCGGACAGTTCATTTGATCGACGTCCCTGTGAATATTCTGGCGAGCATACCGGCACAATCACGTCACTCTGTGACGCGATCACTGTCCCGTCGCTGAAGGGGGCAGTTCCATAGCGAATGGCGATGTCTATACCGCCTGCGTTGAGATCGATGGGGGTATCCTGCGAGACGACGCGAATCTGAATGCCAGGATTTTCCCTGCGCAACTGCGGGAGGCGTGGCAGAAGCCAGAAGGAGGAGAAGGCGACGGTCGCGCCGATCGTCACGACGTTCTGCTGGGAGGATCTGACCACCTCGACGGCGTCGGCGATACTGGCGAAGCTTTGCGCAAGCGTCGTTCCCAGGGTGAGGCACGCAGTAGTCGGTTCGATGGCGCGATGCTTGCGTACGAACATCGGCAGACCGAGCTCCTCTTCCAATGTTGCGATCTGGCGGCTGACGGCTGCCTGGGTGACGCCAAGTTCGATGGCGGCCGCCGTAAAGCTCCGATGCCGCAGAACGGCCTCGAGAGTCATCAACGCGGTCAGGGAGGGAATTCGGCGCCGAAAGTTCATTGTGCACCCTTTGCATTACATAATGTTATGCGTTCGTGAAAATTAATGCCGTTGAACTTCGAGGCCGATATCGACGTCTTCTTTCACAAGCACTGGATCTGCGTCGGCCTCGACTGCGACGTACCGGAACCAGGCGATGCCACCGTTGTCGATATCGGCAAGACCAGCCTGATCCTTCTTCGCGACGACGACGGCGAGCTCCGTGTGCTTCACAACGTCTGCCGCCATCGCGGATCGCGCCTGCTCGATGCCGGCAAAACGATCGTCTCGAAGCTCGTTTGTCCCTATCACACATGGACCTACGAACTGACCGGGGAGCTAAGCTATGCGCCACACATGGGCAAGGATCTGGACAAGCAGTGCCACAGCCTGAAGCCGGTGAACTTCAGGTCGATCGGCGGCCTGATCTATGTGTGCCTCTCCGACAATCCGCCGGAAGACATCGCAAACCTCGAGCAGGTAATGATCGAACGCCTTGCGCCCTATGACATTCGGAATGCCAAGGTCGCTCACCAGACCGACGTCATCGAGGACGGCAACTGGAAGCTCACGATGGAAAACAACCGCGAGTGCTACCACTGTTCCGCCAATCATCCCGAGCTCTGTGTCTCCTTCGTCGACCTCGACTTCGGCTTCGATCCGGAGACGCTGAACCCCGAAGACCGCGAGCAGGCCGCCGAGCATTTCAGGCTCTACGACGAGCGGACAAAAGCCTGGGAAGCGGATGGTTTCCCGTCGGCAGCGGTCGAACAGCTCGTCGACTGCGCCACGAACTTCCGCACCCAGCGCCTGATCATTGCAGGTGCAGGCGAATCCCAGACACATGACGCGACTGCGGCATCGTCGAAGCTGCTTGGCCAGATGACCCGCAAGGATCTCGGCGATACGCATCTCTGGGGTCACAATAGCTGGAATCACTTCATGGGTGACCACGCCGTGGTCGCAATCGTCATCCCGCTCTCGGCTGGCAAGACGCTCGTCAGAACCAAATGGCTCGTCCACAAGGATGCCGTCGAAGGCAAGGACTACGACCTCGACAAGCTCACGGACGTCTGGATCGCCACGACGGACCAGGATGCGGACCTCGTCGCCCGCTCGCATGCCGGCGCGCTCGACCCCGCCTACCAACCCGGCCCCTATTCTCGATTCTCGGAAACCAACCTGGACAAGTTCGCGGCCTGGTACATCGATCGGATGCGCGCTCATGGGTATTGAGTTCGCTCAAATGCAGCGCGGCCAGGCCGCCGTTTGGGATCCAGAGCACGACGAAACGCTCGTATGCATCGACGTGCACCAGGAGACGCATGACGTAAAGAGCTTCACGTTCGCATCTCCAGAAGGCAAGCGCTTCAGCTTCAATGCCGGGCAATACTTTCTGTTCGATTTCCCGATGGGTCCGGACAGTGAAGCGCGCTGCTACAGCATCTCGTCGTCGCCCCATCGCGGCAACGCGTTCACCGTCACGGTCAAGCGCGTGCCCGGCGGCAAGGTCTCGAACTGGCTGCACGACACCATGGCTGCCGGCATGACGGTCAAGGGCCAGGGGCCGCTCGGTCACTTCATCCGTCCGCAAGGGGAGAACACGAAACTCCTGCTGCTCTCGGGCGGCTCCGGCATCACGCCGGTCATGTCGATCACACGCGATCTGGCGGATCGATACGCACCCTCGGACATCGTTTTCCTTCACGCAGCGCGCACGCCCTCGGACCTCATCTTCCGCCATGACCTTTCGGGTCTTGCGACACGGATGAAAGGCCTGCGTCTCCAGTTCCTGCCGGAGACGGTGGCTGGCGAGCCGGACTGGCCGGGATTGACCGGCCGGATCTCGCTCGAATACCTCAAGCTTGCGGTTCCGGACATCGCCGAGCGTGTCGTCATGTGCTGCGGCCCGGCGCCCTTTATGGCGGCGGCGCGTTCCATCACCGCGGCGTTGGGCGTTCCCGCGTCAAACTACATCGAAGAGAGTTTCGATGCCGCTGTCATTGACGAGCCGGGACTGGACGTCGAGCAACAGCCCGCCCAGAAGGTTTATCAGGTCGAATTCTCGAAGCAGAAGCGAACGCTGCAAGTCTCCTCCGATCAGACGGTGCTCGCGGCTGCGAAGAAGGGCAGCATCAGGCTTCCTTCGTCCTGTTCGAATGGCATGTGTGGCACGTGCAAATCCAAGCTCGTCTCAGGCTCTGTCGAAATGAATCACAATGGCGGTATCCGTCAGCGGGAGATCGACGCCGGCATGTTCCTGCCTTGCTGCTCGAAGCCGCTTAGCGATCTCGTCATCGATCGCTGAGCAAAGACGTCACCGGCTTGCGAGAAACGATTTTAATAGTGCTCGACTTCCCGCAGTTGATGAGAACCGGACCAACAGCACGTCATCCATGATAGATGAGATATAGAATCGGAACGATTGACCCAGCGCCAAGATGAGGGGCCGAGCCTTTGGTGGTTCGACGTTCAAATTGCCACCGAAAACCGAGACCGTCGGCAGAACGCTTCAATTTCACGTTCAAAGCGATCGAAAACGTCATAGACCCAAGGCTCGCAAGGCTGGACGCACGCTTGTCGCCGAGGTGGATGTGCTTACGCGAATAGGCCTTGCCCAAACTCTTCGTGATGAGCATTGGCAAGTGATCGAAGCTGGTTCGGCGGTTGAGGCGCCGGGATACGATCAGCCATACCTCGAAATGCCACTCATTGAACACCCATTGAAATCATCCTCGATTGGCGCGTCATTTTCTCGGTTATAGTATTCGGAATCATGGACACGCTCGCTACATTGGGAGCGGAATTTCTCCGGCTTGGCCAATAGCTCGTTAGCGGCGAAATTTGCGACAAGCCCTTTTAATAGCAGGCGCTGATCCGGATCGCCTCAGAACTGGTTGCCGAAGCCGAAGCGGAAATTTTCCACCTTGTCGTAGTCCTGCTTGAGGAACGGCATGGCATAGCTGAGATTGATCACTCCGAATGGCGACGCCCAGGTCAATCCGATGCCGGCCGATGCGCGCAGCGCCGATCCATCGTGCAGGACATCACCATAGAGATTGGCATCATTGCCATAGAGCGTTCCCGCGTCCAGGAAGACGGAGCTGCGGAAGCCGAGGTCCTGCGGCATGCCCGGCGTCGGCATGCTCGTTTCCACCGAGGCGGTGAAGTACTTTGTTCCGCCGAGCGGATCGACGTCGGACGTCCTCGGACCGATGCCCGCATCTTCAAAGCCTCTGATCTCGCTGCCGCCGATCATGAACTGATCGAAAATGTTCAAGTCCTTCGGGAACGCGATCTACGCGTAAAGTTTCTGCATCGAACCAACTCATCGTCAGCATAGCCCCCTTCAGCACGGAACGACTCGCATGGGGCGACTGGCTGAGCCGGAATATTAACCGCTCAAGCGCAAAACGCGTTGGGAACCAAATCGAAGGTTTGCTCGCTTGCCTTGGCGAGTTGCAACAGGCGAGTGCGCACTGAGGCGCTGAGATCTCTGCTTTCTTTAGCCATTGGCGGTCAGTGCCTCAAGATACGGCCGGATCACCGTTCCAACACCACCGCGCTCAGCCTCATCAGCGATTTCGCCGGGGTTGGCCTTGCGTTGCCGTAGCGCTTCTTGAAGCCCCTCGATCGCCAAGGAAAGGCCGATCTTGTTGCGATAGTGGAAGCTGTCGGCAATTGTCTTGGCAACTCCGAAAATCTTCACAGGAACGCCTTCGATGACATGATTTCAATGCCATCATGGAGCAAGCTCTTCATAAAGCGCACAATATGAATAGGTGTCGGCAGCCAAGCTACGGATGTTGTCGGCTATGCCCCCTTTGTCGCTCTGCAATGAAATTGTGCTGCTTTTACAAGGCGATCGCACCAACTCCAGTAGGATAGTTGAGAATTCCATCGCTCGAAAGTGTAACGGCCTCAATCAATTCTTATAAGATTTTGATCATATACCTATCGCAGTTCACTATAGTCGAAAGAGATAATCGAATTTTAAGCGGATGCCGGCATGATTATTGCTCGCAGGTGAGGAGCACTATGATCTCTGGTCGGAAAACCGCTCAAATTCAGAAATACGGCAAGCGGTCAGACGCAGAGCAACGCACCTTGATGAGTGACCGGAAGATATCGCCACACTCCATCAAACGGGCATTGTCGACCCCAGCGATCTGGCCAGCGTTCCAGCCATTGGTGGACATGCAAAGCGGGGCGCTCATCGGATTTGAAGTACTGGCACGCTGGACCGATTCCAAAATGGGCATCATTTCGCCATCGGAATTTATCCCTATCGCCGAAGCAAACGACCTGATCGACGCTTTGACAAAAAAGATCGTCTCGGAAGCCTGTGAGCAGGCAAATCTCTGGCCAGGAAATTTTGTGCTCGCGATCAACATCTCCGCCGTGCAATTCCGTGATCCGGACTTATTCGAATTCATCCGCAGCATTGTTCAGGCAACCGGCTTTCCACTAAATCGAATCCATATTGAGATAACGGAAAGCGTTCTGCTTGAAGATGATGAGACCGTACGGTCAACGATCGCTCTGCTGAAATCTGCCGGCATAGGTCTTGCGCTTGACGATTTCGGAACAGGATTTGCCAGTCTCACCCGATTGCACGCCTTTCCTTTCGACAAACTCAAGATTGACATGAGTTTCGTGCGCTCAATGCAACACGATAACGATAGCCGCAAGATCGTCGCTTCGGTGATCGGATTAGGCCAAAGCCTTGGCATGGCCGTCGTTGCAGAGGGCGTCGAGACCGAGGAGCAGGCGACGATTCTCCGCCGGTTGGGATGCGATGTCGGACAGGGCTGGCTGTTCGGCAAACCATTGAATGGGGCTGAAACGGCGCAATGGCTGACCTATCATAAACAACAATCGCTCTCTCAACGTGCCGGGAGTGTTTCACTGTTCCAGCGCGTTCACCAGCTGGACGCTTTGTACAGAGCAGCACCGATTGGCCTATGTTTTCTCGACATGGAATTGCGCTATGTCAGCGTCAACAATTGCTTTGCGGAAATGGTCGGCCTCTGTCCGGATGACTTGATCGGGCGGGCGGTGCATAGCTTCATGCCTGACCATGACGCGTCTCGCGTCGCCAGCGATCTGCGGCGTGTCCTCGCCGGCGAGACCGTTGTCATCAACGAATATCAGCCAGCCGGTAGCGAAAGAGCTTTCCTTGTCATCAATCAGCCTGTCGAGGACGACGGGGGCGAGCAGATCGGTATTTCGGTTACCGCGATCGATGTTACCGATCGCAAGGCGATCGAAACCGCGCTGAGAGAAACCGAGGACCATGCTCGCCGGTCAATCGAACTCAGCGCAAGTATTCCTTGGTCGAGTGACGCCAAGGGTGTTGTCAATTTCATGGGACCGACACTGGACGGAAATGCTGATAGCACCATTGATCGCGTTGCGGACTGGTATCGCCGCATGCATCCAGACGATCGCCTCCGGGTCCGGCAGGAATGGCTTGCATGGCTGCCATCGGGCAAGCCTTTTGCAACGATGTTCCGAATGAGGCTTCACGACGATGCTTGGACTTGGGTGCTCAGTCGTGCAAAGCCGCATCGCGATGCCGAAGGCGAGATCGTCAAGTGGTACGGCGTCATCACTGCGGTTACGACTCAAGAGGGGTTCGAGCCAAAAATTGAACTGTTCCGAACTTCGAGGCAGGTGCAGCAGTCGAAGCCGCCGACCGGTATTACGATTGCACCCTGGCGTCCCTCAACGGTGAAGCATGAACTCGATCTGCCGGATTGGGTAATAAGAAACGCAGCATCCGTCAAAGGCAAGGAAGACGTTTTGCCGACGGAATTGCTGGTATCCATGCTGATGCGAATGTTCGAGTCCGCGCCTATAGCGATGTCTATCACGACAAGTGACACGAAAACATCCAGCTACGTTAAAGTCAACGAAGCCTATCTCCGGCTGACTGGTCTGAAGTGGGACGACATCAGGGGCAAAAAGCTGACTTCCGATGGTGCGGCGATTGACAATCCGGCCCGGGACCGCCGCCACCGACTTCTAGAAGAAGAGGGCGCCTATGAGCTGGAAGAGGTGGATATCACCTATGCCGACGGCACGATTATTCCGACGTTGATTTCTGCACAGCGCACCGTGATCGACGGAGTGTCTTTCGATGTCGAGATCATCATCGATGTGTCGGCCCGTGTCAGGCAGCAACGTGAGATCGAGAACGCACTTAAAACCTCTGCGCGCACCGATGCGCTTTCGGGCCTTCCCAATAGGGCCTGTTTCGATGAAGTTGTCGCCGAGGCAGTCGCTCGCAACCTGCAGAACGATCGCAAGCTCGCCCTTGCATATATCGACCTAAATGATTTTAAGATCGTGAACGATACCATTGGGCACGCGGCAGGCGACGAGGTGCTAAGAACGATTGCCAATAGATTGCGCGAGAATTTTCGCGCCACGGACTTCATTGCAAGGATCGGCGGGGATGAATTTGTCGTGCTGCTCGATATCGACCGGAAACTCGCCGGCGACCTGCAGTCGCATCTCCAAGAGACGATGGAGCGCATCTTCAAACCGATACCCATCGATGGGCAAGTGACGTTCACCGGCGCAGCCGTGGGCGTTACATTCCTGCGGGCAGATGACACCGTGCAATCCTATGTCAAACGCGCTGACGAATATATGTATATCGCTAAGACCACCGGTGAGCGGATAGCGGTAGTCTGTTTCGGCCAGATTCTCGATCCGTCTGCCCTCTCGAGGCACTCGGCGAGACAAGCACGGCAATCATAATATTTCTCTCCCAAGATCACGTGCCTGAGCAGGCCGCAATTCCCAACCGCGTCCTCATAGCTATTTTCATGCCAAGGCATTCTCATGAATCTGGCGCCACGCCAGAGATCTGCAAAAGCTGTATGTCGCCATCAGCTGGATCGCCGATTGCGACGGTAAATCGTCTCCATATCGATGAATGAGTTAAATGAATTCTCGAACAATTTATGTCCGAGGATGAATGGAAGCGAGCCATGCGCGACTATGTTAAAAGCCGAGATTTTCATCGGCATATGCGTTCGCTGCTGGCTTCGAGATTTCATGAGCTCGGCTGGAAAACACAAGATATTGGCAAGTGTAGCTTGGCTCGTGGCACAATGCGCTCACATGAGACCGAATTTGAGATGATCCCGCGACACGTCCGGGAGGGGCCGTCATTGTTGCACGTCAAACAGGTCTAATCGATAAATTGGCCCGCTGTGGTTTGCCGACAAGGGAAGCTGAAGAACTCCTCCTCCTACAAAGCGTGCAATCCCAACATACTCATCTGGAGCGGCTCAGCTGCAAGTAGGCAAGTGGCAATTCAGGAAAAAAGATCGGCAAGGTGGCCGAATGGTACGCCAAGAGTGGTATCATTCCAGCCCTTCCGGATGTCGCAGCTGGCATTACAACGCCGTCCCAAACTCCGATCCCGGCTGGGTTGCCGGGATCGGGGATAGTTCCAGAATGCAAACATATCTGCGCTTGCTATTATTGGCGCCATCGCAGACGATTGAGGAAGAAGCTCTCGTTCGGCGTCGGCTGGAAGTCCAGATTTTTGGCCGCCCCGTAGATTGACACCATCTGATAAAGCGGCACGGTCGGAATTTCGCTTGCAATGAAGCTACCGACCTTTTCGTAGTCGGCAAGGCGCTTCTTCTCATCCAGCGATGAAGCCGCCTCATCCAGCAGGGCATCGATCTCGGGCTTGGCAGTGATGGTCCAGCTGCTACCGGAATGGAAGAGTGAATAGAGCGCTCCGTCTGCATCCTGGCAGGCACAGGACGAGGTGCTGATGGCAAGTGTGGGACCATCCGCTGGCCCCTTCTGGATCAACTGCAGGAAGGTCGGCGTATCGACATTGGCGATCTCGACATCGAAGCCGACATCCTGCAGCTCCTGCTGGATGGCTTGCGCGACCCTCTGGTCAAAGAAGGCGCCGATCGTCAGCTGAAATTTGGCCGGTCTGCCGGCGGCCGCGATCAGCGATTTTGCTTTGTCCGGATCGAAGGGCAGTCCCTTTATTGTATTACTCCAGCCGAAATGCGCCGGCGTCACCATCTCGGCGAGCGGCTTATCCAATCCTCCGAGGATACCCTGCGTAATGCCGTCCTTGTCGATCGCAGAGGCCAAGGCCTGACGAAGTTCGAGCTTGTCGAACGGCGGCTTGTTCGGATTGATGCGAATATAGGCAAGACGCTCGGTGAGAACAGGCAACGCCTTGGCATTCGGGTAAGTTTGCAATTGCGCGGCCTGGTCCGAGGTCAGCGCCCTTGCCAGATCCACGGTACCGGACTGGATATCGGCCAGCCGCGTCGATGCATCGGGCACGGCGCGGAAGATGGCCATCGCAAATGGCCCTTTCGCTCCCCAGTAGCTATCATTGCGCGCGAGCGTCACCGAAACGCCCTTGTCCCATTTTACGAAACGGTATGGGCCACTCCCAACTGGCTGAAGATTGAAGGCTGTATTTCCGACCTTCTCGACGACGTGTTCCGGCACGATGGAAAGATTTGTCAAAGCGGCCAGAAGAGCGGGAGAGCTCGTCTTCAAGGTCAACGTCACCTCGTGATCGCCGGTCACGGCAGCCTTGAGGATCTTACCGAATTGAGCGCGCTGCGGACTTGCAAATTTCGGATCGATGATGCGGTTGATACTGAATGCAACATCACCGGCTGTCAGAACGCTTCCGTCGTGGAAATGAACGTCGTCGCGAAGCGTAAACGCGATCTCGGTATCAGAGACGTTTTTCCACCCCGTGGCAATCTGCGGGACGATCTTGCCCGCATTGTCGCGGGTGACGAGGTTGTCGAAGATGTTGCGATAGACGAAATAACTATCGGGATTCCATTGCAGTTGCGGATCGAGCGTTGACGGCTCATTGACGAGGTCCACCACGATCTGCTGCTTTTCGGCGGCCTGGGCCGCAGTCACGACGGACAGCACCAATAGACCGATGCCCGCCCCCAATACAAGACGCTTATGCCACTTCATTTTCCGGTTCCTCAATTGATCTGTCATTGATGGCGATGGTCAGCTCCTCGCGGCGAGACCGGCGGCATCATGTCGTGCCCTTGATCTCGACCGTAGGAGCCCGCAGGTGGCAGGCGGCTTGATGATCTCGCTCCAAGAGGTTCAGCGCCGGCGACACTTCCCGGCAAATGGTCGCCGCAATCGGACATCGTGTCGAAAAACGGCAGCCCGCGGGCGGATTGGCCGGGCTCGGCAAGTCGCCTTCGAGAAGGATACGCTGCCGTTGACGCTGGGCGACGGGATCGGGCAGCGGCACCGCGCTGAGCAAAGCCTCGGTATAGGGATGCGTCGGGCGGGCAAAGACGTCGGCCGTCGCCCCGACCTCAGCGATACGGCCGAGATACATGACCGCTATCCGGTCGGCGAAATGACGCACCACGGACAAATCGTGGGAAATGAAGAGATAGGAGAGTTCAAGCCGGCGCTGCAGTTCGAAGAGCAAGTTGAGGATTTGCGAGCGGATCGACACGTCAAGCGCGGAAACCGGCTCATCCAGGATCAGCAATTTCGGCTGGAGTGCGATCGCTCTTGCGATGACGATGCGCTGGCGCTGACCGCCGGAAAATGCGTTGGGCTTGCGGTTGGCATGCGCCGGATTGAGCCCGACCAGTTCCAGCAGCTCCGCGACCCGTCGACGCCGCTCCTGCGCAGTCCCGACACCATGAATGGCAAGCGGCTCGGCAATGCTGTCACCGATGTCCATTCGCGGATTGAGCGCGGAGACCGGGTCCTGAAATACGATCTGAATATCCCGCCGCCGCGCGGCGAAACGATCCGCGCCTTTGGCGGCAAGATCGCTACCCTCGAAGAAAATTTGTCCCGAGCTTGCTTCCTGCATTCCGACGACAGCCGCGCCGAGCGTCGACTTACCGGACCCGGATTCACCGACAAGCGCGAGACTCTGTCCAGCTTCGATATCCAGATCGACACCGTCAACGGCCTTCAGCAATCCTGCCGAGTGCCCGAAGAAGCCGCGACGGATGGGAAAATGCACATGCAGATCCCGGATCGATAGCAGCGGTGCCGTCATACGAGGCTCCCGATACGATCCTGATGCCAGCAGGCGGCGCGGCGGTTCGACCCCATCGCCGCGAGCGGCGGCACTTCGCGACAGTCTTCATCCGCGAGCGGGCAACGCGTCGAGAACCGGCATCCAGCCGGCCACGCGCCTGCATCAGGCACCGTTCCCTTGATCGTCGGCAAAAGCTCCCCGGCATCGCTCCCATCCAAACGCGGAATGGTTGACAGCAGCAATCTCGTATAGGGATGCCTCTGCTCCCTGAAGATCGCATCGACATCGCCGACCTCGACAATTCGGCCGCCGTACATCACGGCGACCTGATCGGCGATATCGGCAACGACACCCATGTCATGGGTAATCATCAGGATTGCGGTTCCGGTTTCATCGCGCAGTCGTTTCATCAAATCGAGGATCTGTGCCTGAATGGTGACATCGAGTGCCGTCGTCGGCTCATCGGCGATCAACAGGCGCGGCCTTGTGATCAAGGCCATGGCAATCATGACGCGCTGGCACATGCCGCCAGACAGTTCGAACGGATATTGCCGCGCGCGCATTGCCGCCTCGGGGATGCCGACATCCGCGAGCATATCGATCGCCTGATGCCATGCTTGCCGGCGGCCTAGCTTGCGATGCACAATGAGACTTTCGGCGATCTGGCGGCCGACCGGCATCAGCGGGTTGAGGGATGCGACAGGCTCCTGAAAGATCATTGCGAGCTCGCTGCCGCGCAGCCGCATCAGGTCCTTCCTGTCGAGACGGGAAAGATTGCGTCCGTTCATTTGCACCGAGCCGCCGACCATGGTCGCTGCGGCTGGAAGAAGCCCCATGACGGCGAAGGCCGTCATCGATTTGCCGCATCCCGACTCGCCGACGATGCTGACGATCTCGCCGGCATTGACCGACAGGCTGACGCCATCGACCACAGCCTTTCGGTTAATGGAGACCTGCAGCATGTCGACGCTCAAAACCGCTGCCGCCATCAGATAGTCGCCTCGCGGACGGCGGCCCATGGATTGCGCGGATGAACCATGCCGGTATTGATGCCATAGCGTCGCATCACGACGGACGGCACGGCAAAATTGACCGGATAGAGCGTGTCGTCGATCACCTGAACGTCGAAGTCGGCGGCAACCGAGGCGGCCACCTTGGCCCCGGCCGTTCGGCTCACCCTAATCGTCGTGCCGCTGGCATCTATGCGCGGACTGAAGAGCGCCTTCTCCAACGACATGCCGAAAGCCAGGATGTATGACAGGATTTGCGCGACCGCCGGCACGATCTGCCTTCCTCCTGCTGCGCCAAGCGCCAGCTCCGGCAGACCATCGTGCGTCGCAATGATCGGGCACATATTGGCAAGCGGCTGCTTGGCCGGAGCGATCGAATTCGGATGCCCCGGCCTTGGATCGAACCACATCAGGCCATTATTGAGAGCAAATCCCAGTTCCGGCACCACGACCTTGGAGCCGAAGCGGGACAGAAGCGTATTGGTGAGCGAAACCATAGTCCCTTGTGCATCGACCACGCTGATATGGCTTGTACAGCTTTCACCAGCGGCATGCCCCATATGCTTGAGGCGATATTCGCTGGCGCGACGCAACGCTCGCGCAAAGGCAAGAGCGGTCGTACCCGAATGCGGATTGGCATCGCGCGGAAGCTCTTCAAGCTCATCAAGCGTGGCAAGCAAAGTCGGGCCGCCGGAAAGACCCGGCACCACATGGACACGCCTTCCCATGTAGGAGCTGACGGCAGGCTGCAGCCACTTCGGCGCATAGGCGCCCAGATCCGCTTTCGAAAGAGTGGAGCCGCCTTTCGAAAGATCCGCGACCAGCAGCTCTGCAATCTGGCCCTCGTAGAAATCGCGCGCTCCCTCGCGCGCCAGCCTTTCCAGCGATGCGGCCTTGGCCTTCATCGGCAGGAACAGCGATCGGCCGCCTTCTGGCACACGCGGCGCACGGCCATCGCGAAGGAAGAGATCGGCGGCACCCTTGAATTGCGCGAGGTTATGGCCGTCGATGGCGAGCGCGAGAGCCGCATACCAATCGACCTGCAAACCGCGATGGGCGTGCTCGATCGCCGGTGCCAGGGCATCGGCCCAGGAAATGGTGCCGAAGCGCCCAAGCGCTTCGGCAAATCCGGCAACGGCTCCGGGAACGCAGATCGATCCGTAGCCAAGCAGATTGCGATCGCCCTGGACGGAAGGCCATTCGAACCAATCCCCATCCTGGCCGGCAACCAGGGGGTAATCATCAGGCCGGAGGGCGGCCGGCGAAACGACATTGAAATCGAGCACGTCGACCGCCCCGGAACCGCCGTCGGCGCGCAGCATGAAGCCGCCCCCGCCGATACCGGAAAGCCACGGTTCCACGACACTGAGAACGAGAGCCGTCACAATCGCCGCATCGACTGCATTGCCGCCAGCCGAAAGGACACGTGCCCCGGCCTCAGCCGCTAGCCAGTTCTGGCAGGCGACCAGACCGTGTTCGCTGCGTGTCTCCTGCTTGCCGATCGACCAGGTCTCGTTCATGGCCTTGCCCCAAAACGCCGCGCGCCTATGGCGGCGGGAATGGCCGAGGCAACGGAAAACCGGCCGGAATTTACTGATGATGCGTGATGGGCAGCAATTTCGGCCGCGGTCGCGATCCAGGTGCCTGGCTCGGCGGTCATGGCCTCCAACAGCTTTTCGAGTGTGGCAATGCGCTGCGCCCTGCCGGAAATCCAGTCATGAACCGTGAGGGTGAAGAGGCCTCCGAAGCGGTGCAGCGCCCGCCATTCGGCAAGCCAGTCCTCCAGCACGGCACTACCGGAAACCGGCGCCCAGCGCTCGTTGCCGCTGCCCTCGAACTTGTAAAAGATCGCGTCGTCCAGGGCCCATTGGACCGGGATCTCGACAACTCCGTCGATATCGTAGGGATGGTCAAAGCCCATCAGCGAGGAGTCATAGGTGAGACGCCGCGCCTTGATCTCAGCCAGCATATGCGGGGTCATCTCCCAGGCGGGCGAGCGAAAGCCCACCGGCAACCTTCCTGTCTGTCGTTCGAACAGTTCGAGGCTACTGTCGAGAGCCGCACTGAACTCATCCTCACGGATGTCACGAACCAGCTCGTGGAAATAGCCATGCAGCCCTATCTCATGACCGGCAGCAAGAAGGGCCGGAAGCAGATCGGGATCGAATTCCGCAACCACGGCCGGTACATAGAAGCTTGCCTTCACACGATAGCGGTAGAACAGATCGAGAAGACGACCAAGCCCCGAACGCAACCCGAAGCGGCGGATCTCGAGCCGTGCGAGACGATCCGGAATATCGTCCCGATGCTCCCAGAGATAAGGAGCGATTGCATCGACATCGACACTCAAAAGGACGGCACTCTGCTTTCCCTTCGGCCACTCGTAAGCCGGAAAGGGAGAGAAGCCCTTTGAGGTCCTGGCTAGATCCTCGACCATGTTCCTATCCTCCTGCCTAGCCTCAGAGCGGCTTTTTCTTCGCCTGGAAGACGGCAAGCGAGCCGATCGAATTGCCGCCGTCGACGGTCAGCGTCGCACCCGTGACATAGGCGGCTGCATCCGATGCCAGATAGAGGACGGCGGTCGCTGCATCGTCAGGCGACGAAATCCGGCCGAGCGGAATATTGCCGACGACGGTGTCGATGTGTTCCTGCGTGAGGTGGCTGACGTCGCTGCCCGGCGCAAAGCCCGGCTCGACGATGTTGACCCGGATGCCGAATTCGGCAAGCTCGAGCGCCAGCCCCTTGTTCAGACGGTCGAGTGCGGTCTTCGAGGTGCAGTAGGGAACGACGGTGCTGCGCATCTTGCGCGAAGCGCCGGAAGAAATATTGACGATCGAGCCCTTCACGCCTTTGTCGATCATCTGAAGGGCAACACCTTGCGAAAGCAAGAACGGTGCACGAAGATTGATGTCGAAGATCCGATCCCAATCCTCGGCAGTCAGGTCGAGCAGGAAGCCGGACGGATAAATGCCGGCATTGTTGACGAGAACGTCGGCTGACCCCCAGTGGCCGGCGATGGCGGAAAGGAGCGACTTGATATCGGCATCGGAGGTCAGATCCGCTACGTGCTGCAGATGCCCATCGCCGATCTCTTGCGCCGCAGCAGCAAGCCGGTGGCCGTCGGCATCGGTCAGGAGAAGCTTTGCTCCAGCCTTGGCGAAAGCCTTGGCGATCCAGCCACCGAAAATGCCGGCCGCCCCTGTCACGACCACGCGCTTGCCTTTGAAATCCTCAGAGAAATCGACCATTTTACGCACTCCTTGGGTCAAGGCGATCCCTCAGGAAATCGCCCAGAACATTGACGGATAAAACAAGAAGGAAAAGCGCCAGCCCCGGCATGACGGAAAGCCACCAGGCATTGGCGACATAGTTGCGGCCCACCGAAAGCATCGCTCCCCAGCTGGCGGTCGGCGGCTGCACGCCAAGACCGAGGAAGGACAACCCTGCCTCGAACAGTACCATCAGACCGAATTCAAGGGTGGCGACGACGACGAGCGCTCCTGCGATATTCGGCAGGACATGGTAGCGCAGCACCCGCAGCCATCCGGCGCCCATCGCCCGCGAAAGCCGGAGATAGGACATATTGGTGATGATCAGGGTCTGGGCATAGGCGACACGCGCGTAACGCGGCCATCGTGTGAGAGCCAGAACAAGAATGACATTCTGTAGGCCCGGCCCGAGCGTTGCCACGGTAATGATGGCAAGCAGAATGGCGGGCACGGAAAGCACGATGTCGACGAGGCGCATGATCAGGGTTTCGACCCAACCGCGATAGAAGGCCGCCAGCATTCCGAAAATGCAGCCGGCAATGCCGGACAGCACGACCGAAGCGAATGCGACCAGCAACGAGACGCGCGCTCCATAGATCAGGCGGCTCAGCGTATCGCGTCCCAGTTCGTCGGAACCGAACAGGAAATGCGTCGCGCGGATAACGGTGCCTGGCGGCTTCAGGCGCCCGAGAAGGTTCTGTGCATTCGGGTCGTAAGGGGCGATCAGAGGAGCGAATATGGCCGCAAGGACAATGATCGTCAGGATCAGAACCGAGAGGACGACCGTCAACGGCGGCTTTCCGGCCAGCCTGTTTGCTTTGGCAAGGGCTGCAATCATGCCGGTCTCCCGCCCAGACGGATGCGCGGGTCGATGAGGCTGTAAAGCAAGTCGGCGGCAAGATTGAGCAGGATCGCCACCGCCGCGCCGATCAGCACGATGCCCTGGACCACGGCGAAATCGCGTGCGCTGATAGCCTGTATGGTCAGTTGACCAAGACCAGGCCAGGCGAAGACCGTCTCTATGATGATCGCACCCGTCAGCAGATTGGCTATTTCGAGCGCGGAGATCGTCACGATCGGAACCGCGGCATTGCGCATGAGATGGTGGAAGACGAGGCGAGACGTCGACAGGCCCTTGGCGTGGGCGGTGCGAACATAGTCCTTGCTCAGCTCATCGAGGACCGAGGTGCGTGTGACGCGGGCGAAGGTCGCCATCGACAGAAGACCGAGAGCGAAGGACGGCATCAGCAGGCTTTCGAACCCGCTGGCTCCAGACGGCGGCAACCAGCGCAGAAAGACCCCGAAGAACATGATGAGCAGGACCGAAGTCCAGAAGGTCGGCATGGATTGCCCGACCAATACCAGACCGATCAGCCAGCGAGCTTCCCAGCGCTTGCGCCGCACGGCCAGCACGACGCCGATCGGCACACCAAAGCCGATGGCAACCACCAGGGCGCCGGCCGCAAGCTGCAACGTGTAGGGAATGCGACTGGCGATGATCTCGACCACCGGCAGGTTCTGCACATAGGAGCGGCCAAGGTCGAATTGCGCCAGACTGGACAGAAAATGGAAATACTGGATGTAAAGCGGTCTGTCGAAGCCAAGAGCGGTCCGCATGACATCGATATCGGCCTGAGTGGCGCCCTGCGGTACCAGCAGCAGCACCGGATCGCCGGTCAGGCGTTGCAGAAAGAACACCAGCGTTATGACACCGAACAAGGCGATGAAGGCCTGGATCAAGCGTCTGGCGATAAAGGCAGCCATACCCTTCTCCTTTTTCCGACGATCCGGGCCTCGACAAACGAACTGGGTTGGAAAGCTGCACGAAGCGCGTCAAAAGAGCTCTAGTCGTGCCAGCTTACCCTGTTGAGGAAGAAGCTCTCATTGGCCGTCGGCTTCCATTCAAGTTTGTCGGACGCACCGTAGATAACGGCTGCCTGATAAAGCGGCAGGATCGGAACATCCTTTGCAACGACCGTGGCGACATCCTTGTAGGCCTCAAGCCGCTTTTTCTCGTCGAGCGTATTTCGCGCGCTGTTGAGGAGCGCGTCGAGACTCGGGTCGGAAACAGCGGAAAATGAACTGCTGCTGTGCAGCAGCGGGAAGGATATGCCATCCGCATCCTGACAGGCGCAGGACCAACGGCCGAAGGAAATGGCCGGCTGCTTGGCTTTCTCGCTCTGAACGCGCTGCAGATAGGTGGCAAAGTCGACCGTCTCGACGTTCACCTTGAAGCCGACGTCATTGAGCTGCTGGACGATTGCCTGGACGATCCGTTGATCGAAGGTCGGCGAGGTCAGAAAGGCGATTGGCTGTGTCGCGACGCCACCAGCCTTATCCACGAGCTCATGTGCCTGTTTCGGATCGAAGGGAAGACCCTCGATACCCGGAACATATCCTGTATAGATCGGCGACGCCAATTGCGGGACGGGCTTGTCATAGCCGCCGAGCAGGCCGTCGACGATCGACTGCTTGTCGATGGCATAAGCGACAGCTCGCCGTAAATTGACATCGTTGAACGGAGGAATAGATGGATTGAGCTTCAGATAGGCGATGCGTTCCGTCACCGCCGTCAGCACCTTGATCCCACCTGCTCCCTGAAGCTGGGCGGCGAGATCCGGATCGAGCGTCACGGCAAGATCAGCACTTCCAGCCTTTAGATCTGCGACGCGGGTTGCCGCGTCCGGCACGGCGCGAAATTCGGCACTTTGAAAATAGCCCTTGCTGCCCCAATAACCATCGTTGCGCACTAGAGAAACGGCAACGCCGCGCTGCCACTTTTCGAATTTGTACGGACCGGAGCCGATAGGTGAAAGATTAAAAGCATCGTCGCCTACGGCCTCGACAACATGCTTCGGTACGATCGAAAGCTTGACGAGCTGCGCCAGGAGCACCGGATAGGGCCCATTGGTGCGAATGGTCACTTCATGCGGGCCAGTGACCGCAGCCGACAGGATTTTGTTGAACTGGCTTAGCTGCGGGCTTGCGAACTTCTTGTCGATGATGCGGTTGACACTGAAGGCGACATCCTCCGGGGTCAGCTTTTGCCCATCATGGAAGACCGCATCATCGCGCAATGTAAAGGCAACCTCCGTGTCCGACTTATACGTCCAGGAGGTGGCGATAGCAGGTACGATCTTGCCATTGTCGTCGCGCGTGACAAGCTGGTCGAAGATGTTGCGATAGACGAAATAGCTGTCCGGATTCCATTGCTTCTGCGGGTCGAGCGACGACGGTTCGCTCACAAGATCGATCACGACCTTGTCCTTTGCTACGGCGTGGCCCGCAACCGACATCATCGCCGCAACAGAAACGGCAATCGCAAGAGTTCTTATCGCTCGCATCTAAAAATCCTTTTTCAAAAACGATTGCTCCCGGACGGGACGAGAAACATGGGCTTCATCACTCGATACGGAAGGACGCTTGGTCTTGCGCCCCACGGGCGCAGCAAGCTCCGACTTCAGCAGACTTGCCTGGGTAAATTCGGCAAAGGCATCACAGGCAAGCCTGAGCAGCTCCGCCGCGTCGCCATTGCGATGCGCCTTCTTCGCCACAACGAAATCGGTCCAGTCGACCGCTTCGAGGCGCTGGACGGAGGATGCCTCGAAAAAGTTGAGGTAATAATCGGCCCTATGCCACAGGATATCCAGCCAATCGGCAATCAGCGGCGCCTTGAGACGCGCCGCGAGCAAGCGCCTGATCTGCCACTCATATTCCCGAATGAGGGACAGCTGCGATCCGTGAGCCGAGCCACCCAATTGCAAGGCCACCTGCATATCACACAAGGTCTCCAGCCGGGCAATATCGTCACCGGACAGATCGACATCCGCCAAAAGCGGCTCCAACCGGGCTCGACCAAGTGTAATTTCCCGCAGACCCAACGCCGTGATGGAGCAAACCCGCCAGCCACTTCTTGGCTGCGCCGAAACGAAGCCCTTGTGGGCCAGGCGGCTGAGCGCGGATCGGACGACCCCGCGTCCGATCCGATAGGTATCGCAAAGAACCTGTTCGGAGAGGCGCTCACCGGGAGAAAACTCGCCGAGCTTGATTGCGTTGCGAATCCTGTCCTCGGCGATAGCAACGAGATCGCTGGGGCCTTGAGCAAGAAAAGGACTTTGATGGTCGAGCATATTGTGAAACTAACATCTCAGTTTTCAAAACTGAAGTCTCAGATATCCTATTCTTCATCTTTTTTGTAGAGAATTTTTGCACATCGGGCGTCGTCTGAGGTTGGAAATTGCAAGTACGATCGGAGAGAGACGAATGTTCGCCGAAGCTAGCCAGCCGGCGCGGGAATAATTGGCCCACCGGCGCGCGTGCGCATATCATCGCGCCGGCTGTGCCCGGCCCTATCCACTCTCATCCGATGCCTGGAAGGACCAGATGTTCTTCCTGCTGCAGAACGGCTATCGCGTCATCGCCCACGACCGTCGGGGTTTTGGCCGCTCGAGTCAGCCATCCAACAGCTACGACCATGATACCTTTGCCGACGACTTGGTCCAACTGGTCGAGGCGCTCGATCTGCGCGAGGCGACCTTTGTCGGCCACTCGATGGGCGGTGGCGAGGTCGCACGCTATGGCCAGAACCGCGTTGCCAAGGTCGCCTTCGTGTCGTTGGTGACACCGTTCCTGCTCAAGACCATAACCAACCCGACCGGTGCGCCGAAGGAGTTGTTCGACACCTTCCGCGCAGCCGTGCAGGCCAACCGGTCTCAGTGGAATCTCGACGTCACCATGCCGTACTACAGCTTCAACCGTCCGGGCGCACGCATCTCGGAAGGCCTGCGGGAGAGCTACTGGCGTCGTCAGGGGCAAGCAACCGGTTTTCTTACCGCCTACCATGCGCTTGGCGCCTTCTCGGAGACGGATTTCCGCGATGACCTGAAGAAGATCGGCGCCCGGCACTGGTTGTCGACAGCAGCGATGATCAGATCGTCCCGCTGGAGATCTCCGCGAAACTGACAGCCGAGCTCGCTTCGCATGCCAAGCTCATTGTCTATGAAGACGCTCCCATGGATTGGTGCATGTCGACAAGGACCGCTTGAACGCCGACCTGCTGGCATTCCTTCGGAGCTGACGTGCATGGTCTGAAAGACCGGAGGCTGGCCGTAACCCCGCCCCCGGCTCTCTACGCTCTTCATGGGATACGAACCGATAGCCCGCAACAATTGACTTGGGGACTTCCATCTTCACGATGTCAAAGACGATCCCAGACGCCATACTGTGTTGCTTGTCTACACTGATCGACGATCACCTGCCGCGCCTACTAGCAAGATCGCAAGACTTGATATCAGGGCCGAGCTAGGCCTGGATAGGAGCTGGAAAGACCCTACCGTCAAACAACTTTCGGGCGGTTCGGATGGTGCCTGCCCCTCGGATCCCCCCATCGCCATCGAGATCGAGAAAGATTTCCATGTCTCCGGTCGGGTGCTCGATCCTGTAACGCCCGTCGGCGGGCGCAGTCGAAAGCGCATGCGCGGGGGACCCGGCCAGTTGCGTGCTGGTTGCCACCGTTACTGCGGCAAGCACGCCGACGGAAGCATGCACGCGGTGAGGAATGAAGCTGCGAGTGTTGATCGCACCTCCATGCCGCGGTTGCGAGACGAGCGTCATCTTCGGGACAGATGCAGCACTGACGTCGCCGAGGTTCATCATTGGTCCGGCTTGCAATCGAATGGATTCTATTCGCCATTTGGCGACGTCGTTGCTCTCCAATTCCTCACGCGTCTCCTCACCGGTTAGACCGAAATCCGACGCTCGCATGATGACGCAGGGCATGCCGTTATCAATCAGCGTTACCTCGATGCCGTCGATAATATCGACCTTGTTGCCGGTCGGCAGTAGCGCTCCACACATCGATCCCTCGGTATTCGTGAACAGGATTGGAATTGCAGCATGATGTCCTGGCACCCCGGCAATACTGGTCCCGCCCGCGTAGCTTACCTTTCCGCCCGGCGTTGCCACCTTGGCAACCGCGACCTCACCGGAATTGACCATGTGGATTCTGACGGGGGTGACCTCGCCCGCGGCGGACACCAATCCCCGCTCGATAGCGGCGGGGCCTATGCCGGCCAGGATGTTGCCGCAGCCCTGAGCGTCGCTGACAAGCGCCTTATCGACGAAAACCTGCAGGAACAGGTAGTCCACATCCGCATCGTTCCGGCTCGAGGGCGAAAGCAGGGCGACCTTCGAGGTCAGCGGATCAGCTCCGCCGATCCCATCGATCTGGCGAGAATCCGGCGACCCCATAATGGCAAGGAGCAAAGCATCGCGCTCCTGCTGATCGGCGGGAAGATCGGTGGCGAGGAAATAGGCTCCCTTCGATGTGCCGCCGCGCATCCAAAGGCAGGGGATGCCGTCCTCATACATATTTAAGGCCCTTCTCCGCCAGTTTGCCTCGCATGTCGTAGATGTCGAGGCCAAGCTCGCCCGCGGCGAGCCGTTTGCGTTTCGCTTCCTCGTTGGCGATCCGCTTCTCGGCCGCCACTGCGACTTGTTCGGCCTCCGCTCGCCTGACGACGCAGACACCATCATCGTCGGCGATGATAATGTCCCCGGCATCGACCAGCGCGCCTGCACAGACGATCGGGATATTGACTGAGCCAAGCGTCTCCTTAACCGTTCCCTGAGCCGAAACGGCTTTCGACCACACAGGAAAACTCATTGCCGTGAGATCGCGGATGTCGCGGACACCTGCATCAATGATCAGCCCGCGGCATCCGCGAGCGCGCGCAGAAGTCGCCAGCAGATCCCCGAAATAGCCGTTGTCGCAAGGCGAGGTCGGCGCAAGAACCAGCACGTCACCTTGCCTGATCTGCTCGATCGCAACATGGATCATCCAGTTGTCGCCGGGAGGAGCAGAGATCGTCACCGCCGATCCCGCGATCTGAGCGCCCGGATAGATGGGACGCATGTAGCTTGCGAGCATTCCCTTGCGGCCCTGGGCTTCATGGACGGTGGCGACGCCCGCCGAGGCAAGTCGATCAATGATCGACGCATCCGCGCGTTCGATGTTCTGTACGACGACACGCATATCAGTCTCCCTTTGTCCCTACCGGTGGCGTGCCGTGGGTGTGAAATGTCTCAATGGTCTTCAATCCCCAGGCCTGTCCCTTCTTGCGCTCAGTCTCGGTCCAGACGACCGGCTCCCAATCCGGCGCAAGGATGAGGCGCGCACCCGCGTTGGCAAGTTCGACTCGGTTACCGGCCGGCTCCCAGACATAGAGAAAGAAGGTTCCCTGAATGGCATGCTTGTGAGGGCCGGTTTCGATGTGAACACCGTTTTCCAAGAATATGTCGGCAGCACGCAAAATGTCTTCGCGGCTGTCCGTTGCGTAGGTGACATGGTGCAGGCGCGCGTCTCCGCGGCCATGCTCCTCGGTGCATGCAAGGTCGTAGCCCTTGTTGTTGATCGTGAACCAACAGCCGCCGATCCGCCCATTGTCGAGCTCAATCATTTCAGTGACACGAGATCCCAGGCAGGTCTGCATGAACCGCCTGAAGTCCGAAACATCCGAAGCCAAAAGGTTCAGGTGATCGAGACGCCTCGGATGGCAGCCCTGCCCATGATAGCGCGACGCGATGTTCTTCAGCGCCGGCCTTTCCGCATCGGAAGGACGGAAGCGCACCGTGTCATAGTAGATCTCGAACACATGCCCGAAAGAATCCTCGAACCGGAAGGAACGACCATGGCCCGGATCGCCGTCAGTCCAGCCGAGCACTTTATAGCCGCTCGCCTCGATCGCCTTCACTCGCCGGTCGAGCGCCTCGGGAGACGATGCCCGATAGGCAATGTGTCCGACGCCCGTCGTATGGTGGCGCGTGAGCTTGAGCGTGTGGAATTCATAGTCGTCCCACGCCCTGAGATAGGCGGAGTTTTCATCCTGGCCGGAAAGTGTCAGGCCGTAGACCCGCAAAAAGAAGTCGAGACTTTCATCGAACTTGTCCGTGTACATCTCGACATGCGCCAGATGCGCAATGTCGAAGCATGGTTCCATTTCCGTCCTCCCCTGGGCCGATCAAAGCTCGTCGACGGTTCGCGGAAACACCGACTGGAAGCCCTCCGCATATTTCGCAGCCCGTCCGCCCGACTGCCCGCCGGAGTTCCGCTGAAAATGATTGGCCCGGTTCTGGGCGACCCGTGTATAGAACTCCCAGAGGTGTTCCTGGCCTTCCATGCACTCGATCGCCGCGCGCTTTTTCTCCCAAACCGAGGTGATATCAAGGAAGACATCCGGCTTCCATCCCATCTGCTCCGTCTGATGCGGTTCAAAGAGATAGAGCTGCGGCGCGCCAAGAACCTTCTGACCGGGATTATGGCCCCAGGCCTGAGCAATCATCCGTGTCTCGAGAGCAACCTGTGTCGCGTACATATGGTCCGTGTTGTAAGGATCATATTGCGAATGGCTGAGCATGAAGGAAGGCTGCACCTCTCTGATCACATCGACCAGACGGTACTTGTTGTCGTCGGTCAGCCGTAACGGATAATCTCCAAGATCGAAGCTGATAAGATTGTGCACGTCAAGCGCCTGCGCGGCGCGCTCTGCCTCGGATCGGCGAGCGGCCTTCACGCGTTCGAGCGTCATGCCCGGTTCTTTCCAGAGCTTTGCCGATTCCCCGCGCTCACCGAAGGAAAGGCAGACGACGGTCACCTCGTAGTCCCTCTGCGCGTGTAGCGCGATTGCGCCGCCGCACCGCCAGACGAAATCAGCCGCATGTGCGCTGATCACCAGCGCAGTCTTCTTTTCCGACATGTGATGCCTCCTTACTGATCGATCGGGATTTCATGCCTGAAGCGCTCGTTTGCCAATTTGGAATTGCGATCGAAGCGATAAGTTTTCGCTATAGGAGAATTGCCCGCGGGCTCGAAAAGATCACTGCTATAGCTTTTTCTTATATCTTGAAGACCATTTTGAAATAGGAATTCCGCCCTCTTCCCGACACCCTAGGAACGGAAACGAGCTCGGACGATCTCATCCGGGCCATCAACAAGACGTGCGCCTGCCATATCGATTAGAGGCGGCTGACACGGGGAGGAGAGATGCTGACCCTTCTGTTCGATGGGCTTGCCTATGGAATGCTATTGTTCGTCCTCTCATGCGGGCTGGCTGTCACGCTCGGTCTGATGAACTTCATCAACCTGGCGCACGGCGCCTTTGCGATGGCGGGCGGCTACGTCACTGTCGTCCTGACCAATCGCTGGGGCGTGCCGTTCCTGCTGACGCTGCCGAGCGCCTTCATATTGACGGCCGTCATCGGACTTGTCCTTGAGCGGACACTCTATATCAGGCTCTTCGACAAGACCCATCTCGACCAGGTCCTCTTTTCCATCGGGATCGTCTTCATCGCGGTCGCCGGTATGGATTATCTGATGGGCTCCCAGCAGCAGATTCTCGACCTTCCGGACTTCTTGAAGGGCCGCGTGAATGTGCTTGGCGTCGGTATCGGCGTTTATCGTGCGTTCCTGATCGTCACTTGCGGCGTGCTTGCCGCGTGTCTGCAATTCGTGCTGAGCCACACGCGTTTCGGAAGCCAGCTACGGGCGTCCGTCGATGACCGGCGCGTGGCCCGTGGCGTCGGTATCCGTGTGAACACGATTTTCGCGGTAACTTTTGCTGTTGGATCGGGTCTGGCAGGACTTGGCGGAGCACTTGGTGCTGAAATCCTTGGCCTGGATCCGACCTTCCCGCTGAAATTCATGGTCTATTTTCTGATCGTCGTCTCCGTCGGCGGAACGTCCAGCATGACGGGGCCGCTGGTCGCCTCTATCCTGCTCGGCCTGGCTGATGTCCTTGGTAAATATTATGTCCCATCGCTTGGCGGCTTCATCATCTACATCGTTCTCGTGGCCGTGCTTGTCGTGCGCCCGCAAGGACTGTTCACGAGGGCCGGATGATGTCGCTTTCCGCCAATATGCAAGATCCGCTCGTCAGTTCGGTCAAGGAAAGCCTTCGGCGGCAAACCCGCTGGCGCGCACTTGAGATCGCGTTCTGGATCGCAGCGGTCGCTGCCTGGTTTGTCCTGCCGGGCAAGCATCTCATCCTCACCGAGATTGCGATCTTCGCCCTCCTTGCATTGTCGATCGACCTGATCATCGGATTTGCCGGTATCGTGACACTGGGCCAGGCCGCGATGTATGGTGTCGGCGCCTACGCCAGCGGCTTGTTCTCAATCCATGTGACCGGAGAGCCGTTGACCGGCCTCCTTGTGGCAGCCTTTGCCGGGGCTGCCGTCGCGCTGCCAACCAGCTTCCTGCTTCTGCGCGGTGCGGATCTTACGCGACTGATGGTGACGCTCGGTGTCGCGGCCGTCCTGCTCGAAATCGCCAATCAGGCCACCTGGTTAACCGGCGGCGCCGATGGTCTGCAGGGTATCACCATCCAGCCGCTGTTCGGCACGATCGAATTCGATCTCTATGGGCATGTTGGTTATGCCTACAGCCTTTCGGTTCTCTTCGTCCTTTTCGTTCTCGCCCGCTACATCGTCGCTTCCCCCTTCGGCAATTCGCTGAAGGCCATCCGCGACAATCCGTTGCGAGCATCGGCCGTCGGTATCCCGGTAAAGGGTCGCCTCGTCGCAATCTACACGCTGGCTGGAGCCTATGCCGCCGTAGCCGGAGCACTCTTCAGCCAGACGCAGCAGTTCGTTTCACTTGACGCGCTTTCCTTTCAGAAATCCGCCGACGGCTTGATGGTCCTCGTCATCGGCGGCACAGGATACCTCTATGGTGGCCTGATCGGAGCTCTGGTCTACGAACTTATCCAGGACGCGCTCTCCTCGATCACACCGCAATATTGGCAGTTCTGGCTCGGCATGCTGCTCGTCGCCTTCGTCATGATCGGGCGGGATCGGCCAAGGCAGATCGTCGAACGATTCACCGCAAAAGCGCTCGCCATGCGCAAAACGCCAACATCGGCCAAGGCCTCGGCGGGAGGAAAATCATGACCCTCCCTGCCCTTGAGACACGAGGCCTCAATAAGACATTCGGCGCGCTGAACGCTACGACAGACGTCAACTTCCGGCTTGAACCCGGCGCCCGCCATGCTCTGATCGGACCGAACGGTGCCGGCAAGACGACCTTCATCAATCTCCTGACCGGCGTCTTACAACCGTCCAGCGGTGACGTCATTCTTCACGGGGAGAGCATCATTGGCCTCAAACGTGAGCGCCGCGTTCGGAAAGGCCTCGTACGCACGTTCCAGATCAATCAGCTCTTTGCCGGGCTGACGGTCATAGAAAGCCTCGCGCTCGTCATCAGCGAACGCAGCGGGCGCGGATGGAACTGGCTGCGACCGACACATGCCATTGCCGGCATTGAACAGGAAATCGCGGCTCTGCTGAAAGACTTCGGCCTTGATGGCGTCGGAGATGAAAAATGTCTCGCCCTTCCCTACGGCAAGCAGCGCCTTCTCGAAATCGCGCTGGCAATCGCCTGCCGCCCGCGCGTCCTGCTGCTCGACGAACCGGCCGCCGGCGTTCCCGAGGCCGATCGAAAGGAAGTGATGCAACACATATCGAGGCTGTCGTCGGACGTATCGATCCTTCTGATCGAACACGACATGGATCTGGTGTTCAATTTCGCCAATAGAATCTCCGTCCTTGTCGCCGGCACCTTGTTTGCGGAAGGTAGCGTCGATCAGATCGCGAGGGATCAGCGCGTAAAGGAAGTCTATCTCGGAGGGGCCGCGCATGGCTGAGCTCCTGCGGATCGAATCCCTTTCTGCCGGATATGGCAAGGCGACCGTCCTTCACGGCGTCAGCCTGTCGGTCGAGCCTGGAACATCCGTCGCACTTTTGGGGCGCAATGGCGTTGGCAAGACGACGATCCTTAATACGATCGTCGGCCTGACCCGATATCGATCAGGGTCGATTCGGCTGCGGGGCACCGACATTCAGGGCATGTCCCCCGAACGGCGCGTCGAAGCCGGCATCGGTTGGGTTCCACAGGAGCGTGGAATTTTCCGATCGCTGACAGTCGAGGAAAATATAACGGCGGTTGCCCGACCCGGCAGGTGGACGCTCTCAGCAATCTACGATCTTTTCCCGCGACTGAAGGAACGGCGATCGAACCTTGGAAACCAGCTCTCCGGCGGGGAGCAGCAGATGTTGTCAATCGGTCGCGCGCTCGTACTTAATCCAATCCTTCTGCTTCTCGACGAACCGACGGAGGGGCTGGCGCCGATTATCGTCGAGGAACTTCTCGCGGCCATCCGCAGAATTGTCCGCGACAAGGGACTTGCGGCAATCATCGTCGAACAGCACGCACAGCAACTGCTCGCAATAACCGACAAGGCAATCATCCTCGACAGGGGAAGCGTCGCCTATTCCGGTGACAGCGGCCACCTTGCAGAGGATAGCCAGACACTGGGCAAATTCCTTGGCGTGGGCGCAACCGAATAAGGAAGCGTCGGCCGGACTGCAAGCCGAAATCAGAATGCAAATGAGACGAAACTAAAGGATGGGCTGCGGGGAGAAGTCTTTCCGCATGTCAGACAAAGAAAAAAGGAGGAGAGAATGAATACCAAAAGGATTATTGCCGGCACCATGGCCGCGCTTGCGATCATGGCCGCCACGGCCGCCACATCCAGGGCGGAAGACACTGTCAAGGTCGGCGTCGTCATCCCGATGACCGGGGGCTTCCAGTCGAATGGACGGCAGATCAACGCAGCGCTCAAGACCTATGTCGCGACCCATGGAGAGACCGCGGGCGGCAAGAAGGTCGAATTTATCGTCAAGGACGATGGCAGCTCCGCCGACAACGCCCTGCGCATCTCGCAGGAACTCGTCACAAGCGACAAGGTTTCAATCCTGACGGGGTTTGGCAACACGCCAACCGCCCTTTCGGTTGCGCAGATTTCCAAGCGCGCCAAGATACCGCAGATCATCATGGTTGCGGCAACGTCCTCGATCATGAAGGCGTCGCCCTACATGCTACGCACCTCCTGGACCATTCCGCAGGTCGCAAGCGTCATCGGCAAATGGGCGCCCGAAAACGGCACGAAGAAGTTCGTCAGCATCGTCTCGGATTACGGTCCGGGTGCAGACGCAGAAGAATGGTTCTCCAAAACACTCGAAGCCAACGGCGGTTCCGTGATCTCTAAGCTGAAGGTTCCGCTCGCAAATCCGGATTTCGCTCCGTTCCTTCAGCGCGCCGCCGACGAAAAGCCGGAAGGCCTGTTCGTCTTCGTCCCGACCGGCGCGGGCGCAGCGTTCATGAAGCAGTTCGTCGAACGCGGACTGGACAAGTCCGGCATCAAGGTCGTCACGATGGCCGACGTCACCGACGACGACCTTCTCAACGATATGGGCACTCCGGCCCTTGGCGTCATCACCGGCGGGCCTTACTCGACGAACCATTCGTCGCCGGAGAACCAGACCTTTGTCGACGCCTTCAAGAAGAACAATAACGGCATGCGCCCGAACATGGTCGCCGCGGCAGCGTGGGACGCACTCGATCTCATCTACAAAACGCTCGACAAGACGAAAGGCGACGCCTCTGGCGACACCTTTGTGAAGGCAGCGGAAGGAATGCAGCTTCAAAGCCCCCGCGGCCCGATTTCGATCGACCCACAGACGCGCGATATCGTCCAGAACATCTACATGCGCAAGGTCGAGAAGGTCGGCGACGAATTCTACAACACGGAATTCCAGACGATCGAAAACGTAAAAGATCCGGCGCACTAGTTCATGCCGGGGGCGGAGCATTGTTTCCGCCCCCTTCAAAACCGTGCCGCAATGAAGGATGGAGGTACGTAATGACAATAGGCCTAATCGGTTTTGGCGAAGCGGCGCAGGCTTTCGTCTCGGGATGGCGTTCGGAAATCTTGGGCGTGGGAGGGCATCGCACCATCTCGACCTTCGACTTGAAAGTCGAAGATCCCACTCTTCGAACGGGACTGCGTGAAACATGCGAGAGCCTTGGTGTCCACTGCGCTGACAATCCGGCCGAGGCGCTTGCAGCCAAAAGGATCGTGTTCAGTCTCGTGACAGCCGACAACGCTCTGCAGGCGGCCGAGCGTGCGGCAAACTTTCTGGCCGCTGGCACTCTCTATCTCGATTGCAATTCCTGCTCGCCGAAAACGAAGACGATGGCTGCCGGAATCGTCGAAGCGGCTGGAGCCGTCTATATCGACGTTGCGGTCATGTCTCCCGTACACCCTGCCTGCCATCGTACGCCACTCCTGCTATCAGGCGCCGCAGCCGAGCAGGCACAGGCCGCACTGACGGAATTGCATATGAATGCAAAGCCTGCCGGCGGCAACGTCGGAGAAGCATCATCGATCAAGATGCTTCGCTCCGTCATGATCAAGGGTTTCGAGGCATTGACGGCCGAATGCTTTCTGGCCGCACGAAGGGCAGGCGTGGAAAAAGCGGTGCTTGCCTCTCTGCAATCCTCCGATCCAGGGATAGACTGGAACAAGCGGGCCGCATACAACCTTGAAAGAATGATGGTTCACGGAAGGCGGCGCGCTTCAGAGATGGTCGAAGTCGCTGCCACCCTGAGGGAATTGGGACTGCCAGACCGCATGGCCGTTGCGACCGCAGACTGGCAGCGTCAGATCGGTGAACTCGCGATTCGACCCGAGGCGAGTACCCTCGAAGCAAGAACCGACATGATCTTGGAGTCCTACCCGGATTGAACGACGAGAGACCTTCGACAGCGCAAATCCAGCACAATCTGCGGCATCTGCGGGTCTTCCTTGCCGTCATAGACACCAATTCCGTGACCAAGGCTGCCGCAACCAGCCATCTCTCGCAGCCGGCAGTGACGCAGGCACTCACAAAAATCGAGCGTGAGCTGAGGACGACATTATTCACCAGAACGCCTCAGGGCCTGTTTGCAAATTCACAGGGCGCGCTTCTCGCAAAGCGAGTGAAACGGGCGTTCGCCTATCTCGACCCGGCATTGAACGAACTCAGTCCGCGCCTGAAATTGGTTGCGACCACTTCGCAGCTTCGTGCATTAATCGCGGTGCGCGAGTGCGAGAACTTCACCCTTGCGGCGAAGAGACTTGGCGTGGCACAGCCGACCGTCCACAGAGCCGTCACCCAGCTGGAGGAAGAAGCCGGACGCACGCTCTTCGAACGAACGTCCTATGGCATCGTCGCCACAAAGGCGGCGAATTCGGTCGCGCAGGCGGCGCGTCTCGCATTGGCGGAACTGGCTCAAGCCGAAGTGGACCTTGCCGAGGCAAACCAGGAGGAGGCCGGGACCATCGTGATCGGCGCGATGCCGCTTTCGCGATCTTTCGTGCTCCCCAGAGCGATTGCCGAGTTCCGAAAGCATCGCCCACGCATGCCGATCCATGTCCTTGAGGGTCCCTACGCTGATCTGCTTGCCGGGCTTCGACGCGGTGAGATCGACTTCCTCATCGGGGCGCTAAGAGAACCCGCCCCAATCGGCGACATCGAACAGCGGTTCTTATTTACCGACACGATCGTCGTTGTCGCCGGCACTGCGCATCCGCTGGTCGGACGAACAAAGCCCACGCTCGAAGAACTCGCATCCTATCCCTGGGTCGTCGGGCAGAAGGGGACGCCGATCCGCAAGCATTTCGATGCACTGTTCGGAGAGCCGGGGAAGCAACCGAGCAGCATTGTCGAATCCAGCTCCCTTATCCTGATGCGCGAACTCCTCACTCGCACAGATCATCTGGGCTGCATTTCCTACCTGCAGGCGCAGGCCGAACTCTCCCGGGGACTCATCAAGGCGTTGCCACTGGATCTGGAACACACGGCAAGACCGATCGGTCTGACATTGCGGATGAATTGGCTGCCCACAACCGCGCAAACGCTTTTCCTGGATCTCGTTGCTTCCACCGACATCAAGACGATGACGGCAGAGGGCTCTGAAGGGCGTCTCTGGTACGCCCGCCAGGCAGTAGACGATGGATAGCGTCGCAACATCCTCGTGCATCAGATTGAAAGCGGACTTCATCGACGGCAGGGAAAGGCCCCGACCAATTTCGCTCGAACACTGCCCGCGCCGCAGTCTGAACTCGCCCAGGAACTAATCAAAGATAACTTGAGCAGGGATTGTTCGAGCACCTACGCTCTCTGATCCTTGAGCTCGGCAAAAGCTTTGCGTTCGTCAGTAGCCAGCATCCACTCGAGGTTGGTGACTAGGACTACTATCTGGATCTTCTGTTCTATCACTTGCGGTTGCGCTGCTTCGTCGTCATCGAGTTGAAGATCGAGGACTTTAAGCCCGAACCGCGCCGCCCATGGATTGGATGTCGCCCCTGGCGATGCCTCCGAAGCAACCGAGATTGCGACCGCATTCCTTGCCGAGCTCCGAGCGATCCGCGATAGATAGTTATCGTCAAGTAGAGCACCCGCAGTGAGCAGATTCCAAGGGTGAAACGCGCAATGCACTACCGTCCATCTCTTTGCTCTTGAAGGGGTATGAACTCGGAGACCTAGATCCAGCCGCCCCGAACGGGTCCGGGTCGCGAGGCGATTCGCTCTGCTATAAAGCGTGCAGCCATTTACGCAACAATGGAGCAAAACTGAAATTTTTTGCGACAACCCGAAGTCACGGCGAGTATAAATGCTCGCCACAGCATTAAAATGTCTCTTCGCAGGCTCGCGGATTTTGGCTAAAAGATTGACAAGATCATGCTCGCATCGCTTGCAATCACAGCCAGCTTAGTCAAGCGAAGCTGGTTTGCTGCAGTCCTTTGTTGTCACGATTAGCGCCACAAAACATGCGGCACGGCTCCGAAAGGAATTGGATGGAGAGCATAGAACCTTTCGAACGACTTGGTCTGGCGCTCGCTATTGGGGCGATCGTCGGTGTCGAACGCCACTGGCGAGAACGTGACGAAGGCGCAGGAAAGCGAACCGCCGGGATCCGCACCTTCATGATCGCGGGCATGCTCGGCGGCCTTTCAGGAGTCATCGAACAGGCGCTTTCCGAGCCGCCGGCACGAGACGGCCTGGTCGTCGTTGCCATGTTCGCGATCTTTAGTGTGATCTTCGCCCTTTATCAGGTTCGGGAGTCGATCGCTGAGGGAAATTTCAGTGTTACAACTGTCGTCACTGCCATGACAACGTTTGCCCTGGGAGCCCTGGCCGTATTGGGTGACACGCGATTGGCAGCAGCCGGCGGCGTGGCGCTGGTGGCAATTCTGGCCAGCCGAGAGATATTGCATCGGTTTGTTCGCGCCCTGAGCTGGAATGAATTGCGATCGGCGGTGGTTTTTCTTGCCATGACTGTTATTGTTCTACCTATCCTGCCGACTGCCCCGCTCGGCCCGTTCGGCGGAATTTCCCCTTCTCGGACTTGGCAGTTGGTAGTCCTTCTTGCGGGGATCTCCTTCGTGGGTTACGTAGCCGTCAAAACGCTTGGGCAAGTTCGCGGCGAACTCGTCTCGGGCGCAGTCAACGGCTTGGTGTCGTCAACCGCGATTGCCGTCACGAATGCCCGCCTCAGCGCGGCAGGGCATTCGGCCGCGCTGCTGGCTGCCGGCGCCACAGCCGCAAATACCGCCTCCTACCTCAAAGTCCTTCTTTATATAACCATCCTTGCCCCCTCCATCGCCGGTCGCCTTGGAGCATCCCTGGTTGCCGGTGCCTTGGTGATGGCAGCATTTTCATTGCTGTTTGCGAGGAACAACACTGCTGAGCACGCTCAATCCGGCACACGAAATCCGTTTGAACTGCTTTCCGTTTTGAAAACTGCCCTCCTGCTTGTAGCCGTGGGTTTTCTGGCCAGGGCCGCGGCGGCGTGGTTCGGAGAATCCGGTTTGCTCGTCGTCTCGACGCTCTCGGGCCTCGCAGATATTGACGCAATTACCGTGACGATCACCGGCCTCCTTGACACAATAGGCACCGAGTTTGCTGCAATTGCTCTCGGCGCAGCCGTCATTGCCAATACAACGGCAAAGGTGGCATATGCTCTAGCGTTGGGTGATCGCGCCTATAGTGGACGCTTTACCTTGGCCAGCGTCTGTGCGCTCCTAGCGGGCATCGTCATGTTCAAAGCGACGCCGATGATCGGGTGGGTATGAATGGAACACCTGCCGAAATAACGGTCAGCTGGCCGGTTGCTCGCGCTGAATGAACCAAAACCAAGTATCAGCGCCTTCCACTCGCAGCTAACGAACCCCGTTACGCAGCATTTACGGTAACGTACTTCCCTCTCCCGCTTTGAATGCCAGTATGGCAACATCATCGGGAGCAAAAAATGAACCGCACCATCTTCCTGCTGGCGCTTGTCTCAGCGACACCTGTGCTCGCCGAAGACGATGTGGACGAACTGGCACGGAAGGTCTCCAATCCCGCCTCATTCATGGTGAGTGTTCCGGTTCACAGTGATTTCGATATCGGTCGCTGGGGTGATGGCAAAACCTATTCCGCCACGCTCGACATAGAACCGGTCATTCCGTTTGCACTGACCGATGATTGGAACATGATCTCTCACACTGACATCCCCATCGCCTATAGCGATCCCGTCGGCTCTGCCGGCGGGCGGCTCGGAATCGGCGATATCAGCCAGAATCTGTCGTTTACGCCAGCCCGCCACGGCCCCCTGGTCTGGGCGTTTGGACCGGAATTCTCATTGCCGACGGCAACGGATGATCGATTCGGGACGGGAAAGCTTTCCATAGGACCTTCGGGGCTCCTGCTACTGCAGACAAAGTCGATGAGCGTTGGTCTGTCGGCGGACCATCTATGGTCGGTGGCCGGCTCTGGCAGCAGGACGCGGGTCAATACAACGGAAATCCAACCCTTCCTGGCCTGGCATATCGGACAGGGACGGACGATCTCGACCAATATCGACTTTTCATACGACTGGGTGGCACACGACTATACGCTGCCCATATCCCTTTCCTTCTCGAAGATCATGAAATTCGGCGAACAGACGGTGAGCGTTTCCTTCGGTGCGAAATACTGGCTCGAAGGACCAAAAGACGGACCGCAATGGGGCTTGAAGGCAGGGCTCGTTTTCCTTTTTCCGCAAAAGAGCGGGAGCTAGACGGAATCCGCTCCAAAAGTCTTCTGCAAGCGTTCCAGCCCCTCCTAACGCTCGAAAACGAGATAGTTCTCCCAAGCCCTGATCCTCAATAGGATCCTGCGGATGATTGCAAACTCGATCCAGTGGTCGCTATAGACTGCAACCTCTGCGGCAGCCCCGCCGGGCAGATTGAAACGTGAGACATCCTCGAGAATGTCGACAATCAGCATCATCCGACCCTTGCCGAAGGGAGGGCTTGGCGAAAGTAGCGTTCCGGAGGGCTCAAGCTGTCCTTCGGCCATATATTGCAAGACATTCTCTACCCTCCCCTTGAAGACGCGGCCGGGGATGCCGGCAAAGGAAATTTCCGCCTCATCGCCAACATTCACCCGCTGCAGCGCAACCTGATCAAAGGACGCGGCAAATATCCTGCGGTCTGTATGGATGAACGTCATGACCGGCTTTAAGGGCAATGAGACAGCCATCATCCCAGGATGAAGGAAGACTTGTGTGGCGTAACCGTCCGTCGGCGCCTTGTAGACGCTCTGCTCCAGTTCGAATTCTGCTCTGGCAAGTTCGGCCTCGAGCTGGGCGACATTAGTGTCGACACCATCCACCTTGTTGTTGGCGACCAGTTCGGCCTGTTCGGCCTGGGCCTGTGCGGTGGCAAGCGACGCCTCCGCGGCAATGTAGGCGTTGCGCAAATCCTCGACCTGCTCGGTGGAAAACGGGGATCGTGTGGGATTTCGATTGGCGGCCGCGTGGCGCTCATAATCGTCCTTGGCCCTATCGCGGCTGGCAGCCGCCGCGTCGGCTGCGGCCTTTGCCGCCTTTAAAGCCGCCTGCTGCTCGGCGACAGCCTGTTCTGCCGCTGCCAAAGCCGCTTTCTTGCGCTTGACGGCATATTCGAATGGACGGGGATCGAGACGAAAGAGTACGTCTCCTTTCTTAACCGGCGTATTGGCCGTAACCGGCACGTCGATGACCTGCCCGTTGACAGTAGGGCTGATCGGCGTTGCGTAAAAGTAGATACGGCCGTCGGTCGAGAAGGGATGATTGTAGCTCATGAGCACCACGATCCCACCGACGAGGAAAAAACCGGCAACAACCGCCGTCGTGACAGTCCACTTTGTCAAGGGAACGCGCAGAAACCGAAACAGCACGACGCAGATAGCAATATAGATGAGGCAAAGCAGCGTGGTCATTCGATGGGCGACCTCCGTGCCAAGAGCTGCTTTTCCACTTCGGCGACGCGTGCCTGCAATTGCGTATGATCAGTGCCCCAGCCAAGATCAGGCCGATAGGCCATCGCCCAGATCCACAGGAAAGGCCAGATTGCATGCAGCGTGAAGAGGCTGACCCATCCAGCTGCCATGATCGCATCCTGATGAGGGTGATTTCTCGCCTTTGCGATCTCATAGGGAATATCGTGGATCGCGATCAAACCATAGACGAACACCAAGATGACGAAGATGAGGATTGCAAGTGCGATATAATCCAGGATCATCTTTGCTGCTCCACTTTGGCTCCCGTTCTTGCATGGCAGTGCCGCTCTCAATCGGCATACGGGATTGTAGATCTGCAAGGCCGCATAGAGCGATGACCTCGCCGATTTGCAGCCTTGGCGCGACTTCGTGCCGGAAGCCAGACCGTCCCTGGCTTTCCGGGCTATTTCATCCCTTCGGATGACCGATCGTGTGACACGCGACGCCTTCGCGCGCTGACACGTCCACGAGCCGACACGGCGCCCTATTTCACCTCGACGAAGTCAGCTGGCTTCCAGGTACCATCGAAGGCGGGCTTGTCTGGGCCGTAGATACGAATATAGGCAAACCAGCCTCGTCCGGGAACGGTTTTGATCCATCGGCCCTCCTGGCCCTGAGGGGCTGTCGGTCCGAAGTAAAGATCGACCGCATCGCTGCCCTTGACATCCTTGAGTTCGAACAGCGAGCGGAGCGCTGCCTTGCCCTGGTCCGTCTGAACCTCCGATCGGGTTTGCGCGTCATAGGCCGTGACCGACCAGAAGAGCTTGCCGGGAACCGGCTGCGGGATCGATAATTTGTAGGTCTTGCCACCATCAAGCCAGGCGCCCGTTGCGTCGCGCGCTCCCAGCCAATAGAGGGAGCCTGCGCCTGCGGTGCGGCGGAACATCGCCGGTGAGGTGACGATTGCCTGCGCAAACCAGCGATCGCGCGCTTCAAGATCGACGCCCGCCGGCGTCTCGAATTGGGCGCTGCCTGGCACCAGACCGACCCATTCCCATTTGCGGTCGGGCCACGCGATCTTGTCGGCGCGGCCGCTGTCGAAGGCCGAAACCAGAAGCTGGTCGCGTCCGTTCTTCGCAGCCTTCTCTAGGATCGCTTTCATTCGATCGTCGGGCTTGAAGTCTTTGTCCTTTTCGATGCCAAGTGCCTGCAGCAATCCGTACATCGGCAGGAATTTTTCAACGACCGGCTCCTGCTGAATGATGTCATTCAGCTTCTGCCAGAACTGGATATTGTCTTCCCATTTGAGAGATGTGCTATCCAGATCCATCTTGGTGGTATCGACGAACTTCAATCTCTGCTTTGGATCCGCCAAAGGATAGACCTTGATCGCTTCGAGCGCTTTCAATGCCTTATCCTGATCACCTCCGACAGGAAGAGCACGCACTGCGAGCAGGTTTTTGTAGGTCGGTGTTCGCCCAACCAGATATCCCTTCGGGATCTTGCCCCGATAGTCGGGACCGACGATCAGGTGTTTTCCGCCCTTGCCCGCATCCGGCCCCGGTAATCCCATATCGAGAACCCAGCCCTGATTGTGGTCGTTGACCAGACCGATATAGGCGCCTGGCGGCAACTCTACGACAATAGGCCCCTTGGAGACATCAAGGGTTGCCGAACCGTAAGGCGTATCGGAATTCAACGTAAAACCAATCTGCCGCGGCCCTGCGGCGGCGCCGCCCATGGCTTCATTGTCATTAATGCCGACGGCGCGGTTACCATTAAAGATGCCTTCAACCGACACCGTCGGATACCAGAAGCGATAGGCGACGAGCGCGCGCTGAAGGTCGGCATTGTCTTGCGCCCTCGCACTAGTCTCAGCAGTCGGATAGCCCTGGTCGAATTTATAGGTCGCAGCTGTCTCCTGGCTGAGCGCAGCGGAGGCAAGCAGCGACGAAAGCAAGAAGGCGGTAGCGAAATTTCGCTTCATGATCGGTCTCCGTTCGAACTTTGCGAAAGGGTTGGTTCGGGTAATTTGACCTCGACGAAGTCTTCCAGCTTCCAGGATTGATCAAACCATGACTCCCCGGCGTAGAATTCGAGCTTGCCGATCCGGATATCAACGCTGCTCGGCGTCGTAATCTGCACCGGAATTTGTGTGGTCATCTCATAATCCGCAGCCTGTGCGGCGCCGGCGAGAACGCAGATGAAGGTAGCTGTGGCACATGCTCTCTTTATGCATTCCCCCTCACTTGATTTTTACGACGTCGTCAGGCTTCCAGCTCTTGTCGAAGAAGCCTTTGGTGGGACCATATGCGCGGAACATCAGTTCGAATTTCCGCTTGGGATCAGTGGGTATCCAGTTGGCCTCTTTGCCTTTTGGTGAGTTCGGTCCAAAGAACAGATCCACCGACCCGTCCGTATTCCTGGCAAGGTCTGGGATCTGGGAGGAACGGCTGGCGCGAGGGACATGCTTGATTAGCGCGTGCGTCTCGCGATCATAGGCAGTCACGGACCAGTATTGCTGCACGGGCACGTTTGCGGGCAGGTGCAATTTGTAAGTCTTCCCGCCGTCAAACGGGTGCCCGTCCTTGTCCCGGATCGAGATCGAGTAGAATTGGCCGGCCCCAAGCCGCTTGATGCCGATATAGGCATAGCTGTAGGCGACGCCGCGATGATCGACGGGATAAGCGTCCGGCTCGTCGAAATCGGCTTGCGCGGCCTTTATCAGATCGGGGTATGCCGGGAAGGTCCAACGGCTCGTGTCGGAGAAAAATGGCGGCAGACCTGAATCGTATTTCGCCTCGAGAAGCGCCCGCGCTTCGTGAATGCCCTTGGTCAATAGCAAGTTCATGGTCGCGTCTGGATGAAAGGGCTTGCCTTTCTCGATGCCGATCGACTTTAGCTGATCGATCATGATCCGGTCGCGGACGACCCATGGCTCCTCCTGGATCACACGATTGAGATTGTCGTAGAAACTTGCATCCCATCTGATGGTGGAATCGAACAATATGTCCTTCACGTCAGTAAAAACGGTCTCGGGCGGCGCGGCAGCATCCGAAAGGGGATAGACCTTGAGCTTCTTTCCGTAGTTGATTGATGCCTTGACGTCGGCGTCATTATGACTGGAAAGGTTCGATCGGAACAGCATATAGCCGCCGTAGACCTCCGATCGGAGCGGGATGTAGCCTTCTGGCGGGTTTTCCTTATACCCCGGTGGCAGGATCAGGAATTTTCCGCCCTTGCCCTTGTCGATCCCGAGCAGGCCGGCATCCTCCAGGGGCAGTTGCCATGCGGTCACAATATTGCCGTTGAAAGAGGCATTTCCTTCTGCCGGAGGAAGATCGAGTACGATTGGACCCTCCCTCGTGGTGAAGAACACCATGAAATAGAGTGCATCGGGATTAGGCGTAAGGGTCTGGTTTTTCCAGTCAAGCGGCCGGCCCCAATAGATCACCTGGCCGATTTTTCCAGCTGTCTTGCCGAGCATCTCCTGCCGCATGAGATCGTAGTTGACCGCAGGTATTCCCCACACTGCTGCCTGTACGGCCTTGCGCTCTATTTCATTGCTAAGCGTCCTATGGGCCGCTTCTTCAGCGCCATGGGCCAGATTTGCGACAAACAGAAAAAATATGAGGACGAATAGTCTCACGATGATGCTCTCTCAGCTTCTATTCGCGAGAGAGAAAACCAAGCCAATCGCCGACGGAAGTACGCAACGGTAAATGGTATGCCAGACCGCGTAAATTGACTGCCGTTTACAGTTGCGTACTTACCCGCGCGCGCGTGATTGCCGATGGTAGCCGGCAATTCAACAATGGAGCGCCCATGTATCGACACCTAGCCCCAAACAAGGTTCATCGTACGGTACGGGTGTGTGGGCGCCTCACCATCGCCGCATCGCTTCTACTTTCGGGCTGCGGTCACCCGACGGGTGTGATGACGCCCATCGCGCTCGGTCCCCCCGCCTTGAAGACGTCGCAGGTCGACATGCTGGTGGCAACGACCCGACAACCCTCGGGCAACCCGGCAACACTATTCAATGGCGAGCGCAGCCCAAAGCCCTATTTGACGGAGATTGCCGTCTCGATTCCAGCGAAGCGAGATCCCGGCACCGTCCAATGGCCAAAGCGCCTGCCACCCAATCCAAGCACGGACTTCGCCGTCACGCGTGTCAAACAGATCGACACGGTCTTGGAAGGCAGGGCATGGTTCAAGCAGCGTGTCGAGGATGGTCACGCGCTGGTCTTTATCCATGGCTTCAACAACAAATACGAGGATTCGGTCTTCCGGTTGGCGCAGATCGTTCACGATTCTCGCATGAAGGCGACACCGATCCTGTTCACCTGGCCTTCGCGCGCGAGCCTGTTTGCGTACGAATATGACAAAGAGAGCACCAACTATTCCCGCACGGCACTTGAGCAGGCGCTACGCATCCTGGCGCAAGATCCGAGCGTCAAGGACATCACCATCCTTGCCCATTCGATGGGAACGTGGCTTGCCATGGAGTCCCTGCGTCAGATGGGTATTCGCGATGGTCACGTCGACCGCAAAATTCGTGATGTAATCTTGGCTTCCCCGGATATCGACATTCAGGTTTTCGCCAAGCAGTTCGTCGAAATGGGCCGTCCCCGGCCCAAATTTACGATCTTCGTCTCTCAGGACGACCGCGCCCTTGCCGCGTCGAGCTTGATTACGGGACGTGTCCAGCGACTAGGTGCCATCAACCCGACGGAAGAACCTTATCGCTCACATCTGGAAAAGGCCGGGATCACGGCGATCGACCTGACGAAGGTGAAGAGCGGTGACAGCATGAATCATGGCAAATTCGCCGAAAGCCCGCAGATTGTCCAGCTTATCGGCCAAAGACTGATGACGGGCCAGACACTGACGGATTCCAACGTTCCCCTCGGAGAGGGCGTTGCTGCCGTTATCGGCGGCACGGCAAGAACGGTCGGAACGGTTGCCGCCACGACGATTTCGGCACCGCTCACCGTTGTCGAGCAGCCGAGAAAGAGCCGCCCGCAAACCGACGTCGGCGCAACCTTGACTGAAGACCCGGACTCAAAGCCGCTGACGCAATAAGTTCTTCGTATTTTACGGCAACATTTACTACGAACAATGTGCCCATTTACCGTTGCGTACTTCCGTGCACGTACATAAAGACGAAGTCTCTCCTTGCGTCGACTGACGACGATCCAGATGTGGCGGCATCCGTCCGCCCGACGACAGGGAGACCGTAATGTTCAACGACCGGATTGCCAGGGGGTCACAATGACCTCCGTTTCCAGAAAGCTCTTTTCCGCGACGGTCGCCGTCGCGATGACCTTGACGTCGACGACGTTCCTGACATCGGCCCATGCACAGACGGCGCCCGCTGGCACCACGGCGTCGGCCAATTCGGCGGCCTCCGCCAGACCGAACATTCTTGTGATCTTCGGCGACGACATTGGCCAGACGAATATCAGCGCCTATTCCATGGGGCTAATGGGCTATCGCACACCGAACATCGATCGCATCGCTCATGAGGGCATGCTTTTCACCGACTACTATGCCGAGAACTCGTGCACGGCCGGTCGATCCACCTTCATAACCGGACAGGCATGCCTCAGAACGGGTCTGTGCAAGGTCGGTGCACCGGGTGCGCCGGTCGGCCTCCAGGCTTCCGACATCACCATCGCCCAGGCACTGAAGCCGCTTGGCTACGCCACCGGCCAATTCGGCAAGAACCACCTTGGAGACAAGGATGAATATCTGCCGACCAATCATGGCTTCGATGAATTCTATGGCAACCTCTATCATCTCAATGCCGAGGAAGAACCGGAACAGCCGACATGGCCGAAGGATGACAAGGAGTTCCTGAAAGCCTATTCACCCCGCGGTGTCGTGAAGGCCTCGGCCGATGGCAAGATCGAAGATACCGGTCCTCTCACGAAGAAACGAATGGAAACAATCGACGACGAGACGACGGGCGCCGCGATCGATTTCATAAAGAAACAGGTTGAGCAGGGCAAACCCTTCTTCACCTGGATGAACACCACTCGCATGCACGCTTTCACCCATGTCCGCGCATCAATGCGCGGTCAAAGCGGCATGACTTACAATGAATATGCCGACGGCATGGTCGAACATGACGGCGACGTCGGAAAGCTTCTAAAGACACTTGATGATCTGAAGATCACCGACAACACCATCGTGGTTTATACGACTGACAACGGTCCTAACCAATGGTCCTGGCCGGATGCGGCAACGACACCTTTCCGAAGTGAAAAGGATACAAACTGGGAAGGTGCCTTCCGGGTGCCTGCCATGGTCCGCTGGCCGGGTCATATCAAACCAGACCAGGTTTCGAACCAGATGTTTTCCGGCCTGGATTGGTTCCCAACCCTTCTTGCCGCGGCAGGCGATGCCGACGTCAAGGACCGGCTGTTGAACGGCTGGAAGCCCGATGGCAGCAGTACGACCTTCAAGAACCATCTTGATGGCTACAATCAGCTCGATTATCTCACAGGCAAATCCGACAAGAGTGCCCGTAGCGAGTTCTTCTACTTCGATGACGACGGCAATCTCGTCGCGACGCGCTTCGACGAGTGGAAGGTTGTCTTCCATGAACAGCCCGCTCCCGGAGGGTTTGCAGTTTGGCAGACGCCTCTCACGACCTGGCGAGTTCCGAAGCTATTCAACCTCAGGATGGATCCCTACGAACGCGCCGACGTCGTCTCCGACCAGTACAATGATTGGCTTGTGCGCAGTGACTTCCTTCTCGTGAAAGCTCAGCTGAAGGCTGCCGCTTTCCTGGAAACCTTCATCAAGTATCCGCCAAGCCAGCGGGGAGCCAGCTTTAACCTCGAAGGCGTCCGCGCTCAGATCGACAAGGCCATCGATCAATCCTTCAAGGATCGCGGCATCGAAAAGTGAGAACCCATTGTGCGGGGCGCGCCAATGTGCGCCCCGCTTTTTTCCTTCCAACACGAAAAGTCAGTTTTATGGCGGCACGTGACGATATTCTCGCGCTCGGCAAGCGCATCGGCCAGTCCATCATCGGGCAGGAAGCCATGGTGGAACGCCTATTGCTCGGCCTGCTTGCCAATGGTCATCTTCTCGTCGAGGGCCTGCCGGGTCTTGCCAAGACACGTGCAATCAAAAGCCTGGCAAAGAACCTCAATTCGGAGCTCTCGCGTGTCCAATTCACCCCGGACCTGCTGCCCGCCGATATCACGGGTTCGGAGATTTATTTTTCCGAGGGCGGCAAAGGCGAATTCAAGTTTCAGCAGGGGCCGATCTTTGCCAATCTGATCCTGGCCGACGAGATCAACCGCGCGCCTGCAAAGGTTCAGTCGGCGCTTCTGGAGGCCATGGAAGAACGTCAGGTCACGGTTGGCGGCAAGAGCTACAGGCTACCCGATCTCTTCATGGTCATGGCGACACAAAATCCGATCGAACAGGAAGGCACCTATCCACTTCCGGAAGCGCAGCTGGACCGCTTTCTGATGCATGTCGAGGTCGGCTATCCTGACGAGGCTTCGGAAGCCGCGATCATGCGCCTCAACCGGGATGAGGAAAATGCCGCCCATAGCAACAATGCGGCTGTCACGACGGAACGCCTCGATCCCAATGCAATCTTCGATGCCCGCAAGGAGATCGGCATGGTCACCGTCTCCGATCCCGTCGAGAAATACATGGTCGCACTGGTCTTTGCGACACGCTATCCGGACCGCTACGACAAGGACCTGGCAAAGCTGCTGCAGGTCGGCGTAAGCCCCCGTGGCATTATCGGCCTCGACAAGGTCGCGCGGTCGCGTGCCTGGCTCCAGGGTCGCGATTATGTGACCCCAGACGATGTCAAGGCCATTGTCAACGACGTATTTCGCCATCGCCTGATCCTCTCCTATGAGGCCCACGCCTCGGGCACAGGGGCCGATCAGGTGATCGACCGCGTCACGGATCTGGTGGCGGTCTCATGAGGCCCGTTAGCAGAGCCCTTGAAGGCGACAGGAGCCACGTCACGACCGCCAGGCTCGTCGCCCTCGAGAGTCAGGCTCGTGACTTGAGGTTCGTACAGCGTGCCAAGAGCCATCAACAACTCTCAGGGCGAATGCAATCCAGCCTTCGTGGGCGCGGCCTGATCTTCGAGGAGCTGCGTGAATATCTGTCTGGCGATGATATTCGCTCGATCGACTGGCGGGTGACGGCACGCACCGGAAGTCCCGTCGTCAGGGTCTATAGCGAGGAAAAGGAACGGCCGACGATCATAGTGGTCGATCAGCGCATCAACATGTTCTTCGGAAGCCGTCGGTCGATGAAGTCCGTCACGGCTGCGGAAGCAGCCATTCTCTGTGCCTGGCGGGTTCTTGGCTCGGGTGACCGTGTCGGCGGCCTCGTCTTCAACAACAGCGCAGTCAGCGAGATCAAGCCGCATCGCAGCCGCAATGCGGTCATTGCGCTTGCGGACGCGATCGCCGAGCAGAATATCAGGCTTTGCGCCTCCTCGCCGGATGAGCCCTCGCGATCAAGTCTCGACGACGTCCTCACTCGGCTTTCGACCGTCGTCCATCATGACCATCTGTTGATCATCATCAGCGACTTTGACGGCCACGGCGACCGCACACGCGATCTGCTTCTGAGGCTCTCCAGCCGCAACGATATCATCTGTCTGCTGGTCTACGATCCGTTTCTGTTGGAGTTGCCGAAACACGGCGAGATCGTCGTCAGTGGCGGCGAACTGCAGGCGCAGCTTGCGCTTGGCCAGAGTTCCGTGCGCAGCGCGATCGACGCATTTGCCCGCCGGCGCGGCAGGGAACTGCGCGCCTGGCAACGGGAACTTGGTCTGCCGATGCTACCCATTTCGGCAGCAGAAGAAACGGCGCCGCAGCTGCGCCGTCTGCTCGAACAGGCCAATTGGCGGCAACGGAGGCGATGATGGCGGAGGCAACGGCCAATCCAGACCAGATGGCAAGCGTCGCCTTGCGATCGCTGCATGATATTTCCATGCCGCAGCCGATTTCCTGGATGCCGCAAACCTGGGGCTGGGCCGTCGTTCTTGTCTGCATCCTTCTCCTTCTTGTTGCCTATGGCTTTCGCGCCTTTAGACGCTACCAGCGCAATGCCTATCGGCGCGAAGCGCTGGAACGGCTAAGAGTGATTGCAGAAACTATGCAGTCCCCGGCAACGCGCCGGCGAGGCATTGACGATCTGGCCGAGCTCGTCAAGCGTACGGCGCTTGCCGGCTGGAGGCGCGAACAGGTTGCATCCCTGACAGGCGCCGATTGGAATGCCTTCCTGGCATCAAGCGCGGATAATGGCGAAAGTGCTGCCCTCAAGCGCCTGTTCGACGACCTCGAATATCATGATCAGGCGCCCTTTCAGCGCTTGCCCTCTTCGGAGCTCACACAACTGGTACAGGACGCCAGATATTGGATCGAGCGGCATCATGTATCAGCTTGATCTGCCCTGGCTGCTTCTCCTTCTGCCTCTGCCGCTCATCGTGCGCTGGCTTTTTCCTCCGCATCAGGCCGCCTCGCCATCGGTCAGGCTGCCATTCTTTGAGGAAGTGGCAAAAGCTGCCGGCGTCACCCCCGCCCGTGGATCAATCGCACCGAGACGATCACGATCGCAGGTCATCATCGAAACGATTGCGTGGGGTCTGCTCATCCTTGCGCTTGCAAGACCGCAATTCGTCGAACCGCCCCTCGAGAAGCTGGAACCTCAGCGTGACATCCTTCTTGCTCTTGATCTGTCACAATCGATGGATACGCGGGATTTTCCGGGCGCCGACGGCAAGCCTGAAGCACGTGTCGATGCTGTCAGACGGACCGTATCCGATTTCATAGAAAAGCGCGGCAGTGACCGGATCGGATTGATCGCCTTCGGTGATGCCCCCTACCCGCTGGCACCCTTTACTATGGACCATTCCCTCGTGCGGACGCTGGTCACGAGCCTGCTTCCCGGGATCGCAGGCCCGCGGACCTCGCTTGGTGATTCACTCGGGCTTGCCATTCGCATGTTCGAAAAGACGCGCGTGCCTGAGAAAGTCCTGATCCTGTTGACGGATGGCAATGACACGGCAAGCAAAATGCCACCGTTGAAGGCGGCGGAGATCGCCAAGGTAAAGGGCATTATCGTCCACACGATCGGCATCGGCGATCCGAAGGCGACCGGCGAGGAGAAGCTCGACATTGCGACCTTGCAACAGATCGCGGCAAAGACCGGGGGGCGCTACTTTTTCGGCAGCGATCAGCCGTCGCTTAGCACGATCTACAACGTGCTCGATGCTATCACACCGCAAAACCAGAAGCGGCTGTCCTGGCGGCCACGTGTCGAACTGTTTCAGTGGCCGCTCGCCATGGCGTTTTCCCTCCTATCAGGGTGGTACCTGCTCACAGGGCTTGTTGGTTTCACCAGGCGGAGGGTGGCGGCATGATCTCAGACCTCCATTTTCTAAGGCCGTGGTGGCTGATGGCGCTGATCCTGCCGCCGGCGGTCATTTGGCTATCGGCGCAAACGTTGGATATCAGGCGACGCTGGAGCGGCCTGATTGCGCCCCATCTCCTCGACAGCCTGCTGGTCGAATCCGATCAACGCAGCAATCTTAGACCCGCCTGGTTGCTTGCGATTGTACTTGGTCTTTCCATCCTTGGGCTGGCCGGTCCGACCTGGCAGCGTGAGGCGCCGCCTTTCCTGGCCGATACTGCAGCATTGGTTATCGCCGTCGACCTTTCGCCGACCATGGATGCCGTTGATATAAGCCCGAGCCGGATCGAGCGGGCAAAACTGAAAATCCGCGATATTCTGGCGACACGACAAGGTGCGCGCACGGGCGTGGTCGCCTATGCCGGAACAGCGCATCTCGTCGTTCCGCTAACCGACGACAATGACTTGATCGAAACCTATACGGATGCGCTTGCAACCCGCATCATGCCGAAGCCAGGCAAAGATACGTCAGCTGCGCTCAATCTGGCCGACAGTTTAATGAAAGCGGAGGGCACGCCGGGCACCATCCTGCTCTTGACGGACGGGATCGAGGAGGGTGCGGACGCAGCCGCCAATCAGATCGACAGTAATCTGCTGGTACTTGGATTTGGAATCGGCGGCGCCATGAAGGCGGCAGTCAGCGATAGCTCTTCGCCCGATGCCGCAGAAGCGCCCCATTCCAGCCTCGACCTCGACGCTCTGCGGGACATGACCCGCAAGATGGGCGCAAAGGTCGCGACCATGACCGATAATGATGCGGATGTGCGTTGGATCGCTCTAAACATACAAGCGAATTTCATACGGCAGAATACTGTGAACGGTGATCGCTGGCGCGATTTCGGCTGGTGGTTTATGACGCCGGCGGTGATTGCATTTGCGCTCTCGTTTCGCCGCGGTTGGGTCGTGAAAGTGGCGGCTCTGGTATTAGCTATGCGTCTGATCGCACCGATCGACGTACAGGCTGCCGGTCTTGCGGACATGTGGCTAACTTCTGATCAACAGGGGCGCCTGGCCTTTGAGCGCGGACAGTTCGAGCGGGCGGCAAGCCTGTTTAGGGATCCGAACTGGAGAGGCGTCGCCCTCTATCGGGCCGGCCGCTATCAACAGGCATGGAAAGCCTTTGCGATGTCAGACACAGCGGATGCCTGGTACAATCAAGGTAATTGCCTGATTCACACGGGCGAGTTCGATGAGGCAATTGCGGCCTATCACAAGGCCCTGGAGAAGCGAAAGCCATGGCCGGAGGCTGAGGCAAATCTGGCTGTTGCCGAGCTCTTGAAAAAGAAGCAGCAAGAGGACGACGAGGAGGCACAGGAACCGAACGAAAAACCCGATAGCATTCAGTTCGACGACAAGGGCAAGCGCGGCAAGGCAGGTGTGATCAACATGGCCGAGCAGACTTCGGAGATGTGGATCAGGAACATCGCCGTAAGCCCGGCCGATCTGATGGCGCGAAAGTTTGCCCTCGAGGATCGGGGAGCGCCATGATGAGATGGTGGCTTTGCCTGTTGCTGTCGGTACCGACCGCTGCTATGGCCGCCGAACCGTTTGCTCGCGCGCGCATCGAAAATGCAAAGCCTATTGTAGCGGGCCAGCAGGTGCATCTGACCGTCGAGGTCCTTGCACCGAATTATTTCACCTCGCCGCCCCAATTTCCCCTGTTCGACCTGCCGGATGCCATGGTCACCCTTCCGGAGGAGCGAGCACGCACCGCGGTGCAATCGATCGACGGCACGCAATATTCCATGATCGCCCATACCTATGTGATCGTTCCGCAGTCTCCCGGGACCTTCGATGTCCCGCCAATACGAATAGAACTCGGTTATTTTGGAGATAGCGCACCGGTCGAAGCGGTGGCAGCAACGCAGCCAGTTTCCTTTGATGTTGCAGCCGGCACGAATGGTGCGGACGGAAGTACGCCCGCCGAGTTTGCGGCCCGTGACCTTGAGATCACTGAGACGTTCGACCGTGATCCCGCTCGGTTGCAGACCGGGGATACGCTTGTGCGGACAATCTCGATTACCGCCGCCGACACGCAGTCGTTGCTAATGCCGCCTGTCGACTTCGGTTTGGTCGACGGGCTTCGCCAATATTTAAGGCAACCAGTGCTTACCGATAATGTCGCTCAGGGTAGGCGTACGGTGAGCCGCCGAACAGAAACCATCGCCTATACCTTAACAGCGGCCGGGAGCTTCGCGCTTCCAAAGATCGATTATCCCTGGTTTGACCTCGACGCCCACGAGCCAGCCGTCGCCGCGCTACCGGCGCGGACAATCATTGTCTCGAAGGCGCCTGCCGTTGCTGGAATCACGCCGGCTTTTCCCGATCGTGAAACGCATGAGAGCTTTGAAGAACGGCGCGCCGTCGCCATTCGGATTCTTGGCACCCTGTTATTGATTGGTCTCGTTTGGCGCGCACGTGAGCTTCCGGAAAAAATAGCTAGGACCGCCAGAAATGCCCTCACGCGCCTATCGCAGTCGCGCCGCTACCGACTCCGACAATTGAAGAGGACTATTGACTCGGCCGAACTCTGCAATGTCTATGCCGCACTTCAGCAATGGAGCAGGTCGGAGGGCTATCATACGCTGCATGCATGGGCTAGCGCCCATCAGTCGGAACTGCCCGGCCATATACAGGCGCTTGAGGCCAGGCTCTTTGGCGACAAGCCCGATTATGTCGATCGAAAACGCATTGCAGCGCTTGTCGCAAGAGGAGAGAAGCAACGCTTGGTGCGAGCGTCAAGCCGACACCTTCACGCACTCAATCCGATCTCAAAGCCGCGCTAACGCTATAATGCAGCGCTTCTACGGTGGGCTTACGTAAACGTTGCCGCGATTTACTGTTGCGTACTTACGCGCAGACATTGGGCTGAGCAAACATGGCCTCTCATCAACCGGAGGCGACGATGTCACTGGCGTTCGACTGCGCGGAACAGGAAGGGACGGCCCCTGCCGGCATGATATGGATACCGGGACAAACCTACAGGATGGGATCAAACGATCATTATCCCGAGGAAGCACCGGCGCATCTGGTTAAGGTGGATGGATTCTGGATCGACGAGACACCGGTCACAAATCGGCGCTTCATGCAATTCGTCCAGGAAACCGGCTATGTGACGATGGCGGAAAAAGCCCCGGACCCGAGGGACTATCCGGGCGCTCTGCCGTCGATGTTGCGAGCAGGCTCGCTCGTTTTTTCGCAACCAAGGACGATTAACGGTCCAGATATCCGGCAATGGTGGACATTCAAGTTCGGAGCCAACTGGCGCCGCCCGCTTGGCGGTATGAGCGATCTTCGGGGTAAACTCGATCACCCCGTTGTCCATGTCGCCTGGACGGATGCGAAAGCCTATGCCGATTGGGCAGGACTGGAGCTGCCGACGGAAGCCGAATGGGAGCTGGCCGCCCGCGGCGGATTGTCCGACATGGAATTTGCCTGGGGCGAGGAGTTGCGGCCGGAAGGCAAATCCATGGCCAATATCTGGCAGGGAACCTTTCCAACCCATTCGACCAAGCCCAAGGGTCAGGAACGCACCACGCCGGTACGGTCCTTCCCGGTCAACGGCTACGGTCTCTATGACATGATCGGCAATGTCTGGGAATGGACGGCGGACTATTGGAGCACCCACCATCCGGAACCTGCGGCGCATTCCTGCTGCATTCCGAGCAATCCAAGGGGCGGAGCCGTCGAGGCCAGCTACGACCCTCGACAACCGAACATCAAAATTGCGCGCCGCGTATTGAAGGGCGGCTCGCATTTGTGCGCCCCGAACTATTGCCGCCGCTACCGCCCCGCCGCCCGGCATGCCGAACCGGAAGACACCTCCACGAGCCATGTCGGCTTTCGATGCGTGAGACGAATTAAAGCATAAGGAGAACTGCGATGAACAGAGCTCATGATAAAATCGAGGCGGCTCTCGCCTCCTTGATCGCGGGACTGGCCTTGCTCCTGATTGGCGTCCTCCCCGCTCTGGCGCAGGAGCCATTGGCATCATGGAACGACACGGCGGCCAAATCGCGCATCATCGATTTCGTCAAGGCGACCGTTACGCAAGGCGGTGAAGGCTATGTTGCGCCAGAGGACCGGATCGCGGTCTTCGACAATGACGGAACACTCTGGACCGAGCAGCCTTATTATGTGCAGTTCGGCTTCATGCTCGACCGCGTCAAGACGCTCGCGCCACAGCACCCGGAATGGAAGACGAAGGAACCGTTCAAAAGCATTCTGAATAGCGACCTGAAGGGGTTGGCAAAAGGCGGAGAGATGGGGATCGTCGAATTGGCCACAGCAACGCATGCCGGCATGACGACCGATCAATTCAGCAAGATAGTCACGGACTGGTTTGTCAAAGCGACCCATCCGAAGACCGGCAAGCCCTATACGGACATGACCTATCTGCCGATGCGTGAACTCCTGGACTATTTACGCGCCAATGGTTTCAAGACCTATATCGTGTCTGGCGGCGGCGTCGAATTCATGCGGCCGGTAACGGAACGCCTCTACGGCATTCCGCCCGAGCAGGTCGTCGGCAGCACCATCGCCACCGAATATGCGATCGTTGGCGATGTGCCGGTTCTCAAACGTCTGCCCAAGATCGATTTCGTGGATGATGGCCGAGGCAAACCCTCCGGCATCAACAAGTTCATCGGCCGCAAGCCGATCTTCGTGGCCGGCAATTCCGATGGCGATTATGAAATGCTGCGCTGGGTCACGGCGGCCAAGGGGCCGGGTTTTGCCATGCTCATCCACCACACCGATGCTGACCGGGAATATGCCTATGACCGGCAATCAGCCTTCGGCAAGCTCGACAAGGCTCTCGATGAAGCGGAACGCCGCAATTGGCTTGTGGTCGACATGAAGAAGGACTGGAAGAAGGTATTTACCTTCGAGCAATGACGTTAAGATCGCCGATTTTACCAAAATCCGCAACGCATGGGCTTCTTGACGTAACGATATTTATCGCTGTGCCAGGAAGCCATTTTGCAACCTACCAGGGCCGCCTATCTTTGACTTAGGAATTCAAGCCACGCAGATCGGGCGGCAATCTCTCGCCCACCTGCTCGAGGATCGGCATCCACGGATTTAAGGTCGCCTATTGTGCGGCCACCGGCTTGGTAATGGATAGCGGTACGGAGAAGGTGACATAGACTGCGTCACCCCCGGCGCGGTTTTTCGTATCAAACTCGTGGAAGTATTTTAGGCGGGTCGACACTGGCGTTTCGCCGACCTTGAAATTCCAGCCGATCGTCGCGCCAATTGCCAGCGAACGTCCCTTGAAGCTGCCGAGAGTGGCCCCTTCTCCGCTATCGCCGGTCACTTGCTGATAGTAGTAGCCAACCAAGCCGGCGTCGAACTGTTCGTTGAAGTGCTTTACCGCGGCCCACTCAAAATGAAACTCGTTTCCGGTCCGATAATTCGTTGCGGGATTTTCGGCATTGAAGGTCATCCCGACCGTTCCTGAGAGATCAAGGTTTATCGAAGGATCGAACCAGGTCAAAGATGCTGATACGTCCGCGCCCCAATGATGAAACGCAACGTTGGAGATTTCGCCGTCTTGATAGTCGCCGATCGGCACGTTGACCATAACACCAGTCTGCCAATGGAAGTTGCCGCTTTCCCAACCCAGCAAGCCACTGATAACAGGATCGCCAACCGTGAAGACCGTGTCGGTCACGTTGCCACCAAGGGTGCGCCCACGAGGACCTGTCAAGGTCACGTCCGCCGATGTCTTCATCCAGCCGACCGGCAACGTAACCGACAAACCAAATCGCCCTCCTGCGACATCTTCCGGAAGTATCCACAAAATGGTCGGCAGCTCGAAGACCGCGTCGCCCCTGACACCGACGGCAACCTTACCGCCGACCGGCAGGGATTTGCCCCCACCCAGATCGCCTGAGTAGATATAGATATCATTCTGATAATAGACACCCGGCGGCGGCGTGATCCCCGCGGCGGGACCTTTGGATCCGAGCAGATAGAAGCCAGTCCCATTTTCCGCTGCGTGAATCGCGGAACCCGATAGCAACAAGGAAATGCTCGCAGCCAGCAGGCGGGTCATATGATGCGACTTCATGCGTTTCCCCTCGAACACATTTACAAATCTCTACGATTGACGGCAGGATGGGGCGCACCAGAATTCCGTACAAGTACGCAACCGTAAATGCAGGCGTAAGTTACGGCCGGCTGTTGCCGGCCACAGCGGCAAAATTGGCGCCGGCCTTGGAAAGTCCGTTTTCGAGATCCGCCACGATCTGGGGCTGCATTCGAGCGGCTGCCATTCGCTGATGAAAAAGGCGCTCGAAATCGCGATCACGCCCCTCGGCATCATCGAGACGCGCACTGGCATCCGGCGCGCCGAGCTGGCCCAAAGCTGCCGCTCTAACGGCACGAACCATAAAGTCGGTGCAGTTGACCTGCTCCGCAAGCAACGATGCTTCCGACCAGTTACCGTTTCGATAGGCGTCGAGCGCAAGCACCAACGTCGCATCGCGGGGCGGTGCATCGCTCTCGTTGCTGGCCGTCCGCGCCAAATCCACGCCTGCCTTCCAATAGCCTGACGAGAATAGCACGAGCCCCATGGATGCCGCGACCTCGGGACTATGAGGGTTGAGCGAGATCGCCCGATTGCCCGCCTCAATGGCAGCGTCAGCCCTGCCATCGAGGAAATGTACCGTCATTAAGGCCGTCTGGGCCCGATCGGACAATGGCGCAAGCGAGGTTGCCCGTTTCGCAAGCGCGAGCGCGCGAGCACGCGTAGCAGCATCGATCGGGTGGCCGCGTGGCGATAACAGGACGCGGGCTAGAAGAGCATTCGCGTCGGGATCATCAGGCACCCGCACTAGTGTGCGTTCCAAGCAGTCGGCGGCTGCGGCAGCGTCGAGGCTTCCGCCCTCGTCCAAAGCGAACTCCGCCCGAAGCACGCACGCATTACCGAGCGCCCCCTTGGGACTGTGCTGCATTTCGATGGTGTTGACGATGCCTCGGGTCGCTGCAATTCGCCTTGCCAATATGCCAGCCATGTCCTCCTGGACCGCGGCAACACTTCGACCATTGGCCTCCACCCGCTCGACCCCCGACTTCAGCAGGTCGCCGGAACTACGGTCGACAATTTGCCACCAGACGCTTCGATCATCGCTATCGCCGTAGTATTTGATCTCGACATCGTAGCTGCGTTCGGTGCCACCCTTCCGCACGGCAGCGAAGGTTGGTTTTGCCACCACAACTGTCTGAAACTGCGTGAGCGCAGCAAGCAACATGTCCCGCGCGAGGCCAGCTTCGCCAACCATGTCGGGCGAGGCGGCCAACATTGTTACAGTCAGTGTCGGTTTGGTCGTTATCGCCGGCGACAGGCGCAGAAGGCCAGCCGCCGCAAGCAGGCCAAGTATCGCCAGTGCTGCTCCTGCGACCGCGATCCAATAGCGGCGGCGCTTTACTGGCGTGATCGCAAACTCCAGCCCCGACGCCTTCGTCGGACGGACAAGCTCGTTTGTGATAGCAAGGGTCCGATATTCTCGAACCAGCGGCGTTTTGAGAAACAGCGTTAGATAGCTACCCTTCGGAATATGTATCGATACGCCCAGCTCCGCGCCGAATACGCTGTAATAGCTTTCAAGACTGGTGCGCAGGCGGCTGATTTCGATTCGAACGATGGGGTCATTTGCAGCATCGAACCCGCTTGGTCGGCCCAAGACGTCAAGGGCAATGGAATAGGCCTTCACACCCTCTTCACATCCTGCGAGCCGGCGTTCGGCTAGATAACGGAGAATGTCGCGCTGCCGATCGGACACGCGAAACCTGTCGTCACCGAGCAACCGCTCAAGCTCAAGTCTCGCGCTGTCGAGGGAGGCTTCCCGCTCTCCGATCTCGTGCGATTTGCTACCCATATCCCCAGCCGCCACATACGTAAATACTAATGTAGGACTATTGTATCTATAACTATATAATGGATGGTTGCAATACAAATTGCGAACAAAACCAATGCGGGCTAAACCTGCCCAGAGGCAAACGTTTCAATTTGAAACGTCTGATCCGCTTTGAAGAATATGTTGGATGATGTCTGCTTCGATGTCACGACAGACGGCCTCGTATTCTTCAACCAGACGATTGCCCTTACCCTCCCGCTGAAATCGCTCCAGCGCATGGCTTGCTTCCTCGTACGCTTCAAAAAGATCGTCGAACTGCCTGCTCCTTGCGGCAAGTATCTGAAGCCGTCCCCTTAACGCCGGCAGCTTGAGCATGAGTCGCCATAGACCGCGCTGTGCCGTTTTGCTCGCATGACCGGCTTCGCTGTCGCGCTTATCCATCGTAACGACGACCTTCCCCAAGGAGGTTTTCGATCGACTATGAGATCTTGTGCCGGAAAAGGTAAGTACGTTACCGTAAATACCTTGCCATGGACGCCGCAACGGCATCGTTTACACGAAGATTTACCGTTGCGTACTCGCGCGCCCGCGGCGAACATGACTTCATGGCGGCAGCTGATGTGGAGGCTGCTCGGATGAAGACTTGGATTGCAATCATATGTGTTCTTTCGGCGGGGACTGCGGCTGCTCAGGAGCATACCGATGTCAACGAAGCCAACAATCCTCTGACACCGAAAATTACGATCAACTTGCAGGATTACTACATACCGAGCTTTGCCGATACGCCTGGCGATCCGAAAGCAAACCAGTTTCTCCTGCGCGGCCTTGTGCCGTCGGATCTCGGCGGGCTTCCGCAATTGTTCAGGTTCACGCTGCCCGTTGCAACGTCTCCAGATACACCGAGCGGCTATGTCACTGGCCTTGGCGATCTCACCTTGATGGATATCTTCGTCCTACCGAAAAAGGGCGAAATAACCTTTGGCGGCGGGCCGCTCGTCGTATTGCCGACGGCAACCGACACCCAACTCGGCAATGGAAAGTGGCAGGCAGGCGCGGCCGGCATCGTCGTCGCCCCACAGGATTGGGGACTGCTGGCGGGACTGGTGACCTATCAAGCCTCATTTGCGGGCAAGGAGGATCGTGAAGACGTCAATCTCCTGACCTTCCAGCCGATCGTGAATTTCAATCTGAAAGACGGCTGGTACCTGCGTTCTTCGGCGACCTGGAATTTCAATCTGGAAAACGGCAGCAGCTACATCCCGGTCGGCTTCGGCGCCGGCAAGGTCATCCCGCTTCAAAACGGCGCGACGATGAACGCTTTCATCGAGCCGCAATATACCGTTTGGAACGATGGTCCGGGGGCGCCACGCTGGCAGATTTTCGCGGGTCTGAATTTTCAGTTCCCGATTAGAAAGCCATCGCAATGAGCTGGCTGCCGGTCCGCGCGTTCCTCAATGTCGGTGCCAATATGGAAGCCGCTGCAGGCCCGGCCCAGCAACAGAAGATCGATGATCTCGTCAAGCTCCTTCAAGACCCCGACATTCGCAGCTGGCTGACGACACAGCCAGCGAAAGCGCCCGCTCCCCAATCTCCCGGTGTGCCGTCCACCGGAGGCTTGGCGGGTTGGGAGGCTTCCACCAGAGCCCATATCAATGAGATCATCTCCGCTATTCCCTCGGTACCGTCGGAACTTCTCTCTGCCTTCCTGCGGGTACGCCAGGATGCGATCGCACATGGCTTCGCACCCGTTTTCCTGATCTTTGCCGGCCTTGTCGCATTTGGCCTCGCCGCCGAGTGGCTGTATAGAAGTGTCCGCTCGTCAAGCGATGGACTGATGGCGCGGCTTGCCCCTATCGGCGTATTCGCCTTAGGCATCGCCATCATCTTCTTTGCCGTTGATTGGCCACCCCTCGCCCGTCTCGTCCTTCTTGCCTATCTTAGTGGCTTCGTCGTCTTTCGCATCTGTTCGACGCTGATCGGCTTTGCAGCTTCCCAACCCTCGCTTCGCCTGCGAGGCCGCATTCTTATGGCGGTCCTGTCTTTCGCTATTGCCAGTGCTGCTTTGGCACGTCCGCTCGGCGTCGCTGAGACCGTCGCCGATGCAACCTCGATCGGCTTCTCCATCATCGCACTGGTAGTAGCGATCGAAGCCACTTGGACCTCATGGCAGCGCCCGAAAAATTCAAAGGCGGCCTTGACGCTCCTGCTTGTTGTTGTCTGGGGCCTGTGGGCATTCGGTCTCAAAACCCTGTTCTGGCTTGGCCTTTATATCGTAGCGCTGCCTGTCCTTTTGTTAGGCGTCGGCCGTGCTGCTGAAAGCGTGGTCCGCAGCGAAGCCTCGGAAGTGAGGCGTGTGCTCGTCGTTCGCGGCGCCCGAGCGCTCGTCATCGCGGCAGCTGCGGGCTGGCTTGCCATCGTCTGGCAATTGAACCCGGAAGGGCTGGGCCACGGCAATCCCGCTGTCACCGCAATTTTTTACGGGCTCCTGAAAAGCGTCCTGATCCTCCTCCTTGCCGATCTGGTTTGGCAGCTCGCGAAGAACTGGATCGATCGCAAGCTGGTCGCGCCGTCGAATACATCGGCCCTTGCCCCGGCCGATGCGGCCCGCCAGGCGCGTTTCCGCACCCTGCTGCCAATCCTGCGCAACGCGCTTGCCGTGGCGGTCATCGTGATGGCTAGTCTAATCATCCTATCCGAGTTCGGCGTACAGATCGCTCCGTTGATCGCCGGTGCCGGAATATTCGGCGTCGCCCTCGGCTTCGGCTCGCAAACGCTGGTCAAGGATATCATTAGCGGCGTCTTCTACATGTTCGATGACGCCTTCCGGGTCGGCGAATATATCCAGGCGAAAAACTACAAGGGCACCGTCGAAGGGTTCAGCCTGCGCTCCGTAAGATTGCGCCATCATCGAGGTCCGGTCTTCACCGTCCCGTTTGGCGAACTCGGCGCCGTCGAAAACATGAGCCGCGACTGGGTAATCGACAAATTTCGTGTGTCTGTCGGTTTCGATACGGATGTCGAGAAAGCCCGCAAGCTTACCAAGCAAATCGGCGCGGATCTAAAGCAGGATCCGGAGTTGGGACCCCTGTTCATCGAGCCACTGAAGCTGAAGGGCGTCGAGGAGTTCAGCGACTACGGCATGGTGCTGAGCTTCGGGATGATGACCGTGCCCGGAATGCAGACCTACATCCGCCGCAAGGCCTACCTGAAAATCCGCGAAGCCTTTAAGGCGAACGGCATCGAATTTGCACAGCCGACGGTGAACGTTGGCGGCGATGACAGGGGCAGCAGTGCTGCCGGACACGCTTCGTTGCTCGCGCAGAAGGCCAAAGTATCAGCGACGGCGGAGGGCAACACTTGAGCCATGACGACGATGATAGCAGGATCCGCATCATGCATGGCGGCCCCTACTACCGGCTGGTCTCGCGGATGGGGATACGCAAGCGCGGCTGGAGAGCCTTTGTACTTGCGACATTGACGGCGATCGTACCACTTCTGATGCTGCTTTCGACCGGCGGCGCCTATCTTGCAGGCGTGTTCCTGCGGGATTGGGGAGCCTGGGCGAAATTCCTGATCGCGCCCGTGCTGCTAACATTGGCGGAAAAGCCGATCGCGTTCGCGATTGATGAATGCACCAACCTGCTGTTTCGGGTGCCGTTGATCGCAACCATATCGAATACGGAGGCGACGAAAGCCGTCGAAAACGCGAGAAAGCGTTCGACATCCGGTATCGCAGAGGCGGTATGCCTGTTGGTCGCCCTGGCAGCCTCGACAGCAAATGCCTCGAATTTCTTGAGCGGCGGCGCGCCGCCATGGGCAACGTCGCAAAGTTCGCTCACCGTTGCCGGCATATGGTGTCTGCTGGTCAGCAACACGATCTACTGGTTTCTTCTCAGCAGGCTCGCTTGGAAGCATCTCGTCTGGGCGAGCTTTCTTGCCGATATCTCGGAGTGCCGCCTACGGCTGGTGGTCACACATCCCGATGGTCACGCAGGTCTTGGCTTTCTCGGCCTTTATCCCACCGGCTACAGCCTCTTCACCCTCGCTGTCAGCTGTGTGGCCGCTGCATCAATCGGTCACGTCATGCAACACGAAAGCATGACCGCAACCTTCTTCACCACGATCTGCGCAGGATGGCTCACGGTCGTGACGCTCTACTATGCGCTTCCGCTCGTCGGCCTTGCAGCCCGAATCACGCAGCTGAAGAAGAAAGCGGTCCTTGCAGCGATGATCAGGACGACGAACTATGAACGCTGGAATGAGCGAACTATTCTTGGCGCCAACATGTGCAACGACGAGAAAGACGAGCAATTCGTCGACGTTCATGATGCCAAGCCAATTTGGGTGGCGTCGACGAACATGTCGAGCTTTCTCATTAATCGTGGCAACCTTTGGCCGCTTCTTTTGCCTGCGCTTTTGCCGCTGCTTGCGGCAGGCGCTTCCTTCCTGCCGTATTCTCAACTTGGTCCCATGGTGAAGCGGCTATTGCTTCTTTGAGAGAAGGTCTCATCCGATGTGGTTTCCCATTGTCGTTCGCGTGCCGTTTGCGATTGCCGGTATCATCTCCGGATGGTTCTTCGCGGAAAGTACCCTGCGATACGACATGGTCCAGCTGGCGATCTCGCTGCTGATGCTCGCCGCATCCATCGCCTGCGTGATCTATGGACCGAGAATCCTCAGAGGCTTGCGTTTCAGAAAAGATAAAAGCTGATAAAGGCGTCATCCGACTTCATGTCGCTGCAACTTTCCATGGCTGTCTCTCGTACGATCTTGGAGAGTGGTATCGAAAGGAAGCGGGACATGTATGACGCAAAGTGGCGAACCCCTGTGGCCATCGATCTGCCGCACCCACACGGACGTCAGGTAATCACCACGGTTCGAGAAGCCGCCGATTGCCTCATGGACATCTGGCCTGAGCCGGATCACAATCCCGAGCGCGACGACGCTCTTCGTATCTGCCTTGAAGTCTTCGAGGGCAATGCCAGTCCCGACGATGCGAGAGACGCTTTCCTCGCCGCCGCAAGATCAGCGGGACTTTCGACATCGTAGCATGATGACAACCGTGCAACTACGTATGCGTTTACGTCTGTGTTTACCGTTGCGTACTTCCTTGACGTTACACCGAACGCCTAGCCTTACCTTGTCCCGATCCATGCGGGAGAAAGGAAGGCAATGCGATGCTTCATTTGAAACGGTCGCGCCTCTTGCTCGCGACAATAGTACTGCTCATTGCTGCAAACGGCATGAGCGCGCAGGAGCAGCATGCAAAGGAGCCGCGAATCGAGCCGGAATCCATCGAGGCCCTCAAGAAGATGGGCGAGCATCTGCAAGCGCTGCAGACTTTCAGCCTGAAGGCGACAACGACGGCGGACGTGATTCTCGAGACCGACCAGAAGCTCGAAATTGGCGGCACAGCGACCTATGAGGTCAAAAGACCCGACCACCTGCGCATCGATCTCGCGACTGACGTCGTTCACGGCGAACTCGTCTACGACGGCAAGACGCTTATCTACGCGTCGCCTGACAAGAACGTCTACGCTCAGGTATCAGCGCCGCCCACCATCAAGGACACGCTGGAGCAGGCCGCCCAGAAATATCATCTGACATTCCCGCTGGCGGATCTTTTCTCCTGGGGAACGCCCGACGCGCCGATCAACCTGATCCGCGAGGGCTTCTTCGTCGGGCATGCCAATATCAATGGTAAGGAAACCAATCACTGGGCGTATCGGGGGCCGGATCAGGACGCGGAAATCTGGATCGCCACGCAAGGCGCCCCCCTTCCCCTGAAAATTTCCCTTGTTGACCGCGAAGATCTCACCCGGCCGAGGATCACCTCGATTCTCGAATGGACGGAAAACGCGACGATCCCGGAGGATACGTTCGCCTACAAGCCGGCCGAAGGCGCTCAAAAAATCAAGTTCCTCGGCGAGGAGGACAAGAAATGAAAAAGCCCGGCATCTTTCTATCCGCACTTCTCGTCACGGCTCTTGTTGCGCCTCACATCGCGGAAGCGAGAGGCGGCTTTGGCGGCCGGATGCCCCGCATGAATTTTGGCGGCGGCGGTTTTCATGGCGGCTTTCATCCCGGCGGCGGGGGTTTTCGCGGCTTCAACGCGCCTGCGCATTTCCAGCCGCGCTTCCACCCAGCGGTGGCGCCCCATCCCGCTCATGGGCCGAGGCCACACCCGGCACCTCATCCGACCCCACATCCCGCTCCACACCCGAATCCGTCCGGGCTGCACCCTCACCCGCCGACGCCAACACCCCATCCGAACCCGCATCCGGGGCCTCATCCCTATCCCGGCCCAGGCCCGATTCCTCCTGGGCCGCACCCCGGACCGTATGGGCCGGTTCCACCACCGGCGGGGCCCTATTGGCCGGGATATTGGGGGCCCGCACCCGCAGCGGTATGGGGAGCGGCAACGGCAATCGCCGTTGGAACCGTGATCGCAACGCTTCCGCCTGCCTGCACCGCAGTCGTCGTGAAGGGCATCTCCTATCAGGACTGCGGCGGGAACTGGTTCGAACCGCAATATAGCGGCCACGCCGTTGTCTATGTCGCGGTGAAGGACCCGAGATAGAGGAAAGGCGAAGCCGTTCGGAGCGGCAATCAACATAGGAAATACTCGTTTATGTGAATGCCGACGGCAAGGGACCGTGATGTCGACACCATTCAACGGTCCCTTCTTCGAAAGCGCCAAATCGCTGCACTTTGGGAACAAGGGAGATAATGATGAGGAAGACTGGAAGGCTATTTTGCGGATTGCTATGGGCGGGAATGATCTCCGCAGGCATGGCGAAAGCTGAAACTGTCAGCTATGCGGATGCGGTCTCGATACTTGCGAAGGATTGCGGCGCTGACATCAAGAAGCTCTGCAAGGGAGTCAATCTTGGAAACGGCCGCATCGCGGATTGCCTGAAAGAGAATACGACGAAGGTGTCCCCCACCTGTACCGCATCTCTTTCCAGCGTCGCGACGTCGATCCGGCGGCGCGAAGACGCACAGGCAGCTTATGAAAAGGTCTGCGCCCATGACATGGCTCAGCATTGCCGGGGCGTCAAAGGCGACGGTTACATACTCGCCTGCCTGATCAAGACGCAGCGCCTCGTCGGAGACAAATGCAATCAAGCAATCACCGATGCCGGATGGAGATGAAGCCGATGAACATCAGAGCACGCATCATGACCGCCCTAGCGTTGACCCTGGTCGTTCCGGCCTGCGCATCGGCACAGCAGGTGTCCGAGCAGCGGATCGTAACCGGTCTCGACAAGCTCACCAATGCGGCGCCGATCGTCGATGTCGAACTGCTTCGTCAGGAAGCGATGAGCGCCTCGGGCAAGGATATGGCCGGTCTTCCCAACTGGAGCAAGGTCGTCCATCTGCCTCAGATGGTCGTGGAAGTGGACTTCCAGAACGACTCGGTCGCAATCGAGCCGGAATCCTACCGCACGCTTGGCATGATTGCCGATGCCCTGCATCATCCGAACCTCTGGGATTATAAATTCCTGGTCGTCGGCCACACCAGCTCGACCGGAACCGATCAGCACAATCTCGACCTCAGCCAGCGGCGCGCGGACGCGATCAAGGAAATTCTTGCGACAACCTTCGCGGTCCAGCCAGACCGTCTGTTTGCGGTCGGCGTCGGTAAATATTTCCCGATTGCAGGTTCGAAAACGGAAGCTGCCGACAACCGCCGCGTTCAGCTCTTCAATCTAGGTGTTTTCGCGAGAAAGCCCTGAAAATCAGAGTGACATGTATGGCGGACGCAATTGGTATCGAGCACGCCGCCGCGGAGTACGAAATCGCGGCCGCCACTGTCGTCACCTTGTTCAGGGAAGGCAACCGCACGCTTCCGGAGCTTCAGGCTGCAATTTCAGCCCATCAGTGGCTATCTCGGGATGCCGTGGAAATGGCAAAAGTCCCGGTGCATTCCACAAGCAAGACCTCATAGGTAGACCAGGTCACCATCTAAATCTGCAGGATCGTTCGAGGGAAAGTGCGCCTCGCTTCGCAGATCTCTCAAAGGTGCTTTCCTTCTGAAGCGTCGAAGAGCACTACGGAAATGCGCGACGGATACGGGAGATGGCTGTTACATCAGGCGCGGGGCACAAGACGGTACCTGCTGCTGTTCTGTGGATCGCGACAGGCTCTTTTACAGCGGCTCCCGCATCGGTATGACAGTGGTGTCATGAACCAAGAGAAAATCTGAATGCCCCATGACTTTCTCGTTACCGGCCCTCAAGACGCCAACATCACGATCGTCCTTGCCCACGGAGCCGGCGGTGCAATGGATACGACGTGGATGGAAAACATGTCGTCCGCACTTGCCGACAAGGGCCTGCGGGTCGTCCGGTTCGAGTTCGATTACATGTCGGCACGACGTTCCACCGGAAAACGGTCGCCTCCCCCACGCGCCGAACTCCTGAAGCGGGAATATGAAGCCGTGATCGATGAACTCGGTGCGCGAGGAACCCTCGTCATCGCGGGAAAATCCATGGGCGGACGCGTGGCCAGCATGATCGCGGATGAGCTTCGCGATACGGGCAAGATTTCCGGACTGCTGTGCTTCGGCTACCCGTTCCATCCCATCGGAAAACCGCAGAGCTTGCGGACCGCTCATCTTGAAGAAATGAAGACGCCTACTCTCATCTGCCATGGAACGCGCGACCTGTTTGGATCGCGAGAAGAGCTCTCTGGTTACAAGCTCTCCAGCATGATCGAAATTCTATGGCTTGAAGATGGGGACCACGACTTCAGGCCGAGAAAAGCCGTCTCCGGTCTCACGATCGCCGAACATGTCATCACCGTCGCCAATCACGTCAGCACATGGACAGCAGCGCTGCGTAAGCCGCCGCCACCATGAAGAGGGCACGGTTAATCCCGCAAGACCGGCGGGCTCGAAGTCATTCCGTTAAGCTGTGGGCGCAGCCAAAATGATTGATGTGAAGGGATTCGAACCAGCGGGCGTGAAAATATTCCACGCAACGCTGGGCAATTATATTGCCGTAATCACTTGCGAGCACGGTTGATCACAATTGCCTTCTACACACAGGATTGAGCCGGACAAATTCAAGCCTGGCGCCCTCATCCGCTACCTAGCTCGATATCCTGTGAAGCCGCTCGCGAAGTTCTTCGCCAGTTTGTGTGACGATGTCAAACCGGCTGAGAGGTGTCCTGACGATGCTGACGAGATCGGCATTCGCCTGCGCTGGCGTGCCATTGGGCAGCGACATATTATTTTCGAAACCAACGCGAACGTTTCCACCGAGCAGAGCGCCTGCGGCCACGCACGCCGCCTCATGGCGTCCGAAGGCACAGACGCTCCAATGGGCAAATCGTGGCATGTTCGCTGCTAGAAACGGCAACAGCTCCTGCGGGTGAGACAGCTGGTTGACCGTATAGCGGCCGAGCACGAATAAGGTCGGTATGTCATTCCACGGGATAAGTTCGCGTCGCATCATGTCAGCAAGACGAAGAGCCTCTGCCGGATCGTAGAGAATGATCTGCGGCAGAACTCGCTCCCGTTTCATCCACGATAGCAGGCCCGCAAACTCCGATTCATATGTTTCATCCGGAACGAGCTCGCGCAGCGCTAGAGACACCGCTTCGGGTTTCACGGCTTTGACCACCGCGATCTGTTCGGCCGGTCGATATAGTCCGAGCGCTTCGCTGGTGATCTGAACAATCATCCGATCGCCCACCTCCGCTTCTATGGCGGCAATGACGGCGTGATAGGCGTCGGCGTCAAGCAGATGCGAGCCATCCGGCTTGCGGACATGGACATGGATCATGGCGGCGCCAGCCTCGAGGCATTCGGCCGCCGTTCTCGCCAACTCGGCTGGTGTCAACGGGATGGCAGGATGATCAACCTTCGTACGGCGGCCCCCGTTCGGCGCAACGGCTATTGCAATCGAATTCAAAGCAGTTTCTGCATTCATCTTAGTCAACTTGCCTAAATATGATCCATGTAGATCATTATATCGCACAATGAAACATACGTTGCAATTCAAATCGAAAACATGTAGGTAATGATCATGAACCAGGGACCTTTAGCAGAAGCGATCATCAAGGCCTTCGACAGCATGTCGGCTCAGTTGCAGGCGGCTGCGCGTTACGTGCTCGATCATCCGAGCGATGTCGCTCTGCTGTCCATGCGCGAGCAAGCTCGCCAAGCCGGCATACAACCAGCGACGATGACACGCTTTGCCAAGCATCTGGGGCTGGATGGCTACGACAATGTCCGCGAACTCTATGCCGAGGCGATGCGCGGTGGGGATTCCGGCTTCGCTGGGAAGGCCGGAGCCCAGGCCCTGAGCCAGAAACTAAAGGGCGATCACGCGCTTGCGGCGGAAATGCTGAATTCGATCGGCGGACAGATCGCCCGACTTGCCGAACCGCACTCCCTCGATCGGATCGTCAATGCCGCATCAACATTGGCAAAGGCTCGCCGTGTCTATTGTCTGGGCCTGCGCGCCAGCCACTCCATCGCCTGGCATCTTTATTACATTCTGACGCTCATCGGTGAGAAATCGACCATGCTCGATGGCATCGCCGGGACAGGCGCGGATGCGATCGGCACGGCAACGGCGGAAGACGTTTTGCTCGTCGCGAGCGTTCTGCCTTACACCCGCGCAACGATCGAGATTGCCGAATATGCCCAAAGCCGCGGCATCAAGGTCGTAGCCATCACTGACAGCGAAGTCGCGCCGCTCGCACAATTCGCGGCGGCGATCATCCTGGTCTCGACCGATGGCCCGTCTTTCTTCCACACCATGTCACCAGCCTTCGCGGTTGCCGAGGTTCTCGGCGCGCTGCTCGCGGGCCACGGAGGAGAGGAGGCCGTCCAGGCGCTCCGCCGTTTCGATGAGCAGCTGGCCGCATTCAACATTCACCTGAAGCCAAGAAACGCGAAGAGATAGCTATGACGCACCTTCTCCACCGGGCCATTCACGCTCAGCTTCCTGTTGCCGTCGCCGGCAAGGGCATTGAACTCTTCGATGCCGATGGGAAGGCCTATATCGATGCGTCCGGTGGCGCTGCCGTATCCTGCCTCGGGCACAGACATCCCGATGTGATCAAGGCGCTGCATGATCAGCTGGACAAGATGGCCTATGCACATACCGGCTTCTTCACCACCGAAGTGGCGGAGAAACTTGCGGATCGGCTTGTCGAAGATGCGCCCGCCGGGCTGGATCATGTCTATCTCGTCAGCGGTGGTTCGGAAGCGGTTGAAGCGGCGTTGAAGATGGCGCGGCAATATTTCGTGGAAAAAGGCGAGACGCAGCGCCGTCACGTCATCGCGCGCCGCCAGAGCTACCACGGCAATACGCTGGGCGCGCTTGCCACCGGCGGCAACGAATGGCGCCGGTCGCAATTCAAGCCGCTGCTGATCGAGACGCACCACATCGACCCTTGTTACGCCTATCGTTTCCAGATCGAAGACGAAAGCGACGAAGCATACGCGGCCCGGGCCGCACAACAGCTCGAAGATAAGATATTGGAACTTGGCGGCGACCAAGTCATTGCGTTTGTCGCCGAGACCGTCGTTGGCGCCACGATCGGCGCCGTTCCGCCGGTCGCCGATTATTTCAAACGTATTCGGGCCATCTGCGACAAATACGGCGTTCTGCTGATCCTTGATGAGGTCATGTGCGGGATGGGCCGCACCGGCACATTGCATGCCTGCGAGCAGGACGGCATTTCACCGGACCTGATGACCATCGCAAAGGGCCTCGGCGGCGGATACCAGCCGGTCGGCGCCGTGCTTTTGTCCGGCTCGATCTTCGAGGCTTTCGCCAATGGTTCTGGCTTCTTCCAGCACGGTCACACCTATATGGGCCATCCGATGGCGGCGGCGGCAGGTCTTGCCGTGCAGGAGATCCTGAAGCGCGACGGTTTGCTCGCCAACGTCACCGAAATGGGCAGCCATCTCGGAACGAGACTGAACGAGCGCTTTGGCAACCACTATCACGTCGGCGACATCCGGGGACGCGGCCTGTTTCAGGGTATCGAGCTCGTCAGCGACCGGGCAACGAAGGTTCCCTTCGACCCGGCGCTGAAACTCAATGCGCGCATCAAGAAGGAAGCCATGGCTCGCGGGCTGATGGTCTATCCGATGGGTGGAACGATCGACGGCAAGACGGGCGATCACGTCCTGATGGCGCCGCCCTTCATCGTCAACAGGCAGGACATCGATACCATCGTCGAACGTCTCGGCGATGCCGTGGATGCGTCCATCGCGTCCATCCGGTGAGGTGACGCGCAAAAAAGGCGCGCGCCCAGAGACGTCATCCAGAGAGGACTAAAACAGCCATGATGAACACCATCAGGGGCCTCGCGGCCTCATGCCTTCTGCTGACCTGCGCGACCCAAGCAGCCACGGCTGCCGATCTCGGCCCGACGCTTCAAAAGATCAAGGATACCGGGACGATCACGATCGGGAACCGTGAAAGTTCGGTTCCGCTTTCCTATCTCGACGACAGCCAGACGCCCATCGGGTTTTCCATTGATTTGTGCGGCCTGGTCGTCGACAAGCTGAAGACCGATCTCGCCCTACCCGGCCTCAAGGTCGTCTATCAGCCGGTCAATTCCTCCAACCGCATTCCGCTCGTCGAGAACGGCACGGTCGATATCGAATGCGGCTCGACCGCCAATACCGTGCCGCGTCAGGCCCAGGTAGCATTTTCGGTCACGACCTTCGCGCCGCAGTTCAAATGGATTTCGCTTGCCAGCCAGGGGTTGAAAACGACCGAAGATCTAAAGGGCAAGACCATCGCAGTGACGCAGGGCACGAATACCGCGCAGTTCGTCGCCAAGCTCAACGCCGACAAGGGCCTCGGCATGAATATCCTTCAAGGCAAGGATCATGCGGAATCCTTCCTTCTGGTCCAGACCGGCCGTGCCGCAGCGTTCATGGAAGACGATATTCTCCTTGCCGGCCTCAAGGCGAATGCCAAAGACCCATCGGCACTCACTTTCCTGGCGGATGCCTTTCCAAGCGATCCATACGGTCTGATGCTCTCCAAGAACGACCCGTCGTTCAAGAAGCTGGTCGACGAGGCCCTGACCGCGGCAATGCAATCCGGTGTCTACGACAAGCTCTACACCAAATGGTTCGAAAGCAAGATCCCGCCGAAGAACATCAATCTGGAATTCCCGATGTCCGACAAGCTGAAAGCGCTGGTGAAGGCGCCGAACGACAAAGCCAACGGCCAATGATGCCATGGGCGGAGCGGACCATTTGACCGCTCCGCCACCAAGAAAAAAGAAAAGGGGAAGCGATGTCACTTCTGTTTGAAACGACCCCGGACGGAGCCGGCCGATACATCGACTGGCTTCTCAGCGGTCTTGCCTGGACGCTCTCGCTTGCAATCGGCGCCTGGCTGATCGCGCTTGTCGTGGGCACCGCGATCGGCATTCTCAGAACGCTGCCGGGCCGTTTTATTCCTGGGCTGGCGCGGATTTATGTGGAGCTCTTCCGCAACATTCCGCTGCTCGTGCAGATGTTCCTTTGGTACTTCGTCTTGCCGGAACTATTGCCCCCGTCGCTTGGAACCGCAATGAAGCAGATGGCGCCGCCCTGGGGCAGTTTCATTCCCGCATTCCTCTGCCTCGGCCTGTTCACCTCGGCCCGCATCGCCGAACAGGTGCGCTCCGGCCTCCAGGCCCTCCCTGCGGGCCAAGCGCAGGCTGCCTTTGCTCTCGGCTTCAATCGTCCGGCATTATACGGCCTGGTCCTGCTGCCGCAGGCGTTCCGCATCATTCTGCCGACGCTGACCAATGAATTCATGACGATCTTCAAGAACACCTCGGTTGCGCTCACGATCGGGCTTGTCGAATTGACCGCGACCGCCCGCGAGATCAATGAGAATACCTTCCGCACATTCGAGGCCTTCGGCATCGTCACGATCGCCTATTTCCTCATCGCGCTATGTGCCTGGCAGATCATGAACCTGATCGAACGTTTGATGCAGATCCCCGGCCTGTCGGGAGGACGTAAATCGTGAGTTCGCTCGACTTTTCCGTGATTCTCACCGCATGGCCTTACCTTTTGCAGGGCTTCTGGTTCACCGTTCAGATCACCCTTGTCGGTTTCATCGGCGGTATTCTGTTCGGTTCGCTGTTGGCCGTGGCGCGCTTGTCGCCGAACCGGGTTATATCGGCCCTTGCAATCGGCTACGTGACGATCATCCGTTCCTTGCCGTTGATCCTCGTCATCTTCTGGGTGTTCTTTTTGGTTCCCTGGGTGATCGGCTGGATTACCGGGAGCGGCCGGCCGGTTCCCGTGGGCGCCTCGATGACGGTCTTCACCACCTTCGTCCTTTTCGAAGCCGCCTATTTCTCGGAGATCGTTCGCTCGGGCCTGCGGTCGATTTCACCGGGCCAGTTTTCCGCAGCGGAAGCGCTCGGTTTCAGCAAGTTCCAGTCCTATGCCTACATCATTTTCCCGCAGGCGATGCGCAACGTCCTGCCGATCCTTATCACCCAAACGATCATTCTGTTTCAGGATACCTCCCTCGTCTACGTGATCTCGGCCACCGACCTGTTGGGAGCCGCCACGAAAATCGCCCAGCGCGACTTTCGGCTGGTGGAAATGTATCTGACGGTCGGCGCGATCTATTTCGTTTTCTGTTTTGCCGCTTCGCAATTTGTCAAAATCCTGCAGGGTCGCCTGACCTATGGAGTGCGTCCATGATCGAACTGAATTCCATCAGCAAGAGCTACGGGAGTTTCGAAGTCCTGAAAAACTGCTCGGCGACCATTGGACGGGGCGAGGTCGTGGTCATCTGTGGACCATCCGGCTCGGGCAAAAGCACGCTCGTCAAGACCATCAACGGTCTCGAAGGGATCAACAGCGGCGAGATCGTCGTCGCTGGCCTTCGCATCACACCGACGACCAAAAACGTCGCGGAACTGCGTAAATACACCGGTATGGTGTTTCAGCACTTCGAGCTTTTTCCGCATTTATCCGTGCTCGCCAATGTCATGATCGCTCAGACCAAGGTGTTGCGGCGGCCGAAGGCCATGGCGGAAGCCAAGGCCGTCTCGCTTCTGAAACGCGTCGGACTTGGAGATCACATGCGCAAATATCCCGCCCAGCTTTCGGGCGGACAGCAACAGCGTGTCGCGATCGCCCGCGCTCTGGCACTCGATCCGGAGGTCATGCTGTTTGACGAGCCAACATCGGCCCTTGATCCGGAAATAGTCAATGAAGTGCTGGATGTGATGACCGAGCTTGCCGGCCAGGGAATGACCATGGTGTGCGTGACCCACGAGATGGGATTTGCGCGTCGCGTCGCAAATCGGGTGTTCTTCATGGACGCGGGTGAAATCGTGGAAACGGCATCGGCGCAGGCATTCTTTGAAAACCCACAAAGCGACCGGGCAAAATCCTTCCTCGCCAGGATACTGCCTCACTGACGGGGCACCTCCGGAAGTCGTATCTTCCGATCTGACCATTGAGAAGCATCCGATATCTGATCGGTGTTCGAACCTCAGTTGCGCCATATCGAAAGAATTCTGCCCTTGATCGGCGCTGTAACAATTTGTGATCTATTTGTTTCTTGATTAAAAATTATGATCCATATGGATCAATTTTGATCGGCTTGGATATTTTCTGAGCACGCCGCACCAATCCCGATTTTCGGTCAGGATTTCTGCGCTACGCTAACCAGTTGAAATCGCAAGGAACTGACGAGCCTGTCGATCTCCGGACATCCGATCGGATATCTCTCTCACCTGTGAGCAGAGCCTCGCCTTTGGACACCCTGCACACGTTCTCGACATGGTCGCGCAAATTTCAAATGCGACAAACTCACAAAAGCATTCTATATTTGCAAACGCAGACCAAGAGCAAACGCCACATGCATTTGCCAAAAAAGGGGAACTCGCATGAAACTGAGATTTGGATACCTGCTTGGAGCCGCCGTTGCAGCGACAATCGCATTCTCGCTTCCCGCACGGGCCGCCGATCTGATCGTCGCCACCGACACCGCCTTCGTCCCGTTCGAATTCAAGCAAGGCGACAAATATGTCGGCTTCGATATCGATCTGTGGGACGCGGTCGCCAAGGACATCGGCGTCAGCTACACGCTTCAGCCGATGGATTTCAACGGCATCATCCCGGCATTGCAGACCAAGCAGGTGGATATCGGCCTTGCCGGCATCACCATCAAGGACGAACGCAAGAAGGTCATCGACTTTTCCGACGGCTATTACGACAGCGGCTTTCTGCTGATGGTCCCGACCGACAGCAAGATCACAGGCCCGGCAGACCTGAAGGGCAAGACGCTGGCGATCAAAACCGGCACGTCGGCGGCCGACTACGCCAAGGCCAATTTCAAGGACACCGAACTGCGCCAGTTCCCAAATGTCGACAACGCCTACATGGAACTGCAGACCGGCCGTGCCGACGCCGCCATGCATGATACGCCGAACGTGCTCTACTACATCAAGACGGCCGGCGGCGGAAAGGTGAAAGCGGTCGGCGAGCAGATGATGGCGCAGCAATACGGTATCGCCTTTCCGAAAGGCAGTGATCTCGTCGCCAAGGTGAACGCCTCGCTCGCCAAGCTCAAGAAGAACGGCACCTACACGGCCATCTACAAAAAGTGGTTCGGCGCTGAGCCGAAGCTCTGATCGCCCGGTAGCCTCATGCGCGTCGGTTCCGCCGGCGCGCAGTCCACGGGAGTATTCCAATGCAATTCGACTGGTCGGTGGTCATCGATGCACTGCCCGCTCTTCTTGGCGGCGCTCGCTTGACCGTTCTCATCGCACTGGCGGGTCTCGTCGGTGGCATCGCCGTCGGCGCCGTCGCGGGCTTCATGCGCGCCTATGGCAACTGGCTGCTCAACGCCGTCGCCTTCGTCTATGTGGAGATCATTCGCGGCACCCCCATCGTCGTGCAGGTGATGTTCATCTATTTCGCCTTGCCGCTGCTGGCCGATATCCGCGTCAATCCCATGACGGCCGCGATCACCGCCATCATCGTCAATGCAGGCGCCTATATAGCGGAAATCGTTCGCGGCACCCTGCTTTCCGTCAGCAAGGGGCTCCAGGAAGCCGGGCTCGCACTCGGTCTGCCGATGTGGAAGGTGCTGGCCTATGTCGTCGGGCCGATCGCCTTTCGCCGCATGATCCCGCCGCTCGGCAATCAATTCATCGTCAGCCTGAAGGACACCTCGCTTTTCATCGTCATCGGTGTCGGCGAACTGACGCGGCAGGGACAGGAGATCATGGCCGCCAATTTCCGTGCCGTCGAGATCTGGACTGCGGTCGCCATTCTCTATCTCATCATGACCGGCGTCCTGACCTTTGCCCTTCGCTTCACCGAAAAGAGGATGCGCATCCTATGAGCATCGTGGAATTCAGAAACGTCACCAAAACGTTCGGCCCAATTACGGTCCTCAAGGATGTCAATCTCAACATCGAGGCCGGCCAGGTCGTGGTGCTGATCGGGCCGTCCGGCTCTGGAAAATCCACCCTTCTACGCTGCATCAATGCGCTGGAGGAAATCGATGGCGGCGATCTCGTTGTTGACAACATCAGCGTGCGCGAGGGACGTTCGCGCGTGCGCCTCATCCGCCAGGAAGCGGGCATGGTGTTCCAGCAGTTCAATCTCTTCCCACAGATGACGGCACTGGAAAACGTCGCCTTCGGCCCTCGCCGCGTCCGCGGCCTGGACAATGCCGAAGCGACCGCGCAGGCCAAAACACTCCTTGCGAAGGTGGGGCTGGCGGAGCGTGGCCATCACTACCCCTCCGAACTATCGGGCGGCCAGCAACAGCGCGTGGCCATAGCCCGCGCGCTCGCGGTCAAGCCGAAGCTAATGCTCTTCGACGAGCCGACCTCGGCGCTCGACCCCGAACTTCGTCAGGAAGTGCTCAAGGTCATGCAGTCGCTCGCCGAAGAGGGCATGACGATGATCGTCGTCACCCACGAGATCGCATTTGCCCGACAAGTCGGCACGCGGCTGATCTTCATGGAGGGTGGCAAGATCACGGTCGATGGCAATCCGGCCACCCTGCTCGACAATCCCGAAAATCCCCGCCTTCGTGAGTTCCTCCAGCATGTCCATTGATACCGGTTATCGCCTGACCACCCTGAGCCTGAAGGGAAACCATTACGAGATCGGTCAAGGCCTCGGGCGCCAAGGCGCTGTCCTCGTCCACGACCATCTCATCAAAACCTATGCCTGGGCAGCGGTCATGGCGCTCAAGAACAGTGACCGGATACAGATGGCCAGATCGTTGGTCGAACAGCGCTACCCGCACTATTGGCAAGAGCTTTCCGGCCTGGCGGACGGACTGGGGCTGCCCTTTGACGACGTTTTCGCTTGGAACTGTCGGGGTGATCTTTGGGCAATGGCACCGGACGGCTGCACCACCGTCCAGATACCAGGCACGTTCCCGGTCGTCGCCCATAACGAGGATGGCGATCCGGGCCTGAGATCGGGATGCACGCTGGCGACCATTATTCCGGAACAAGGCCAGCCCTTCACGGCATTCGTCTATCCGGGCTCGATACCCGGACACACATTCGCGATCAATGGCAGCGGCCTCGTGCTCACCGTGAACAACATCCGCTCAACGCTTGGCGGAGAAGGGTTGCCGCGGATGGTTCTGACCCGCGCCATCCTCAACTGCCCGACGATCGACGCCGCGCTGGACCTGCTGTCCGAAGCGCCACGCTCCGGCGCGTTTCACCTGACGCTGGCGCAGGCGGGGCAATCGCGCCTCACCAGCATCGAATTCACGCGTGCAAATTGCTCGATCGTCGACATCGCCAGTCCATCCGTCCACGCAAACCATCTCGTGCACGCGCAGAAGGTATCAGAGCCGCAGATCATAACAGGCTCCTCCAGATCACGTCAGGAACGTGGACAGGATATGCTCGACACAAACCACGGATCACTGGACCCACTATCCATCCTTTGGGATCGGAAAAGTCACGCGCTCCCGATCTATCGGACCCAGCCCGACGATCCCGACAACGAGAACACGCTGGCGACCGCCATCTTCAAAATCGGCAAGGACAGCGTCGACTGGGCTGTCTATGATGCGGCAGGATCGGCGGCTCGTTTCGAGAATATCGGCCTGAAGATCGCGACTATGTGACATCGAGGCATGAGCATGGCTTTGACGGATGAGGCGGCCGGATTCGTAAAACCGGCAACAATCGAGGAACTTCGGAACCTCACGGTGAACATCAATCGTGAGAACGCCAATATCTCGCTCGGTAACAAGGCGCTCGACGTGTTGGCGAAGCTGGTGGACACGCCGGAACAAACAGCGGTTCGAACAATATCCGAATTGGCCGAGGCTCTCGGGGTGAATGCATCGACATTGACACGGCTTTCACAGAAACTCGGCTTTGCCGGGTTCAGCGACTTTCAAAGCGTTTTCCGCCAGGCGTTCTCCTCGGACGACCGTTATTTCTATAGCCGTCAGGCGGGCCGCCTGCTGTCCACGAAAGGGGACAGCAAGGAGGAGCTGCACATCTTCGATAGGCTTGGTCTGGAAACCAAGAACAACATCGACGGCTTTCTGGCGCAGCTCGAGCCAAACTCCCTGCTGGAAACCGCTGATCTGCTTGCGAACGCCCGCCGTGTCAGGGTCCATGGCGTCCGTCAGTTTCATGCATTTGCGAGTTTCCTCACCTATGGGCTGGGGATGTTGCGGAGCGATGTTTCGCTTTTGGACGCACCTCGCCTTGGTGTCGCCGAGGCTCTGGCTCAACTGGAAAAAGGGGATGTTGTCGTCGTAGCAAGTTGTGCGCCATACACACGCAGCATCGCGAACGTGGCCGAAATCGCAGCCAAGCTCGGCCTCATCGTCATAGCGGTGACGGACACACGGGCCTCCCCTCTCGTCGCCCCCTCCCGGCACGCATTCTTCGTGCCCCATGCGAGCAGCTTTTTCAGCAACAGCATGGGCGCCTATATCGTGTTCTGCGAAGGCTTGCTTAATCTTGTGGCCCGTGAAATGGGCGATCGCGCAATGACGAGCCTTGCGTCGAGAGAAGCCCTGATCGGTTCGATGAAGGTTGAGATCTAGCCCGATGTATTAGCCGGCAACGATGCCGATAAGCGACTTCAAACGAAAGCCGCAAAAGCAACTCTGAAAGGTATCGAACCCGCGACCCTGCTGTTACAACATGCGCGCCAACCTAAATCTTATAATGTTATGCATCGCGTGACATCGATGGAATGACGGATTTAGGGCCGACGGCGCTCCCGCATGTACTGACAACGCGTCAATGACGTCGTGGATTCAGCTCAAGGGATTTTTTTGAAAATTATCAAAGGCTTGTCCGGAATACGTGCCTTGCAGCACACCTCGTCCACCGGTGTGCCGTCCCTGCATGCTTCAGTCCAAATGCGATCGGCGCCTCCCAAAACTTCGATGTCCTTCATGGCATTTTCCATCTTCTTCCACGCAGGGATCAGCCGGACAACCGCTTTGGAGCGATGCCTTGCTCGATGACTAGCGCTTCTGTCTTCGGCCCGCCTGCTCGACGAGGCCGCGATCACCGGTCTCATGCGTATAGGTCATAGTTAGCGATGTGACTTTCCATGTGCCGCCTACTCTGCTGAGTTCATAGCGATAGTGGCCCATCAATTGCCACATCGCGTTACCGATGCGATGTGTCGCCTGAAAATCAGCTTCAGCAATCGCCCGATCATCCTCGTTCGCAACAATCGTATGATTGGTCACAAGATGCAGCGTTCGATCAAACCCAGGAAGGAAACCAGACCACGAGGCAACCACCTCATCGCCTGATAGCGTTGACGGCTCTCCGCCCCACAGGCTTGTATAATCAAGGACAACTTCGTCGGCGAAGGCGCTGCGAACGCGGTCCCATTGGTGCCGGTCAGCCCCTGCGGCTATATCCGTGATCACATCGATGATCGCCAATCGATCTTCGATGGCAACATTCCCGGCCTTCGCCGAGGCCACACCCGATACCGTCATCATGACCACCATAACCAACATTGTCGTTTTCATAGCAGTCTCCCCAAGACCGTTACAACGCGCCGCGAAAGCGCTTAAAATGTATCGCAACGGCATCAGCCGCTGCAGTAACCGGTTCGGGCCGATCGTAGAAATCGAACTGGCTGACGTCTTCCAGCCATAGCTCAAACGACTGCGCAGGGAGACGATCAACAAAGGCATGCGCGCCCCGCGGCACGGCTGCTGTTTCCGAGTGCACGATCAGCGTCGGCTTGCGAAGCCGATCGGCGATTGCGACCGAGTCGTACGTCAGCCAGGGCTCCCATGATGACAGATTGAACTTGTTGTCATACTCCGGCACAAGCCCTCGATCCGTTTCGGTATAGTACGGTGTCTGGAACATCAGCGCGTTTCTGTCCGTCGAACTGGCGGCAGGGATGATCTGCGGCTTTCCGCCTGCCTCAGATGCCTCCGCTTTCCGGGAGGTCTCGATCAAGCCAGCCACACCGTCTTCGCCACCATAGACCTGCCGCACGATTTCGGCGTCCTGCAACCATGGCGCCACCAAGCCAACGCTGGCGATAGCGCTGCTAACGGATGCTGCTGCAGCCATGTACCCTGCGGATGCGCAGATCCCGAGGCCGAAAACCCTTGCGGGATCAACCTCGGGCAAGGTCGTCATAAAAACTGCGGCGGCAAGGATATCGGACGTAATGCAAGCATTCTCCTCAAAATGGCTCTCCTTCATGGTTCGGATCTTGACGGAACATGACAGAAGCGACAGCCGCGCGGAGCAGCAAATCTTGCCAAATGATAGGTGATTGTTGCTATGCCCGCGATCTTGACGAAACGGTCGCTACAGGCATCGAAACGCTGAAGGCGTGCATCCCGAATACCTTAAAAAATGTCTGCCAAAACGGGAAATGTCGTCATAACCCACTCGAAAGGCAACCTCGGCAACCGGAATGCGGGTGGTGTGCAACAGCAATTTGGCCCGCTCCATCCGTTGCAGGATAACGTATTGATGCGGCGACAAGCCGAAGGACGCTTTGAATGCCCGCAGGAAATGATAGCGGCTCATAGCCGCCTGCGCGGCAAGCACCTCCAGCGAAAGCTCGGCAGCGAGATGATCATGGATGTAGGCGGCAGCCCGACGCAACCGCCGGTCATCGACCGAAACAGGCGTCGATTTACCTTGTCCGAGCACAAGGCTCAGTTGGGCGGTCAATGCCAATTGCATCGTTTCACGATAAAGGAGAGACACATTGTCGAGCCCGCACACCACCTGGCGCGCCAGCTGCACCAGTAGCGGGTCGAGCTGGCCCACAACCGGTTCGAACCCGCGAGACGGGTCGAGCCCAACATCGTTCAACGACGTGTCCGTAAATTCCATAAAAAGATAGGAGAGTGCGTCATCGTACTCGCAGATCCCCGCAGAACCAGAGGGCAATATCCATCCCTCGTTTTCTTTGAGCGGCACGTGGCGTTTTCGATCTGAGGATATGGCAACTCTGTGCGCCGGTTGGGGAGTGAGAAATATCCCGATCGACAAGCGCGGCAACTCGAATGCACCGCCGCCCGGCGGCACATCGATCCTTCGCGTAGTGGAAGAGATACCGCAGCCATCCTTCATGTTTCACATCATACACACGACCAAAATGGGTAGATTAAGATTTGAATGTAGCACGCGTCTGCGTGCTGAAACACAGCTGATCTGCGAGACGCCCTCCGCCAATGATGCGAAGCTACTATATCATTCAATCTGCTTGCGGCGAGATTGCTGATGGGCCGAGGAAACGCGTCAGGGCCGAGAGGAATGCTGCTCTGCCGGCGTGATCACGATCGAGATGCACGAAGTGTGTGGCATCGGGAATGGTCACGAGTTCGGCCTCAGGCGCTTCGTTGGCAAGCGCCTCCGCATCCTGCGCGCGGCTCCAGAAATCCCTGCCGGAGCGAATGACAAGCACCGGCATCCCAAGTGCCGAAGCAGTCCACTGCCTTTTGCCGGTCACCACGTCGAAGCTGTCGGCCAGCGCTCCACTCGGAGATCGGAAGCTTGGCGGCTCGCGGCTGGCCGACGTGGCATCCGAGGCTAGTGCGGCATCGCCATAGGCCTGTGCCACGCGCTCGTCCCGCCATGAGTTTTTCTCAGCGATCGGTATGCTGTTGTTCCAGGCCTGAAAGAGGCTGGCGCGTGTATTGAACCTGTAGCCGCCGAAAGCCGAGGCATTGAACTCTCCTGGTCTATGAGGATCTTCCAGGGGAGAACCACGGCCGAGCGCTTCGTGCTGGCCCGTGCCATCATAAAGCGTGTTATAGAGGACGAGCCGTTCGACCATCATTGGATATTTCGTGGCGAAGGCGCCGGCCCAATGACCTCCCGTCGCCCAACCCACGATGCTAACCCGACTATCGCCGCTCCATCTGCGAATGCCGTCAACCGCTGCCGCAATGTCAGCAACCGCGTCGTCGGTTCGCATGAGGGGTGCCGAGCGAGACGGAATCCCCATCCATTGCATCAGGGCGGCTCGAGGCTCCATAACCACGCAGGTCAAGAATATAGACAAGATGTCCGGCGGCCGCGAGATCGGCAGCGAGAGAGCCTCCCGGGACCGGGAGATCAAATGACGCGATACCCGGAACCCGCGCGCCATGAACAAGGAGCACCGCGCCGTGTTCGCCAGATGGCGGGTTACCGCGTTTGCGGACTTCCCGGATGAAGAGGCCTTCGTTAGGCCGCACGTCAACAAAGCGATCAGTTCTGACAAATCCCGAACCAGCGGCACATGCTCCGTCCGTCGCGAAGAAGAGAACGGTCGCAAGCGTGAGAATAGGTGCGTTGATCATCGTCTTTCCTTCCGTTTCTAGGCTTAAAGAAAATGCTCAACCGGACCACACGAATCCATGATGCCTCCGACTGTTTTTGATATTATGGCGATATGGAACTTCGCCACCTTCGCCATTTCCTCGCCGTTGCCGAGGAGCTCCATATGGGCCGCGCAGCCCAGCGGCTCGGTATGGCGCAACCCCCGCTCAGCCAATCAATTAACCGGTTGGAAAAGGAACTTGGCGTGCGACTATTCGACAGGGCAAACCGGCGTCTCACACTGACCCGAGCGGGAGCGGCGTTTCTCGATGAGGCCAGATCCTCGGTCCGGCACGCCGATGCGGCAACTGCCCTTGCCAGATCGGCCGAGAACGGCACGGCAGGCGAAATCAGGATCGGCTTTGTCTCGGCAGCGCTTTACGAACATCTGCCTCTACGTCTGTCACGTCTGAGACAATCGCATCCAGATGTTCAACCAAAGCTTCTCGAGCTGTCGACCAACGACCAGTTGGAAGCGTTGAAAGAAGGCATCATCGACATCGGTTTCGTCCATCCCCCGCTTGGTACCGATCAGCCGCTGGACATAGTGGAATTTCCGAGTGAGACAAACGTCGCCGTCCTGCCAGATGATGGAGGCAGTGGAAGCGTAAGCCTGGCGCAGATCGCAGCACTTGGATTGATCCTCTTTCCTGTAGCACAAGGACCCGTGCTTCATGCCCACATCATGGATAGCTTCACGCGAGCCGGAATCAATGTCCGGGTCGTCCAGGAAGCGAACCGCGCGCTTACCATCCTCTCCCTCGTGTCGGCGGGGCTGGGTGCCGCCTTGCTGCCGCAGTCCATCCAGCGGATCGCTTTTCAAGGTGTCCGCTATGCGGAGGTCACGGACGTGATATTGCCCACACTGTCCCTCTGCATGATTGCCAGACGCGGACCTCGGCCTCCCATTATTCGCCGCGTGTGGAACGTTTTCGCTGAAAGATAGAATGTCGTTTCCCTAGACCCGAACGATCTCTTAGTCATTGTGAGCAGGGAGCCGAAGATCCGGAGACCAACTGCAGCGAAGGCCGATAGCACAACTCATCGATACCGTTTTGTCTCAAAGGCATGTCGGGCTCACGGTGCCACGGCAACATGGTGCACACCACGCGGCAACGGGATGCGACCAAGACGCTCCAAGGTTGGCTGCGCCCCCTTTACCACGCGAAAAACCTCAAGGCCTGCGCCAGCATCCGGCGAGGGATCGCCATGACCATCAAACACAGTGGCGAGGAAATGATCGCCCTTAAGATCGAAGGTGCCTCCCTCGGGCAGCACGCCCTCGAAGGGATAATCAGCAACTTTGGCAAGCGCTCCCGCCTCTGGATCGAACGTAAGCAACGTTACCGTGGCCTCGCGCTGAAAACGGGGAGATTCTGGCGAGAAGGCCGTGCCGCGCATGTTGACCGTGGCGACGAACCTCCCGTCAGGACTGACGGCGAGCCCTTCGGCCGCCACATCTGTCGTCTCGCGCGCGATCCGTTCATGGCGGGCGTCCGCCACCGGTTCCGAAACATCCGCCAGTCGGACCACACTGATCGACGAGGGGCTATCGGGGATGCGGCCGGCCAGATCAGTCGCGGTAAAGTTCCGACCCCAATCCGAGGTCATGTAGAAACGGCCATCCGGCGTGAAACGTCCTACAAAGGGATCGGCGCCGACCTCCACCGGGCTGCCCCACGGGCGCAGGGCGAGCTCATTATTTGCTTCCGTCACTTCGAAAAAGGCGATGCGGTTTTGCGTGTTGATATTGACCGCAATGAAGCGGCCCGATGGATGCCACTGGACATTGGTTGCGGTGACGCCGCCGCGCCGTGCAGGGCTATCGTCTGCAACTCCAAGCGCCGCTAGATCAAAGCGGGTCACATTGCCGAAGCGACCGCCTGCATAGCGAACGATCTGCACGAAACTTGCCTCCGCCGTGTTCGAGACGACCGCCACACGTCCGCCGTCGGGGCTGACCGCAAGTGCCTCGGGAAAGACGGCGACGTCGGCCGTGTCTGCGAGACGCGGATTGGCCTTGTCATCGAGGTCGACGGCAAACAGCCGATTTCCCGGCGGCAGATCGCGCACCGTCGTATTGCCGCTCCGGCGTTCGCCGAGCCGTTCGGTCACAAAGGCCGTGCGCCCGTCGGGAGTGAGCGCAAGAATTTCCGGTGCGGCGGTGACGGAGTTCGATATGGGCAGCGTTGCGGTGACGACGCGGCCATCCGTGATCGAGAGAACCGTCAACAGATCGCGATAATCACCCTCAGCCGGAGCGAGCAGGCCCGTCGCATAAGTCTGCCCCATGAAATCACCGTCGGAAATAGCGGCGACGGTTCCCGCATTGATGCGACGGAGCAGATCAGCCGTCTCGGTCGCGGCAGCACTCAGAGAGGCTGCGCAACCCAGCGTGACGGCGAGTGAGACGATTAAGATGTCAGGACGCATTTTAAACTCCTTATGGACCGCGCAATCAAGCGTCAGCCACCCCGGCCTCAAGGACATTGACCTCAATCCTGATTTAAATCCAATCGGAATACTGGACTCTGTGATTATGAAATCGCATCATAATCGGATGGATATCCGTTCGCTCGCCTGCTTCGTCGCCGTTGCCGAGGATCTGCATTTTCGCAGAGCTGCCGAGAGGCTGAACCTTACCCAACCCGCACTTAGTCAACGCATTCGCGTACTGGAAGAAGAGGTCGGCGCGACATTGTTCGAGCGCGATCGCCGCAGCGTGGCACTAACGGCAGCGGGAGCTGCATTTCTTGATCCCGCTCGTGCGGCCGTGGCAAATGCAAACCTGGCGAAAACAAGAGCGTTACGCGCCGTGGAGGGCGAGATCGGACGGCTGAGGCTCGGTTTCACCGTCATAGCCTTCTATGGCACGCTGCCTGAGGCCGTGCGCATCTTTCGCGCCCGATATCCGGACATAATGGTCGAACTGACCGAGATGAATTCACCGGCGTTGGAGCAGGCTTTGTTGGCGGGTGACATCGATCTGGGGATCTTGCATCCGCCCATCGCGGTACCCGAACTGTCCATCTGCACTTTGCCCAGCCAGCGCCTCAAGCTCGCGCTGCCTGCATCGCATCGGTTGGCAGATCGAGATATGCTGGCGGTCCACGATCTGAACGAAGAGCCGTTGCTGATTGCGCCACGCGCGATCGGGCCTAGCATCTACGATCGCGTCATAGCGCTCTTCCAGAACCAGGGGGTCAGCTCGCGTATCGTTCAGGAGGTCACACCGATGACGACACTCACCGGTCTTGTCGCGGCAGGCGTGGGCATGGGTTTCGTCACCGACGGCATTGCGGCGGTCGGACGACCCGGCGTGGCGTTCCGCTCCATCGAACCGGAACCGCCGGATCTACCGATTGCCGCCGCCTGGTTATCACCGGATCTTACGTCGCCCGCCGCACGCTTCCTCGATGTTGTCGCTGAGTATACCGCCCCAAAAGGGGCGACGTAGAAGCATACCGCTCTAATCCCTCCTCTTTGATTTATGGCTGCTTTACGCAGATTGAGCGCTGGCGATATGCCGCTGGACTAACGAGTCGCGGAATGAAGTGAAAAGGCTGCTCTTGAAGTGATTCGAACCGGCGACAGTTTCACTGCTTCGACGACTACGCCCTAGCTTCGTAACCGCCAAACAATCCCTCTGGCAGCCTCACAGGCTTGGCGTCAACATCGATGATCGAATTTGAATCGCATCTTTGCCGTCGTTCGCAAAGACGAGATTCAAATCCGGTCGTGGATGCAATGGCGCCGCCGCGGCCAGCCCTTACTCGGCGGCCTCGCGCACCGCATCTGCCGCTCGGTCCTCCACAGGGCAGTACGGCTCCAGTTCCTCCATACGCTGCTGATTGGCGCGGAACTGATTTCCCCAGTCCCGGAGGCTGCCGAGAATGGGAGCGACAGAGCGTGCGAGATCCGTCGCCTCGTATTCCACCCTCGGCGGAACCTCGGGAAAGACCTGTCTGGTGATCATGCCGTCGGCTTCAAGTTCCCGCAACTGCTGTGTGAGCACGCGCTGCGTCGCGTCCGGGATTAGGCGGCTCAACTCCATGAACCGCTTCTTGCCCATCAGCAGGTTGACGAGGATCGTTGGCTTCCAAAGACCACCGATGACCGACATCGTCAGCTCCGCCGCACATCCACTCTTCGGCTCCAGACGCTTTGGTCTCACGACGGCTACTCCTTCGATCCTTACTTACATTTATGGAAGTATAGGCGTTAAATGTGCATTCTTTCAATGATTTCCGCGTGCGCTTAAGTATGGATCACGAGCTTCAAAAACAGGGAAACATCGATGATTTTTCAGGCGATCGTCGCAAGGCAGGACAAAGATCGCGTGACCGCCGCGGTCGAGACGGTGAATGACGGGTTCCTGACATCCGGCGAGGTGACCGTTTCCGTCGAGTGGTCGACGGTAAACTACAAGGACGCAATCGCACTCGCTGGTCAGAGGATCATCCAGACATTCCCACTCATACCTGGCATCGATTTCGCAGGAACGGTCGAGGATTCGGCCGACCCTCGCTTCCAGAGAGGTGACAAGGTGGTGGCCACGGGCTGGGGCCTCAGCCAGACGCACAATGGCGGTTTCGCGCAGAAGGCCCGCGTGCCTGCCGACTGGCTCGTGAAGCTTTCTCCGTCGATTTCGACGCGGGACGCAATGGCGATTGGCACGGCCGGGTTCACCGCCATGCTGAGTGTTCTTGCTCTCGAACACGGCAACGTTGTCCCAGAGCGTGGCGAGATCCTCGTGACGGGAGCCTCCGGCGGTGTCGGGTCGATCGCAATCGCCATCCTCACGACGCTCGGCTACAGCGTCGTCGCCTCCACGGGCAAGGCCAGCGAGGAGCAGTATCTGCTAGATCTCGGCGCCGCCGCCGTCGTGGACAGGGCTACGTTGTCAGCCGAAGGGCCGCCCATCGCTGCCGAGCGTTGGGCTGGAGCCGTCGATGCCGTCGGCGGACGCTCGCTGGCAAACATTCTCGCCCAGACGTCCTATGGTGGCGTTGTCACCACATGCGGCTTCGTAGGCGGCAGAGACATTCCAGCATCCGTGCTGCCGTTCATTCTACGCGGTGTGACCCTCGCAGGCATCGACTCCGTCAACGCCCCTCGCGCTGTCCGTGAACAAGCTTGGAAGCGGCTGGCGACCGATCTGGACCTCGAAAAACTCGCCTCCACGGTATCGGTCGTTGGCCTCGGCGACGTTTCTCAAGTGGCAAGCCAAATGCTGGCAGGCCGGATCAAGGGCCGCACGTTGGTCGACGTCGGTCGCTGAGCGTCCCGGCAAACAATCCTCAACAAAGCGCGCGAGACATCATTCGGCTCCCCTCCCGGGCCGGACAGCAAGATCACGTGCTTTCAACACAGAAATGGAGCATTCGAATGAGCACAACAAAAGGTACGGCGCTAATTACCGGGGCGTCCGGCGGGATCGGAGCGGTGTACGCTGACAGATTGGCGAAACGTGGTTTCGCCGTCGTTCTCGTCGCCCGGGACCGGGCGAAGATGGAAGCGTTATCCTCGCGGCTGAAAGGCCTCGGATCGAAGATCGAGATCTTGGTCGCGGACCTGACAAAGCCGGAAGACCTTGACGCTGTCGAGGCAAGGTTGGCGGCGGGCGATGTCTCCCTGCTGGTGAACAATGCGGGGATGTCCCTAAACGGAAGCCTGCTGGAAAACGGCGGCACCGAGATCTCCAGGATCATAGCCCTCAACATCACGGCACCTGCCAGACTTGCCGCGGCCGCCGCCAAGGCGTTCGTCGCCAAGGGACATGGCGCGGTGATCAACATTGCATCTGTTCTCGCCCTCGCACCGGAACGCTACGATGGCATCTACAGTGGCTCAAAGTCCTTCCTGCTGAACCTCAGCCAGTCGATGACGGCGCACTACGCCGACAAGGGTGTCTACACGCAGGCGGTCCTCCCCGGCGCGACCAGAACGGAACTCTGGGAACGGTCGGGCAAGGACATCAACTCGTTCCCGATCGAGATGTTGATGGAAGTCGAGGATCTCGTCGATGCGGCACTGGTCGGCTTCGATCGGCGCGAGACCGTCACGATCCCTCCTCTGCCGGACGACGCTCTTTGGAAGGCTATGCAGGAGGCCCGCCTTTCGATGGCACCCAACCTCTCCCGGCGCGTCGTCGCCGACCGATACCTTTCCCACCAGACCGAAAGCGCATGACATGACAAAAAAGCTTGAAACTGCACCCACCCGCTACATCGAAGCAGGCGGCATCCGCTTCGCCTACCGCCGCCTTGGACCAGACCGCGGCGTCCCGCTTATCCTGCTGCAGCACTTCACCGGGACGATGGACGCCTGGGATCCGGCCGTCGTGAACGCGCTGGCCGCCGACCGCACCCTCGTTGTCTTCGACAACGCAGGCGTCGGATCCTCGTCAGGCACAGTACCGGATAACGTCGAAAATCAGACGCAGGATGCGGAAGCATTCATCGCCGCGCTGGGCTTTCCGGAAGTCGATCTTCTCGGCTTCTCCCTTGGCGGCTTCCTCGCGCAGGTGATGGCGGCTCGCACCAAGGTCAACGTCCGTCGGCTGATCGTCGCCGGATCGGCGCCCAAAGGCGGCGAGGAACATCTGCTTGAGGTCGTCGAGGCTGCGTTTTCCAAGAACGCCCGCGACGTCCGCCTACCGCTGTTCTTCACACCATCGAAAGAAAGCCAACAAGCAGGCGAGGCATTCATCGACCGCGCTCTTTCAAGAACCGAAGACCGCGATCCCGATAGCGGTGAGGATGTCAGCAACCCGCAAGCGGCATCGATCATTGGCTGGTGCGCGGAAGTCGATCCTGACCACGTATCCCTCAAGGCCATCAAGCAACCCACGCTCATCGTCCATGGCAGCGACGACACGATGTTCCCGTCGATCAACGCCTACGAGATGTTCAAGGCAATGACCTCAGCAACGCTCGTCATCTATCCGGATTCCGGTCACGGGGCACTCTTCCAGTACCCCAAGACCTTCGTCGCCCACGTGAACACCTTCCTCGACGCCTGACCGTCGACCAATCAAGGAAACTACCAAATGAACTCGCTTGCACAGAAGATCATCGACGCCCACGGCGATCTCGAAACCTGGCGTCGCTATTCATCGCTGACCGCGCATCTGAAGCAGGGCGGCGCTTTATGGGGTCTCAAAGGACATGGCGGAAAGCTTGACGAGACGAACGTGACTGTCGGCCTTGGCAAGGAGTGGGCCTCCCACTCTCCCTTCGGTCCGGAAGGCAAGGTGACCCGCTTCGAACCTGGCGTCGTCAGCATCAAGGATGCGCAAGGCGGCGTTCTCGAGACGCTTACCGATCCGCGCGCCTCCTTCACCGGGCACACTCTCGAGACGCCTTGGACAGAGCCACAGCTCGCCTACTTCGCGGGCATCGCCATGTGGACCTACCTCAACATGCCATTCCTCCTCGCCGCACCGGGTGTCTCAAGCGAGCAGCTAGAAGACTGGCAGGAGAACGGCGAGACCTGGCAACGCCTCAAGGTGACGTTCCCTTCGACGATCGCAACGCACAGTACCGTCCAGACCCTCTATGTCGGCGCCGACGGCCTTCTCAAGCGTCACGACTACGACGTCGAGATCGCCGGGAGCACGCCCGGAGCGCATTATATCGGTGGCTACGTCGAGGTGCAGGGCCTGAAGTTCCCGACCGAACGCCGGATCTACCCACGCCAGCTGGACGGGCAGCGCGTGCCGGAGCCGCTCGTCGTGTCAATCGACCTCTCCGAGATCAGACTGAGCTGACATGGCCCGCTTCATAGAACTGGCGGCAGCCCGCGACATGATCGCCGCGGCCGAAGCCCGCGCGGCGGAGATCGGTGTTCGGGCCAGTATCGTCGTTCTCGACCATGGCGGCGACCTCGTCGCCATGGCTCGGATGGACGGCGCATGGGCGGGCGCCTTCGACCTCGCGATGGGGAAGGCTCGTACGTCGCGGGCATTCGAGGCACCCTCCTCCGCCTTCGTGCCGCTCATCCAGCCCGGCCAGCCGCTGTTCTCCGTCAGCAGCGTCGGGAGCGGACAGTACGTGATCCTGCCGGGCGGGGTACCGCTCTTGTTGGACGGTCGCCTTGCCGGCGCCGTCGGCGTCAGCGGCGGAACGCCGGATCACGACGCGGACATCGCCGAAGCTGCGGCCTCGGCTATTCGAACATAAACATCAAAGGAAATAGAACATGACCGATCTTCTCGATCTGGCGGTCGCAGCCCACGGAGGCTTCGAACGCTTCAGCCAGTTTTCCTTCGTCGAGGCGAAGCTCCATCAGGGCGGCGTGCTCTGGGCGCTCAAGGGCAAGCCCACCGTGCTGGAAGACTGCAACGTCAAGGTGGACCTGAAACGGGAGCAGGTCTCCCACTGGCCGTTTGCTCCCACGCAGAACAGATCCGACTTTACACCGGATCGCGTGGCGATCGAAGACGACGAGGGCCGCGTCGTTGAGGAGCTCCTGCAGCCGAGGAAATCCTTCAACGGTTACGAGATGGAAACGCACTGGAGTAATCCCCAGGTGGCTTACTTCGCAGGCTATACGATGTGGACCTACCTTACCTCGCCCTTCATCCTGAAGAGGTCCGGCGTTGTAACCAGGGAAATTGCTCCCTGGAGCGAGAACGGCCGGCAGTGGCGGCGCCTCCTTGTGCAATTCCCGGACGAGATCGCGACCCACAGTACGGAGCAGACTTTCTACTTCGACGACAAGGGGCTGCTTGTCCGCCACGACTACGAGGTCGACATACAGGGCAGGAACGCCGCCGCGCGCTATCTGAGCGACTACGTCACCGCGGACGGCATCGTCATGCCCGGCAAGATGCGCATCTATCCCCGCGGCGCCGACAACCGGCCCTTGCCCGAGCCGTTGATTGTGTCGATCGAGGTCTCCGACTTCAGGTTTTCGTGAGGATTGTGGCGGGCCTTCGACGCTCGGGCGCGCATCTCATCTTGCGCCGAACGCCGGACGTCGAGCCGATGAAAGAAAGGTTTCAATGTGGAACTCGGGATAGACCGCTTTGTCTTCGCCAATTTTCCATCGTCCAGCGGCATGACGCCGGTAGAAGAGCTGCTGGAAGAAATAGAGCTTGCGGATCGCCTTGGCATCGACGTCTACGGGATAGGCGAACATCATACTGACGAGTTTCTGGATTCAGCGCCGGTGGTGCTCCTTGCCGCCGCGGCAGCAAGAACCAAAAGAATAAGGCTTACGAGCGCCATCTCGGTCCTGAGCGCCGCTGACCCGGTTAGGCTCTTTGAGGAATTTTCAACGCTGGATCTCATCTCGCGCGGCCGGGCCGAGATCGTGGTCGGCCGCGGCGCCTATGCAGAGGCGTTTTCATTGTTCGGCCTCGACGTCCGCCACTACGACAGCCTGTTCGAGGAGAAGCTGGATCTTCTTCTTCGCCTCCGGAAAGGTGGTCCTGTGGAATGGTCGGGTAAGCATCGGCCCACTTTAACGGGGCAAAAGATCACACCAAGGCCTGAACAGGACGTGTTGCCAGTCTGGCTTGGAGCTACTGGTTCTCCAGAGTCCTTTGTTAGAGCCGGGACGCTTGGTCTACCTCTTGCGCTGGGGACTATCGGAGGCGAGCTCGCTTCTCTCAGGCCATTGGTCGACCTCTATCGCGCGGCAGGGCGTCACGCCGGACATGACCTGGAGCGTCTCACAGTCGGCGTCCATGCCATTGGCTATGTGAGCGAAAACAAGCCCGCTGCACTGGAGGAGTTCTTCCCGGCATATATGGCCGTGTTCGGCGGGATCGCCAGGAAACTCGGCCGTCCGGAACCAACGTTCGAATCCTTCGACCGAGCTTCCGGCCCCACCTCCGCTTTAGTGGTCGGCAGTGCGCAGGAGGTTGCGAGCAAAATCAGGCTCATTGACGAAATCCTCGGCGGGGTATCGAGAGTTTCACTCCAGATGAGCGTCGGTCCGCTTGAGCGTCAACTGAGACTAAGGGCGATCGAACTGCTGGCCAACGAGGTGGGCTCCGTCGTGAAAGCGGACCATACTATTGAAGTCGCCCATCCTCTGGCCTGCCGAGGCTATAGATAGCATCGAGCTTCGTGAATCGTGCTGCTCTTGAACAGATCGAACGACCGCTTTTTGATTACTCGAGCCGATGGTTCGCAACGAACGATTGTGCTCCTAAAATGGCCGTTGATCTGTGGCCTCTGCTGGTGGCTGACATGCTCGATTAATTAGTCAAGAGAATAAGTCCATGCAGTTTATAGGCGATTATTAGCCTAGTTTAAGATGATATTCTCCTGAGAAAAATACGGCCATCGCTCGACAGCACGCAGGCTGGCCGGAAAGGAGACTTCATGCAGATCACACGCAATGGCAGCCAGCCTTCCACCAAAGGCCCCGCTGAATGGTTTACCGGGACAGTCCGGGTCGATCCGCTCTTCGCCTCGAATGACGCTCGGCGCGCCGCTGCAGGCTCGGTGACCTTCGAGCCTGGAGCCCGGACGGCGTGGCACACCCACCCGTTGGGACAGACGCTGATCGTGACAGCCGGCCTCGGAAGGGTGCAGCGCGAAGGCGGTCCGATCGAAGAAGTCCGGCCCGGCGATGTCGTGTTCTTCGAGCCGACCGAAAAGCACTGGCACGGGGCCTCGCCGACGACCGCGATGACCCATATCGCGATCCACCAGCACCTTGACGGCAAGGTGGTGGATTGGATGGAGCACGTCAGCGACAGCCAATATCTGGGTCAGCCGGAGGGCGCGTGATGCCCCATATTGTTCTCAAGATGATCAGCGGGCGGCCGGAGTCTCTTAAGCGGGAACTGGCAGCCCGGCTGACGCAGGCAGCGGTGGATGTGCTTGGTGTTGGTGAGGCCAGCATCTCGGTCGCCATTGAAGACGTCGCGCAGTCTGACTGGACCGCCCAGGTGTACGTCCCCGACATCCAGGAGAAGGCGGCGCAGATCTACAAGAAGCCCGGCTATGACCCGTTTGCGTAACGCGGCTCTCGCCGGACTGATGACGGCCGGGCTGGCGCGTTCCCCCGAAGCGGCGGAGAAAATCATGAACATCAGGATCGAAGCCGGCGGTCAGGTGATTGAAGCCGTGCTGGATGACAGTGCTGCGGCCAGAAGCTTTGCCGCGCTGCTGCCGCTGAAGCTGACGCTCACGGACTACGCCGCGACCGAAAAGATCAGCGATCTGCCGGCAAGACTTGTCACCGATGGTGCGCCACCCGGCATCATGCCCGTCGCGGGAGACCTCACCTATTACGCCCCCTGGGGCAACCTCGCGATCTTCCACAAGGGATTCCGCTACTCCGAGGGCCTGGTGAAGCTCGGCCGGATCCGGAACGGCCTGGAGATCCTGCAACAGAGCGGTCCCGTCGAGGTTACTATCCAACAAGTGAAAGGCGAAGCCCATGAGCTGGCCCAATGACGAGCTGGACCGGATCGCCGCGAGCGATGACCTGCACATCTCCCCCTTCAGAGACGACGGGGTGACCTACGGCACACCCACCTGGATCTGGTCGGTTGTCGTCGACGGCAACCTTTACGTCCGTGCCTACAATGGTCGGGACTCGCGTTGGTACAAGTCGGCGATGCGCCAGAAGGCGGGCCGCATCCAGGTGGCCGGTATGAGCAAGGACGTGAACTTCGAGCCGGTGGACGGCGCCATCAACGATGCGATCGATGCGGCTTACCGCTCCAAATACGCGAGCAGCCGCTACCTGGCACCGATGATCAGTGAGAGGGCTCGCAACGCGACCGTGCGTATCCGCCCACAGGACTGAGCAACAACAGGAGACAAGGCAATGCAGACACGCAAGCTTGGACAGGGCCTGGAGGTCTCGGCGCTTTCGCTGGGCGCCATGGGTTATGGCAAGGCCCGGGAGTTGCCCGACCGCGCCGATATGATCGCGCTGATCCGTACCGCTGTCGAGCGCGGCATGGACTTCTTCGACACCGCCGAGGTCTACGGCCCCTGGACCAATGAGGAAATGGTTGGCGAGGCGCTGGCCCCGATCCGTGACCAGGTCAAGATCGCCACCAAGTTCGGCTGGGACATCGACCAAGAAACAGGCGAGCACCGCGGCGGCGTCAACAGCCGGCCGGCGCAGATCCGTCGTTCGATCGAAGGCAGCCTGAAACGCCTGCGCACCGATCATATCGATCTCTATTACCAGCATCGCGTCGATCCCGAGGTGCCGATGGAGGATGTCGCCGGCACGGTGAGGGACCTGATCACCGAAGGCAAGGTCCGCTGGTTCGGCCTGTCAGAGGCTGGCGCCGGCTCGATCCGCCGGGCTCACGCGGTGCAGCCGGTCGCAGCACTGCAGAGCGAGTATTCGCTGTGGACCCGTGAGCCTGAGGCAGAGATCCTCCCGGTCTTGGAGGAGTTGGGCATCGGTCTGGTCCCCTTCAGTCCGCTCGGCAAAGGCTTCCTGACGGGCAAGATCGATGTGGCGACGCAGCTGGATGCATCCGACATGCGCAACAGTATCCCGCGCTTTGCTCCGGAGGCCCGCGAAGCCAATCAGCGCCTCATTGATCTGATCCGGCGCATCGGCGAGCGACGGGGCGCAACGCCGGCCCAGGTGGCGCTGGCCTGGCTATTGGCGCAGAAGCCCTGGATCGTGCCGCTTTTTGGAACGCGCAAGCTGGAGCGTTTCGAGGAGAACATCAGCGCGCTGGACGTGACCCTGACCCGCGAAGACCTTGAGGAGATCGCGCAGGCCAATATCGCGATCGAAGGTGCACGCTATCCGGACGAACACATGAAACGCGTCGGGCTCTAGGAGCCAAGCGGGGGCTTCAGCCCGCGCTGTTACGTCATAGCGGAAGGCCTTCGACGATGTAGACGCGTGAGGTGGCGGTGCGGTGGCGGATCGGCCTCAGCCGGCTGTACTCTCGCGAATTGTACCAGGCGAGCGCCTTCTCCATGCTGTCGAAGGCGATGATAACCACCCGGTCATGCTGCTCGGGGCCCTCCAGCGAGGCGATACTGCCGCCTCCGCGCACGACGAAACGCCCCCCAAAAGGTCGGAAGGTGGATTCGACCTGGGCACTGTAAGGCTTGATCCCCTCAGGATCGTTGACATGAAATTCCGAGATATAATAGGCGGGTTTGGCGGGTGCCGCGGCAGTCTGGGCGCAGCTGCCACCTGCTGTGGCGAGAACGGCAAGCAGCCCACTGGCACACACGGAAAGAACGCGGGTCATGGGATCTCCTTCTGGTCGTCCTAGCGCGGTTTGGCGCTGAGCTGGAAGTTGTCGGTTTCGAACAGCTTGCGGGACTTGATCATGTCCTTTGTCGTTTCGACGTACTTGCGGAAATGCGGTGAGTTCCGGTGCGCTTCGTAGGCGGCCTGATCAGCGTAGATTTCGAAGAAGCGCAGCTGGTTAGGGTGGCCCTGGATGGCAACGGCATAGAGTGCCAGCACGCCCGGCTCGACACGGATGGACTGCTCCATCTCCTGTTTGACGGCGGCCGAATAGGCCGCCATCTGCGCAGGATCGATCTCCAGTTCAGCGATCCGGATGACCGGACCGGTGGCTTCCTGCGCCCGAACACCAGGGGCAGCAAATGCCGCCAGTGTTGCCGCGGCGACCAGGTAAAGCGTCTTGAGCTTCATCCCTTTCCTCACTTGTTACGGTTGGCGAATACGTCCTTGACCACCGGCATGGCCGAGAACACGCAGGGCCAGCCAGTATAAAAGGCGAGATGTGCGAGCGCCTCGGACGCCTCAGCCTGGGTCAGGCCGTTATCCATCGCCCGATTGAGATGGTAGGTGATCTGCGCCACCTGACCCGAGGCCACCAGGGCGGCCACCGTAATCAGACTGCGGTCGCGCGGTTCAAGATCCGGCCGGAGCCACAGGTCACGGAACAGGACGTCACGGGTATAATCCACCACACCCTGCGAGACCCCCCCCGAAGTTGGCCTGCACCGCACTGGCGCGCTGGTTCTCAGCAGCCTCGTCGAGGGGTAGCAGCTGAACGGGCTCCTGCGGCAATTGGTCGGCGCCGATAGCGCGCTCCGCAAAAATATCCTTCACGACCTGCACTGCAAAGAAGGCGTTCGACCAGCCGCTGTAGAAGGCGAGATGGGTGATGATCTCCGCGATCTCGGCAGGCTTGACGCCGTTATCCAGCGCCAGGTTGAAGTAGTGGGACATGCCGATCGTCTGAGCGCGGGCGATGAGCGCGGCGACCGTCACAACGCTGCGGTCGCGCGGCGACAGCCCTGGCCTGTTCCAGAGATCACCGACGATGGTGTCGCGGGTGTAGTTGGCAAGGACCGGCGAGACGGCGCGGACGTCGTCATTGGTGAGGGCACTGTGGCCAAGGCTGGGTGCTGTCATGGGAAGAGTTCCTTCTTTATCGTCGTTGTCGCTTAAGCCGGAAGAAGATCCGGCGATGCCGTGGTGGCCTTAGGCATGAGCCGATGCGCGATTTCGGCAACGCGACGCCCAAGGTGAGCGGCGGTGCGCAGGTCGCTCCCGATCGGCGCGACGTCAGGACCCTCATCCATGTTGGACTGAGCCATGGCGCCCAGCCAGCTGCCCAGACGGTTCAGTTCGTCCTTGCTGCTGGTGCTGCGGCTGTTGCCTGGCATGAGATCGAGGCCGACCCAGATCATGCCGTGCTGGGCCGCAAACAAGGCCATCGAAACCAGCGAGTTGAGCTTGTCGCCGCTATGGGCGCCGGAGTTGGTGAAGCCGGCCGCGACCTTGTTGCGCCATGTCTGGGGTGTCCAAGCGGCCTTGGTGGCATCTTCCATGAACTGCTTGAAGCGGGCACTGACCAGGCCGTTGTAGGTAGGCGAGCCGAAAATGATAGCATCGCTGGCTTCCAGCACGTCCCAGGCGATCGGCCCGTCACCTACAGCCATCAGGTGTGCTTCTGCTCCGCTGACCTCGCTGACGCCTTCAGCGACTGCCTGCGCAATCCTGACGGTGTGGCCAAAGCCGCTGTCATAAACGATTGATACCCGCATGATGTCTTTCCTCTTAGGCGCAAGCCTGAACGGCCGCTTCCTTAAGGGGAAAGATAAGCCTCGCCATTTGTTTCGATTAGACGGTAATATGTGATTGGACCTATATTGAGGATCAATGAATGCAGCGAGAAGAACTGGGTGACCTGCTAGCTTTTCTGGCGGTCGCGGAGGAGAAAAGCTTCACCAAAGCCGCAGCCCGACTGGCCACGTCTCAGTCGTCACTGAGCCTGATCATTAAGCGTCTAGAGAGCCGGGTGGGTGTTCGTCTTCTGACCAGAACGACGCGCAGCGTTGCGCCGACGGAGGCGGGCGAGCAGCTTCTATCTGCGCTGGGACCGGCCTTCGGCGCTATTGATGAGCAGCTGTCCCTGCTAAGCGATTTCCGGGACAAGCCTGCGGGAAACTTCCGGATCACCGCTGGCCAGCATGCCATCGACACGATCCTGTGGCCGAAGCTGTCGAAGCTGCTGGTCGAGTATCCCGACATCAAGGTTGAGCTCAACGCCGAGTCCGCACTGACTGACATTGTCGCTGAGCGTTTCGATGCCGGGGTGCGGCTGGGTGACCAGGTCGAGAAGGACATGATCGCAGTCAGGATTGGTCCCCCGGCGCGGATGATCGTGGTAGCCTCGCCGTCGTGTTTCCGGGATCATCCACCTCCTACAACACCCCAGGAGCTTGGATCCCACCGATGCATCAACCTGCGTCTGCCGAGTTACGGCGGTTTTTATGCCTGGGAATTTTCGCATGAGGGGCACGAGGTGCGTGTTCGGGTCGAAGGACAGGTCGCTTTCAATACCGTGCCGCAGCTGATAAGGGCGACACTCGACGGGTTCGGTATCGCATATATCCATCAGGACGTGGTCGGTGAATACGTCAACGACGGACGGCTTGTTCAACTTCTCCCGGACTGGACACCGCCGTTCCCGGGCTACCACCTTTACTATCCGTCACGCCGCCATCCCTCACCTGCCTTTACATTGCTCGTAGAGGCACTGCGGCATCACGATTGATCACTGAACAACAGCACTAAAGCTCATCCTTGAGCCTAAGACGTCTTACTTATGCTCTTGAAAAGTATCGAACCTGAGACCCTCGATTGCCGATCGCGTTAGCCGACCGCCTAATTACGGCTAGAACCTACCCTACGGTGGCTCGGTTGGGAGCGTCCTTATGACTGGTCAGGTGCCTGAGGCATGCCTCGATATACGCGCTGGCCGAACCCAGTTACGATCTATGATCCCTGTGAGGGAGCGGACTTCGCGATAGGGCTTAAGCGTTGTTTGTCCGCTGCTGCGCTCTTGTTAACTAGGCGGCGAAAACGGAGCGATCGGAAAGTCGTTCGCCCCTTCCGGCAGCATTCGCAGCTCATCTTTTCCTCAGAATCAGAAAACTTTGGGATAGATTTGTTCGATAATCCATAAAATCTATAGAGTAATATCTACAAATTTGAGGGTGTTTTGCATGACTGTGCTCGGCATTTCTGGCGCCGTTCGGCGTCCTTCGCGGACAACTAGCCTGATCGACGTCATCACAGATGGGGTCGAAACCCACCTTGGCGGGGACGTCGACAGACTGGATCTCGTGGGAGCGGCGCCAATCCTGTTCCGCGCTCTCCGAGCAGACCAGCTCGATGCGGATGGACGCGACATTATCAGACGTGTGGAAACGGCCGATGTGCTCGTGGTCGGCTCGCCAGTCTATCGGGCATCCTATACAGGCGCACTCAAACATTTGTTTGATCTCGTCGACTATCGTGCACTCGCCGGAAAGAGCGTCATCCTCGCTGCGACAGGCGGTACGCCGCTGCACGGCTTGATGATCGAGCACCAGCTCAGACCCCTTTTCGGCTTCTTTGGCGCTTTGACGATCCCGACTTCAGTTTATGCGATCGAGTCGGACTTCACCGAATACGCCCTGGTAAACCCGGCCATTCACCAACGCATTGAGCGGGCTGTCGAAGAACTCCGCACTTTCTTGCCGTCTGCAAGGCAGAGCCGCGACCACAAGTCATATCTCGCGCGAGCGATCGCCTGAATTCCGCGTGAGGCGATCATTCTATGAAGAGGGAAGAGCATAATGTCGCATAGAAATAACGAAGCCGTAAAATTCGCTTACTGGGTGCCGAACGTGTCGGGCGGGTTGGTCATCTCGAACATCGAGCAGCGCACAAGCTGGACGATCGACTACAACAGAAAGCTTGCGCAGATCGCC
>NZ_JAQJCH010000019.1:0-80632 GCF_030182525.1 Rhizobium pantanalense
TGCATCGGAAGAAATGTCGGCAACGTCGGAGGAGCTCGCCGCCCAGGCGGAGGAGCTGCAGGCCTCCATCGCCTTTTTCAAGGTCGATCAGGCCAATGCCCGCAAGGCCCAGGCTCCTGTCCACGCTCCGGTCCATCATACATCCGTGGCATCCAAGGCCAAACCTGTCGTCAAGGCACCGGCTGCCAGAGCGCCGGCCGCACGCACCGACAACAGCGTCGCCGCGCAGCAGGCTCGGCTCAAGGGCTTTACCCTCGACATGTCCATGGGCGGGCCGGATGCGGATGATAACGACTTCAGGGAGAGCGCATAAATGGCTGCGACCAGCACCGAAGCGCAATATGTGACGTTCGGTCTCGGCGACGAGTGCTTCGCCGTGCCTGTCACGGTGGTCAGGGAAATCCTGGACCATCAGGATGCTTTTCGCATTCCGCATGGGCCGGACTATCTGCTCGGCCTCCGCGACGTGCGGGGTCAGGGCGTGCCGGTCATCGACCTGCGCATGCGGCTCGGCATGTCGCCCACCACGAAGACGCCGCACACACGCATCCTCGTGATCGACATCCCGATCGCAGAGAAGATCCTGACGCTCGGGCTCGTCGCCGATCGCGTCTTCGAGGTCACGGCCTTCAAGCATGAGGCAATCGAAAGCGCCCCCGATATCGGAGTGCGCTGGCCATCCGAATATATTGCCGGCGTCGTGCGCCGCGATGGCGGTTTCGTTGTCATCATCGATCTCGCAAAGCTCTTCTCATCGACCGACAAGGTGTCGCTGATGGGTGTGGGGATGGGCCAGAGAGCCTCCGAACTGGCCGCTGTTTGAGTAGGACGTAAAGTGGCGTTGCAGGATGTAAGAGACTACGGAGACCAGGGGCTGAGCCGGCGGAACTTCGACCAGCTCGCCCGCTATATCTACGACTATAGCGGCATCAAGATGCCGCCGGGCAAGCGCACGATGCTGGAAGGACGATTGCGTCGTCGGCTGCGGGCAACCGGAATCGGCGACCTCGACGATTATTGCGACTATCTATTCAAGCGCGGCGGCATCGATCGCGAAGCGATCCATCTGATCGATGCGGTCACGACCAACAAGACGGACTTCTTCCGGGAACCGAAGCATTTCGAGCATCTCGAAAGTGCCGCCGTTCCCGAGCTGCTTGCAGCGGGACACAGCCGCCTGAGGATCTGGAGTGCGGCCTGCTCCATTGGCGCGGAGCCCTACACGATCGCAATGGTGCTTGAGGACTATCGCGAAGCCCACGGCACACCCGAATACAGCATCCTTGCGACCGATCTGTCGACCGATGTTCTTCGGGCGGCGCGCAGGGGCGTCTATCCCGCCGGGATGATCGAGCCCGTCGATCGGCCGCGGCGTCTGCGCTATGTCATGGAAGCGCGCGATCCGGAGCGCGGCGAAGTTCGCATTCACCCCAAACTGCGCGCGAGGATCGGCTTCGGCCGTCTCAATCTCATGGACCGCGCCTATGAAATCGGCGACAAGGTTCATATCGTCTTCTGCCGCAACGTTCTGATCTATTTTGACAAGCCGACACAGGAGAAGGTTCTTTCCAGGCTTTGCGAGAAGCTGGTGACGGGCGGCTTCCTCTATGTCGGCCATTCCGAGACGATCAGCGGCCTCAATCTGCCGGTCAAGCAGGTCGCCAATACGGTCTTCAGAAAGGTCTGACGCGCATGGCCAGGAAGATCCGTGTGCTCATCGTCGACGATTCTGCCAGCGTCCGGCAGGTGATGACGCAGGTCTTGTCTGCTGACCCTGACATCGAGGTCATGGGCGCCGCCTCCGACCCCTTCATGGCCGCAAAGAAGATCCAGGAAGAAATCCCCGACGTCATCACCCTCGATGTCGAAATGCCGCGTATGGATGGCATCACCTTCCTGCGCAAGCTGATGGCGCAGCGGCCGATTCCGGTCGTCATGTGCTCTTCGCTCACCGAGGCAGGTTCGGAAACCCTGATGCAGGCGCTGGAGGCAGGCGCCGTCGATATCATCCTCAAACCCAAGATCGCCGCCGCCGACCATCTGGCGGAAACCGCGTCGATGATCCGGGAAGCGGTCAAGGGTGCCGCCGCAGCACGGCTCGGCAGTACTCGCCGTCGCATTGTCACCGCGGCCGAGCCGACGGCCAAGCTGACGGCCGATGCCGTTCTGCCGCCGCCGAGTGGCCGGGCCATGGCCAAGACGACGGAGATGATCGTCTGCGTTGGAGCCTCCACGGGCGGCACCGAGGCGCTTCGCGAAATGCTCACGGCACTGCCGGCCAATACGCCCGGCATGGTCATCGTGCAGCATATGCCGGAAAAATTCACCGCCGCCTTCGCCAAGCGCCTGAACAGCCTTTGCGAGGTGGAAGTGAAGGAAGCCGAACACGGCGATGCGGTGCTGCGCGGCCATGTGCTGATCGCCCCCGGCGGCAAGCACATGCTCTTGGAGCGCCAGGGCGCGCGCTATGTCGTGGCGATCAAGGATGGCCCCCTCGTCTCCAGGCATCGGCCCTCCGTCGATGTGCTCTTCCGCTCGGCCGCACGCTCGGCAGCGGGAAACGCGATGGGTGTCATCATGACCGGCATGGGTGACGATGGCGCGCGCGGTATGAAGGAAATGCACGATGCCGGCGCCTTCACGGTGGCACAGGATGAGGAAAGCTCCATCGTCTTCGGCATGCCCAAGGAAGCGATCGCTCATGGCGGTGTCGACAGAACCGTCGGGCTGGATCAGATCGCTCGCGAAATCCTGGCGGCCGATAAACGGCATTGATGATGTTGCCTGCTATCTCTTCGGCTGTTCCTATCTCGAACCGGCAGAAGGGATCTTGCGGAACATCCGCCTTCTAGCAACGCATGCGTTTATCTGCACTCAGCAAAAAACACGATAAGGTTTATTATTTACTGGACAGAATATCTTTGTGCGACGACGCTCAGTTTGTAACAAACAGAGGGGAATCTAATGAAGATCAAAGTAATAATTCTTTCCACCTTAGTCAGCCTAGCCGGATGCAACACATTACCCCGCATGCCCGACGCTCAGCCGGAAAGTATAAACAAGCTGGCTGACATCGTTGAGTGCGAGATTCTGACCGTATTTAAAGAGAACAAGAGCCGGGGCGGGTTTGATTTCTCCAATTGGACATCGACTTATGCGATTACTCAAAATGTGACAGCAAACGACGACGCCAACGTCGATCCATTGAAATGGATAGCACCGGCAGGCGTCGACAAGCTTCTGTACTCTGCAAATGCCAGCGCTTCGCGTGAAGCCTATCGAAACGGTAAGGTCGAATATAGCGTCTTCGTGCTTGAGAAACGTTCAAAGGCATGCGCGAGAAAAGAGGCCTACAAAGATATATACGTCGACGTGAAAGACTTCAGATTGCGTGATTGGGTATCTCAAGTTTCGCATCACACAGAGCGCCAAATGAATAGTTTCAGCTATTCCGTGAGAGTAACAGTCACCACAGGCGCGGGTGTGGGCGCTGACTTTGGCGACGGGAAATGGATCGCGACCGGTGGCATATCTCATGCCAGAACGACCATAGAGACGATTGATTTCACCTTTTCAGAGCTGCCGAAAACGCCGAAACCAACAAGGGTCATCGTGGTCGCCCCCATTCCAGAAAGCCACACCCTACCGCCAGGAAAAGAGCTTCAGGGCACTTCTCCTTATATTCTTAAAGCGCCAAATATTCTAAATCTGCCATCAAAGAACGGTACCGATAAGTCGACTCCTGTCGGGCCGAGAAGGGTTCCGGAGTCAGCAGTTGATCGCAATCGCGGCATCATGCAGCTGCAGCAACTTGATCGTATTACACCGGATTTCTTGAATAACTAATCCTTCGTTCATTCCGAAATGGAGGGCTCGCATTTGCGAGCCTTCTTCCATAGCCAAGCTATATGACGCGGCAACTCCCAGTGATCGACGACAGAATATAGCAAATTGTCTAATCGGAAAAATACGGCGGAAGCGACGCCTCGAAGCGCTTACAGCCGCTTGATCCGGTAGAAGGAGTTGACGGATTGGGCCTCATCCAAAAGGGTTTGTTAACCATAAATGCGTAACGATCAGCTAAGCCATGACAGCTCCTCGCCCGCCCCATTGAGTTGCTCAACCCATCAGTCCAGGGAGTTCACGTGGCCGTTTTGACCTTTGCCAACACCAAGGGCGGCGCCGGCAAGACCACTGCCGTCGTCATCATTGCCTGCGAACTCGCCCGAATGGGCTTTTCGGTGGCCGTCCTCGATGCGGATCCGCAATTGTGGATCTCCAAATGGCACGAGCGGCTGGGCGAAAGGGCACCTCCTTCGCTTTCCGTGGTGCCCTACGTGACAGCGGCCAATCTCGGTCAGCATGCGCGCAAGCTTCGCGGCGAGGTCGATTTCCTGCTCATAGACCTGCCCGGCGCCCGCAGCCCGCTGCTGGCGCAGGCACTCGGCTATTCGAACTATGTGCTCATTCCCGTGCAAGGCTCCGCCATGGATGCGGAAGGCGCTACCAACGTCATCGAGCTGCTGCAGTATCTGGAGGATCGGGCTGATATCCGCATCCCGTATTCGGTGGTTTTGACGCGCGTCAACCCAATGGTCACCACACGCGCGCTGCAATCGGTAAAGGAGCTGCTGTCGAGCCGCCGCGTCCATGTGATGTCCACGCCGATCATCGAGCGCGCCGCTTATCGGGAAGTCTTCGGCTATGGCCAGACCCTTTATTCGATCGATCCCGAAACGGTGAGCAATCTCGACAAGGCGCAGCAGAATGCCCAAACACTTGCCCAGGAAGTTCTGCGCCGCATCCTGCCCTATAGCGGCCGCGTAACCACACAGGCGAAAACAGACGGATACAAGCTGTCGGCCTGACAAGTCCGATCCGCTGATACTGCCTGCTGCATTGGCCACAAAATTTACGTGAGAAAAGATTTTTCATTGACGGGTAGAACTAGCCTACCTAGGCTCCCCATTTGGCGGAGAGTTTCCAAGACCCCGCCAATGGGGAGGATATCTTGGGACAGAAGCTTGAAGGCAAGGTCGCGCTGGTCACCGGCGCAAGCTCCGGTATCGGGCGCGCAATCGCATTGGCGCTTGGTGAAGAGGGAGCGAAGCTCGCACTCGTCGGCCGTTCCGCCGAAAGGCTGCAGGCGGTCGCAGACAAGGCTGACGGTGACGCGCTGGTGCTGCCGGCGGATCTCACCGAACCGGATACCGTCAAGAAGGTCGTCGATGCAGCGACAGAGCATTTCGGCCGGATCGATATTCTCCTGCCCAATGCTGGCCTCTACATTCCGGGCGATGTTGCCGAAGGCGATCCCGACGCCTGGGATGAGCTCATTTCCATCAACGTCAATTCAGTCTTCCGGCTGGCTCGCGCCGTGCTGCCAGGCATGATTGCCCAGGGCGGCGGCCAGATCGTCGTCACCTCCTCGGTGTCCGGGCACCAGGCCATCCATTGGGAGCCGATCTATTCGGCATCCAAGCATGCGATTCAGGCTTTCGTACACGGGCTGCGACGGCAAACCATGAAGCACAATATCCGCGTTGGCTCCGTGGCGCCCGGCGTCGTGCTGAACGAGCTCTGGGGCTATACCGATCCTGCCGCTATCGATGCCAAGGTTGCGGCGCGCGAGGGCTTGAGGTCGGAAGATGTGGCTGATGCCGTGCTCTTCATGCTGACGCGACCCGCCAATGTCACCATCCGCGATCTGGTGATCCTGCCGCAGACCCAGGATATCTGAACCTTGCCCGAATTCGACTATATCATCGTCGGTGGCGGTGCGGCGGGTTGCGTGCTGGCTAATCGCCTGAGCGAAGATCCAGCCATACGCGTCTGCCTGGTCGAGGCGGGCATGGACCGCAATGCACGGAAACCCATTGTGCGCATTCCGCTCGCGATGGTCACCTTCATGGCGCCGGCGCTCGCCTTTCTCGGCGGGCCGAAATTCATGTCATGGTTCGAAACCGAACCCGAACCCGGTCTGCAGGGCCGCTCGATCGCTCTGCCGCGTGGCAAGGGCACCGGAGGTTCGACGAATGTCAACGGTCAGATCTTCATCCGCGGCCAGCGCGAGGATTTCGACCATTGGCGCGACCTCGGCAATCCGGGCTGGGGTTATGACGACCTGCTGCCCTATTTCCGTAAACTGGAGCGCTTCGAGATCCTGGCCGAGCCTGGCTCCGCAAAGCACATTCGCTTCGGCAACAAGCCGCTCGAGAAGCAGATCGACCCAGCCTATCACGGCACGAACGGACCGCTGAACATCGCGCCGCTGCGCAGCGTCAATCCGATGGCGGAAGTGTTTCTGAAGGCCGCGCAAGAGGCTGGCCATCCCCTCAACGCAGATTTCAACGGCGCGCGACAGAATGGTGTCGGCCTCTATACGTTCACACAAAAGAACGGTGAGCGCGTCACTGCAGAAGGCGCCTATCTCGACCCGGTGCGACATCGGCCGAACCTCACCGTGATGGGCGAAACCGAGGTAACGCGCGTCGTGTTCGATGGCCGAAAGGCATCCGGCATTGCCTTTCGAAGAAATGGGGAGAACGGCAGGCTCGACGGCCGCGAAATCATCTTATCTTCCGGCTCCTTCGTGTCGCCGCATCTGCTGATGCTATCGGGCATCGGCAGCGCCAAGGAGCTTGCTCGCCATGGCATTCCTGTCATCGCCGACCTGCCCGGGGTCGGTGAGAACCTGCAGGATCATCTCGACGTCACCATCGAATATCGCGCGAAATCCATCGCGCCCTACGGCGTCTCCTGGCGCGCCTTGCCTCGCAATGTCGGCCATGTCCTTAACTGGGTTTTTACCAAACGCGGCCTCTTCTCCTCGACCACAGGCGAAGGCGGGGGCTTCATCTCGACAGATCCTGAAAGCGACCGGCCCGATATCCAGCTCTTCTTCTGCACCGGCCGGGCCAATACGCAGGCCGCATCGGGCTTCACCGGCCATGGCTTCCTCATGCATGTCTGTCAGCTGCGGCCCGGGAGCATCGGTCGCGTCGCCCTGAAGAGCGCCGATCCCAACGAGAAGCCCTCGATTCTCTATAATTTCTTCCGCGGTAACAGCACCATGGACGTGCTGCGCAAGGGTATCCGGCTAGCACGCCAGATCACGGCGCAGGCTCCGTTCACATCACATCTGGACGCCGAGATAGACCCAGGGCCAGATATCGAAAGCGATGGCGCGCTCGACGCCTTCATCCGCGAGCGGGTCGGCACGCTGTTTCATCCCGTCGGCACCTGCGCCATGGGACGCGGAGAACGATCGGTCGTCGACCCCGCTTCCATGCGGGTGCATGGTGTCGAGGGCCTGCGCGTCGTCGACGCCTCGATCATGCCGAGCATCGTTTCGGCCAACACGGTCGCGGCCACCTATTGCCTTGCCGAAAAGGCCGCAGACCTGATCCGCGCGACCGATGCTAATCGCATTCCCACTTAGGAAACACCGCCGTCTTACCGACCCACATTGCCGGCGCGCGGCGTGCGGAAATCTCACGCCTTGACATGCACGGCATGGCCGCAAACATGGCGCGGCTGCTATTTGCCGATCGACTCAAACAGGTAGTTCTGAAAGATGCGCTTCTCCCTCCTGCTCCCATTGCTCGCCTCCCTCACGCCCCTCACCGCCGCCGCGGCCGCGGCCGGGACGCCATGTACCGATCTCATTGAGGGGAGTGCGGTGATCCAGCATGCCGACGGCTTTGCCATTTCCGACCTGCATGATGGCTGCGCGGTTACGAATGGCCTGTTCAAATCCGGCAGCAGAGTGGGATGGACCTTCGAACGCGCCGAGTTCAAGGGAGACGGATTAGCCGACTTCCTCAAGTCCATCGCAAGCAAGCCCGACCATCTGCCAACCTGGGGGCGATTCTCGGTCGAGGGCGTGCGTTTCACGCCGATGCTCGACAACGCCATGGCGAATTACATTACGACGGTCCAGCAATGGCCGATGGAGATGTCCGGCGCCTTCCGTTTCGATCCCAAGGATGGTTACCTGGATATTCAGGAGCTGGAGCTCACCAATCTGCGCCTCGGCAAAGCTTCGCTCTCGGCCGAGCTGAGCTTGCCCAAAAATGCAGGCATGCCGGCTCTGATGCAAAATGGATCGGCCGGTCTCACCCATCTGCGCTTCCGGCTCGATAATATAGGACTGTTCGAGGGCATGGCCGTGCCGTCACTGGCTGTCTTTCTGCAGCAGATGACAGGTTTGGAAGATCCCGCCCAAGGCATGAACCAGTTGCGTGATACGACGGCCACCGCGCTGCAGGCTCTGCCCGACAGCCGTATCGATGCCGAATCGAAAAAGGCGCTGCTGCGTTTCGTACAGGATCTGCCGCACCCGACAGGCTTCTTCACGCTCGACCTTGCTTTTGACAAGCCGCTGCCGATCGGCACCCTCGGTCTGGACACGGCACAACTCGCGCAAACAGCGCTGGCGAGCGCGAAGATCTCCGTCAGCTACAAGGCTCGCTGACGTCTGGCACCCGGCGTCGGTCAAACCGACTTCACCTCGCCGCCGTCCATACGCAGGGCCGAGCCGGTCATCCAGCGCGCTCCTGGCGAGACCAGGAAAGCCATCAGCTCTGCGATCTCTTCCGGCTCGCCATAGCGGGCAATTCCCGCTTCCCGCGGGAACTTGGCGGTCGCTTCTTCGACGGTCATATCGTGCAGAGGCGCCCAATGTTCGAGATAGGACCGTCGCCTCCCGGTCATGACCGGGCCGAGCAGGACGCTGTTGACCTGAACGCCATCGGCAATGCCGCGATCGGAGAAGGCTTTTGCCAGGGCGATGATTGCGGCATTGATCGTGCCGACGGCTGCATAAGCTGCCTTGGGAAAGATGGCCGAATTGCCTGACATCAGCACCACCGAACCGCGCGTCTTCTTCAGTGCCGGCCAGGCGGCAATCGTCAGCCGGCGTGCGCCGTGCAGCTTCAAAGCCAAGCCATCGTCCCATTGCTGATCCGTCATGTCGAAAAGGTCGATCTGTGGGACCGCACCGGCAATGTTCAGAAGCGCATCGATCCGGCCGAAGGCGGACAAAGTCTCATCAACGACGCTTTGGGTGGCTGCCGGTTCGGCAAGATCGGCGTCGATGACAAGCACTCTGCTGCCAGCCGCCTCGGCGGCCTTGGCCGTATCCTCCAGTTTGTCCTTATTACGGGCGACAAGAACCAATGCACCGAAATCTCGTGCAAGACGGATAGCGGTCGCCCGCCCAATTCCCTGGCTTGCACCGGTGATGATGGCGACGGTGTCGGGCATGATGTTCCTCCTAACATTGAAAGTAAGCAGGCACTCTGCCGCGACGATCCATCGCCGGCGCGGCAGAACTTGGCGTTAGCCAAGGAAAGCGCGAATTTCGACTGCGATCTCAGCCGCGTGCGTTTCAAGGGCAAAGTGGCCGGTGTCGAGAAGCTTGACGATCGCCTCGGGAATGTCCCGGCTGTAAGCCTCGGCACCGGGCGGCAGGAAGAACGGATCATGCTTGCCCCAAATCGCCAGCAGACGGGGCTTATGGGTCCGGAAGTAATTCTGGAAGGTCGGATAGAGCGCGACGTTGCTCTTGTAGTCGCCGAAAAGATCGAGCTGTACGTTTTCCGCGCCCGGGCGGGCCAAATAATAGCTGTCGAGCGTGTAACCGTCCGGAGAAACCTTGTTCGCATCCGGAACGCCATGCGTGTATTGCCACGCCGTCGCCTCCGGCGTGAGCGCCGCCTTCAGTGCATTTCGGTTTTCCTCGGAGGCTTCGCGCCAGTAGGCCTGGATCGGATTCCACTCCTCACTCAGACCCTCCTCATAGGCATTGCCGTTTTGCGAGATGATCGCCGTGATCCGCTTCGGATGCTTCACAGCCAGGCGGAAGCCGGTCGGAGCGCCATAATCGAAGACATAGATGGCATAGCGGTCGAAACCGACGATTTCGGTGAAGCGGTCGATCGTCTCGGCGATGCTGTCGAACGTGTTGCTGCCTTTCGGCGCATCGGAATGCCCGAAGCCCGGAAGATCCGGCGCGATGATGTGATAACGATCGGCCAGCAGCGGGATGAGATCGCGGAACATGTGGCTGGAAGTCGGAAAGCCGTGCAGGAGCAGCAGCTTGTCCGACCCTGGAGAGCCGGCCTCGCGGTAGAAGACCTTGACGCCTTCGACATTGACGGTGCGATAGCTGATATCAGTCATGATAAGGCCCTTTCATAACCTTTCTAATTACACTTATAGAGTTACAAATCGAGGATTCAGACAGTGGCGGCGGCGTCTTGGATAATGTCGACAATGGCGCCCGGCGCCGTGACCATCGGCATATGATCGGCCGGGACGGAGCGCTGCTTCGCCTTCATGCGGGCTGCCATGAAGCGCTGATTGTCGACCCGGATCATTCGGTCCTCCTCGGCGATCAGGAACCAGCTGGGGCGGTCCTTCCAGAGCGGGCGGGCGACGGGGACGGTGATGCATGCCGGCGAGATCGGCCGTTGCGAGGCAGCCAATACCGCGAGTTCATCGGCCCTGGCATTCTGTGCAAAGGCGGCCGCGAATGCGCCACGCGGAAGGTAGATCAGCCCGTGGCTGTCGGGCGCCAGTTTCGGCGCCTGCGCGTGCGGCTCGCCGCGATGGAAGACGTCGGCGACCGTCTCGCCCTCATCCGGCGCAAGTGCAGCAATATAGACCAGGGCCGTTACTTTTTCGCCGCGAACAGCTGAGATAACCGCGCCGGCATAGGCGTGGCCGACCAGGATCACCGGTCTCGTCGTCCGCTCCAGGGTGCGTTCGAGCGCGGCGACATCCTCGTCAAAGGAAGTCAACGGCAATGGAGCGGCAGTTACCGAAAAGCCGGTGGCGGCCAGCGGCGCGATCACTTTTGCCCAACCCGACCCATCCGCCCAGGCACCATGGACAAGAACAATATCTGCATTTTGCGACGACATCAGCTTTCTCCCTGTGGCCCGAAATCCGTAACCATTCAAATGACGGCAATAGGGTTACGCTCGACATGCGTAACTTGTCAAGAGGCCTTTGACGGGTTATATGTCGATCGTGTTTTCGAATGGCCATCCGACATTCTTGTCGACGGCCGGAAAGGGAGTAGTCCATGGACAACCACTCGCCCGCCATCTTCGTCGGCGATACGCTGGGACTGGATTTCCTCAATTCGGTCGCAACGCCGGTGGATGTGCCGATCGACTGGATTGACGATGGGGAGGGCTTGCTTCGCTGGCTGGAACAGGCGGGCCTAGTGCCTCGTGAGACGCTCGATGTCATGCGCGAACGGGCGCTGCCCGGCGAACTCGACAAGGTCGCCGATCAGGCAAGAAACCTGCGCGAATGGTTCAGGGCTTTCGTAAACTCCCACAAGGGAAAACCGCTCACATCGGATGCTTTGAGCGATCTGGAGCCACTGAATCGCCTGCTGGAACGCGACGAAGGTTTTGGTCGGATCGTCGCAAGACCATCCGGCGGAGAAGGGCTCGGTTTTCAGCCGATGCGGAAATGGCGGTCACCGGAATCGCTGCTATTGCCGATCGGCGAAGCGCTGGGGCGTTTTGTCTGCACCGAGGATTTCTCCGATGTGAAAGCCTGCGAAGGCCACGCATGCACCTTGCTCTTCGTCGACCACACGCGCGGTCACCGCAGACGCTGGTGCAGCATGGCGATGTGCGGCAATCGCGCCAAACAGGCGGCGCATCGGCACCGGCTCAAGCAGAGCTGACACCAGTCCTGCAAAAGATAGGGGTTTTGCAGGAACCATGAAATCAGCCGGAGCTAGGCGCAGCTCGCTCCGGCCTGATCATCGCTAAAGTCGGGCCGAAGGGCAACTATCGGCTCAGGCCGGGTCTTCCCTGTGAAGATCGTGAATGGCGACGGCATCGTCGCTGAAGGGTGGCAGCAGCCAGTCGGTATGGCGCAGCGTGCGCTTGGTATCTTCGAGGCCCATGTCCCAATGCTCGCGCATCGATGTGCCCGAGAACTCGTAATCCTTGGCGTGACCTTCGTAATTCTTGTGCTGATAGATCAGATGCACGATGTTGACGACGCCGGCATCGGAATAATCCGCAATCAGCTCTTCTTCTTCCGGTGTCAGCTGATCCTTCGGAACACGCTTCAACGCACCCAGGAGCTTCATCTTCAGCCCGTGAATTCGCTTGAAGTTGTCGGTGTTCTGCCGCGTGCGGCTCGAATACATGATGTCCTTGTGACGCGACAGGACATCCGGCATGCTGCGCGGCAGGACGCCGCGGGCGCTGAAGAGATCCACCTGGAAGACCAGCGAACTGCGGTCTTCTTCCTGATCGAGCAGATATTGCAGCGGCGTGTTGGAGACGATGCCGCCGTCCCAGTAATATTCGCCCTCGATGCGGATGGACGGCAAGGCGGGTGGCAGGGCGCCGCTCGCCATGATGTGCTCAGGGCCGATGCGAATGTTGTCGGTGTCGAAATAGACAAAGTTGCCGGTGCGCACATTCACCGCGCCGACACTGAAACGCTTCTTGCCGTCATTCAGCACGTCGAAATCGATGAGCATCTCCAGAGTCTTCTTGAGCTCTGCCGAGTCATAGAAGCTAGTGGCGCCCTCTGCGCCCGGCAGTTCGAACCAGGGATTGGGAAAGCGCGGCTTGAAGAAGCCGGGCTGGCCCATGGTCATCGTCATCCAGGAACTGGTGCGATTACGGATATCGCGGAAGAAATCACCTTCGGGCGTATAGGCCCAGATCTTGCGGCCGGAAATGATCTGCCAGAACTGCTCCAAACGCTGCAGGCGCCGGCTGGGCTCGTTGCCGGCGATGATCGCGGCATTGACCGCGCCGATCGACACACCCGAAAGCCAGGTCGGCTCGCAACCCGCTTCGGCAAGCGCCTGATAGACGCCGGCCTGATAGGCGCCGAGCGCCCCGCCCCCTTGGAAAACCAGGGCGACGCGATCATATTGCGTGGCAATTTCCGGGATGGTCGGGGCTGCGGCCTTGGTGTTTCGTTCAAGCACGGTCCGTCTCCAGCATGAAATAGCAATGAGGTTTGGTTATCTGCGCTCTGCCAGATAGTCGTGAACGACTTCGCCGAGGCCGAGCGTCAGATCGGCGGTGAAATGAACCGCGGAAACCACTTCCAGCACAGGCAGCCGTGCGACGTCGGCCATGACATGCGGCCGAAGATCGAGGGCAGCCGGCGAAGTCCAGGCTTCCTTGATGGTGATATCGGTCAAGTAATAGCGCACAAGCTCGCAGATGCGCGGGGTGGCATCGACATGCGGCACGATCTTGATCAGGAAGTTAGGTTCCGAGAGAGCGGATAGAAGCGGTCCCTGGTCGATCGGCTTGTGCTTGTAACCCATCGTCCCCGTAGCACAGAGAACGCTGCCGTAATGCAGCGTGCCGACGATGACCTCGCCCTCGTTGACGATCTTCGGGCTGGCGAGCTTCTTCGGAAAGCCCCAGATCTCGCGGCCACCGGTGATCGGCGCATCGTCATCGAGATACATGGAGTGAACATAGCCGCCCTTCTGCCCGCGATAGGTAACCGGGATGACCTGCCCGGTCTCGGTATAATCGCCGAAGCCAGTGGAATCCGGCATGCGGATGAATTCGTATTTCACCAGCGGCTCGTCGATTTCGAGCGGCGCGGGCACGACCGCCTCAAGCGCTTCGCGCGAGGTCCGGTAGGTGATGATGATGTATTCGCGATCGAAGAACCGATAGGGCCCGGGAGGATAGGAGGGGTTGGTCAGCGGCATCGCATAGGCATGCTTGAGAATGTCTTCGACCTTCATCGTATATTCCGTCGTTGGAGGAAATCGCCGGTACCGGAGCGAAAACTTGCATGGTTGCATGACAGTGAAGTGTCAGCTGTCGAAGGGTTGCGGCGAGAGGCGAAACCGCACTGTTATCAAAGCGACATACGAGGCTGGCAGTGTGCGCTCATCTCAGCCTTTTCCATTTACTCAACCATGTCATAGACATTGCAGGAGTTGCATCATGGGTTCGTTGACTTCGAAGAATGCGCTGGTCACCGGTTCGACGAGCGGCATCGGGCTTGCGATCGCCCGTGCCTTTGCCGCCGAGGGCGCGAACGTGACGATCAACGGCCTTGGCGATGCCGATGCGATCGAAAAGGAACGCGCTGGCATCGAAGCCGATTTCGGCGTGAAGTGCCGCTACTCCGCCGCCAATATGATGAATGGCGAAGAAGTCACTGCCATGGTGCGTGAAGCCGAGGAAGCCTTCGGTAGCCTCGATATTCTCGTCAACAACGCCGGCATCCAGTTCGTCGCTCCGATCGAGGAATTTCCCGACGACAAGTGGGAAGCGATCATCCGCATCAACCTGCTTGCCGCCTTCTACGCCATCAAGGCCGCCATCCCCGGCATGAAGGCGCGCAAATGGGGCCGCATCATCAATACGTCCTCGGCGCATGCCCTCGTCGCCTCGCCTTTCAAGTCTGCATATGTTTCGGCCAAGCACGGCATTACCGGTCTCACCAAAACGATCGCACTGGAAGCCGCTCAGAACGGCGTGACCGTCAACTCCATCGCGCCCGGCTATGTCTGGACGCCGCTCGTCGAGAAGCAGATCCCCGAGACCATGAAGGCACGCAACATGACGGAAGAGCAGGTCAAGCATGACGTGCTTTTGGCCGCCCAGCCGACGAAGGAATTCGTGACCGTCGACGAAGTGGCTGCCATTGCTGTCTTTCTCTGCGGCGATGCCGCCAAGCAGATTACCGGCACGACGCTTTCCGTCGACGGCGGCTGGACTGCCGAATAATACCGAAGCCACGGCCGGCACATGCTTGAGCCGGGTGCCGGCTCTCTGCAGCCCCAGGATTGCGGAGACAAGATGAAAATAGCGCAGGAGGCACACAATGACCGAAGAGAACCAGGACCCGTTCAGCCGCATCAAGGATGAGATCGTCGACAGCTTCGACGAAGAGCTGGAGATGCAGCTCGAAGAGGATCGGCTCGACGAGCTGGTCGCCGAGGGCCTCATCAGCGAGAGCGAGGCGACGCTTGACCGGCGGGTCTATTTCCGCGAGCTTTTCCGCCTCCAGCATGAGCTCGTGCGCCTGCAGGATTGGGTGCAATACAAGAAACTCAAGGTCGTCGTGCTGTTCGAGGGCCGCGATTCCGCCGGCAAGGGCGGCGCCATCAAGCGTGTCACCCAGCGCCTCAACCCGCGCGTCTGCCGCGTGGTCGCACTCCCCGCTCCGACCGAACGCGAGCGGCACCAGTGGTATTTCCAGCGCTATGCCGCACACCTGCCGACGGCAGGCGAAATGGTGCTGTTCGATCGCAGCTGGTATAACCGCGCCGGTGTCGAACGCGTCATGGGCTTCTGCTCGCCTGAGGAGCTGGAAGAGTTCTTCCGCTCCGTACCGGATTTCGAGCGCATGCTGGTTCGCTCCGGCATCATTCTCCTGAAATACTGGTTCTCGATCACCGATGAGGAACAGGAATTCCGCTTCAACATGCGCATCCAGGACCCGCTGAAGCAGTGGAAGCTTTCACCGATGGACCTGCAAAGCCGCGTGCACTGGGAAGAGTACACCAAGGCCAAGGAAGAGATGCTGGAGCGCACCCATATTCCGGAAGCGCCGTGGTGGGTCGTCCATGCCGTCGACAAGAAGAAGGCGCGCCTCAACTGCATCGCCCATCTTCTGGGCCAGATCCCCTACGAAAGCGTACCGAAGCCGGAAATCGTGCTGCCGGAACGTATGCGCAATGCAGACTATCACCGTACGCCGGTCCCGCCGGAGATGTATGTGCCCGAAATCTACTGATCAGGGACCGATGAGGGGTCCGCCTCCGGCGGGCCCCTCGAATTACTTGAAAAACGAAATCGCGCTAATTCCGCCAACCGGCAAGCCGGGCCGGCTCAAGGTCAGGCTGAGCGATAGGCCCATTCGGATATCGCTCCCAAGCCCAGCCGCTGTAGAAGCTCATAGGCAACCCTCCGGTTGATGGGATTGTGCAGCCTGAGGACTTTCGAGCCGAGAAAATCCATCTCCGCGTGCTCGAACGGCAGAAGATGCCGTGCCTGGTCAAGCGCGGCTCGATAGAGCTCATGAAAGTCGCGTCGGCAGACATAGGTCTTATACTTCGTCATGCAGAAGGCGGCAAAGGTATCGCTGTTTCTGCGCAGAAAATCCGAAACGCCCACCGTGACCTCCGGCCAGGCGGGATTGAACGTATCGTCGAAGGCGATGATGCCGTGATCGGCCAGTACGCTCTTCGCCAACCGGCTGTCGGCAACGATGTGGCGAAGCAAATGTCCTCCATCGATACTGAAAAAACGAACCTGCCCAACCCTATCGATGATGGCCTGCGGATCGAGCCCGGTGCTATCGCCTGTTATGACAAGGTCCTCATCAACGGGAATGCCCAGTGATCTTCCGTTGTCAAGGAAGCGTTGATATTGCGCACCATCCGCTTCTATGTCGAAAAGGTCGATCGCAAGCACATTGTCGTCAGGTGCACTGATCTTGCGCAACAAAAAATAGGACCGCCCGTAATAGACCCCGATTTCGGCGAGACCGCCGTAAAGTTTCTCCTGTCTTTGCTTTTCGATCAAAGACAGGAAGACAAGCGCATCCGGTGGGTCGATGTAACCATCGATTTTCTGAAGATCGCGAAACACAAATTTTCGAACGCCCGATTTCAAATGTAAACCTCATTGGTTTTCTTCATGCATTTCGCCTCCGCCTGCTCATCGGTTAGAACCGGTCGATCAAGAAACGCCCCATTTCTGCATGACCGCGACAGCGAAGCCGGAAGCTCTCGAAAATTGGGGTGGTAGGGCGTCACGGCGAGCGCCACTCACGGATATAGCGACCTTTCTGTCGTATTCCGGATAGTCATGCGCTAGTTGGATAGTCCGACCTATATTGGGCCAGTACCGAACCGCATCGCAGATGATGACGAATTGCGAGCCGGCATCCTAAGTGATGTATAATGTGAGTCTAAAATTCACATCATCGGCCGAGGAGACCGTCATGACTGCGCCGCATCCGTCCAAAACGCATATCGGCAACCACCCCCTCCATCCCGAAACACAGATGCTGAATTACGGCTACGATCCGGAGCTATCCGAGGGCGCGGTTAAGCCGCCTGTTTTCCTGACCTCGACCTTCGTCTTCAAATCGGCAGAGGACGGGCGCGATTTCTTCAATTACATCTCCGGCCGCACCGAGCCGCCGGCGGGCACGGGGGTGGGTCTCGTCTATTCACGCTTCAACCACCCGAACAGCGAAATCGTCGAGGATCGCCTTGCCGTTTATGAAAAGGCAGAAAGCGGCGCCCTGTTTTCCTCCGGCATGTCGGCCATCGCGACCGCCCTTCTCACCTTTACACGCCCGGGCGATGCGATACTGCATTCGCAGCCGCTTTATGGCGGCACGGAAACGTTGGTCGCCAAGACATTCCTCAATCTCGGAGTAACCGCCGTCGGCTTCGCCGATGGCGTCAACGAAAACTCGGTGACAGCAGCTACCGAGGAGGCCATGGCCAAAGGTCGTGTCTCGGTCATTCTCGTGGAAACGCCTGCCAACCCCACGAACAGCCTCGTCGATATCGCCATGATCCGCCGCATTGCCGATGCGATCGGCAGGAAGCAGGGACACACGCCGATCATCGCCTGCGACAATACCCTGCTCGGCCCTGTCTTCCAGCGGCCGATCGAACATGGCGCGGATATTTCCCTCTACTCGCTGACCAAATATGTCGGCGGCCATTCCGATCTGATCGCGGGCGCCGCCCTCGGCTCCAGAGCCATCATCAAACAGGTGAAGGCGCTGCGCGGAGCGATCGGCACTCAGCTCGATCCGCATTCCTGCTGGATGCTCGGCCGGTCGCTGGAAACGCTGCAGATCCGCATGGAGCGGGCAAACAGCAATGCCCGGGCGGTCGCCGATTTCCTGCGGGACCATCCGAAGGTCGAGCAGATCCACTATCTGCCCTACACGGATCCGTCCTCGGCAACGGGCCGTACCTTCGCTGCCCAGTGCAGCGGCGCGGGCTCCACCTTCTCCTTCGACATCAAGGGTGGCCAGCCGGCATCATTCAAATTCCTGAACGCGCTGCAGATCTTCAAGCTCGCCGTCAGCCTCGGCGGCACGGAATCGCTCGCTTCCCATCCGGCAACGACGACGCATTCCGGCGTACCTATGGATGTACGCCACCGCATCGGCGTGCTGGAGTCGACGATCCGCCTGTCTATCGGGATCGAACATCCCGACGATCTGATCGCCGACCTCGCCGCTGCCCTCGACGCCGCCTGATAAAGTCTACGTGGCCGAAAGGCTGGGAGCGAGATAGATCAGGGCCGCACGGCCAGAAGGTTGGCATCGCGCGCGAGGCGCCACTCCCCGTCAGCCTCCCTGCGCAGAAGCGTGAGCGTATAGCCCGATCGATGAACGGCGTCGCCATCAGGCGGTGTCACTGTCATGTCGATGTGATTGCGGATATAGGCCCAGTCACCGAGCACCTGCAGTTCGACGATCTCGCTCGCACCCTCCATCTTCATGCCCTCCATGCCTTTGGAAGCCGCAGCAAATGCCGCCTTGCCGAAGGGTTCCTGGCCGGGAACCATGAAGATGACATCGTCCGTCATCAGTCCGAGGACGGTCGCCGTATCGCCCGCCTTGCTCGCGGCAATCCAGGTTTCCACGACGTTCCGGATTGCCTTTTCATCGTCGGTCACTGCGACATCTCCTCCGTAGACAGCGCCGCATTGCAACAGCGGCTGCGTTTCAACTTGTGAGGCGAGAGTTATTGGACGGAGAAAGTCGCCGTTGCCTAAACTCAATCATCCGGACAGGTTTCAATATCCAGATTAACGATATAGCGCGCTCCGTCATGCCGGACATATAGCAGATAGTGGACCTTCCTTGCCGCAGACAAACCGGCCTATTCCGATCCTTCCTTCAGCTTAGCGGCACGCAGGGCGTCACTAAGCTCCATTCTGGCCGTTCCGATCAGCTGCTCCATGGCAAAACGTGCAGCATCGGGCCGGCGCATGCGGATCGCATCCAGCACATCCTGATGGCGCGCGATCGCGTAATCATGCGACTGGCTGGCCCGATTGGTCAGGCGAAAACTCGCGAGCAAAGCGGCGCGGATCGCCGTGGCGAACTGGCGGAAAACCCAATTGCCGCTGGCATTGATGATCGCGGTATGAAATTCCAGATCCGCCTGGCTCCATGCCTCGTTGTCGCGGGCATTGGCAGCGACCATGTCCTCGAACGCCTCGGCAATCTGTGCAAGCTGCTTAGCCGTGGCATTGGCAGCCGCCTGTGCGGCAGCGGCTGGTTCTAGCACCTGCCGCGCATCGAGCAGGGAATCGTAGAAGCTGCGGTCGTTGCTGAGTGCCAGGGTCGCATCGAGAACCAGCGGGTCCAGATAATTCCAGTTCTCTCGTGGCAGGACCGTGGTGCCGGCGCGAGTGCGTGAACGGACCATTCCCAGCGCCGACAAATATTGCATGGCTTCGCGCAGGCTGGTGCGGCTGACGCCGTAAACCTCCGAAAGTTCAGCCTCATTGGGAAGAACCGAGCCCTCGGCGAGAGAGCCCGAGACGATCTGGCCGATGAGCTTCTTCAACAGCTCCTCGCGCACGGTACGCCTTCCCTGCTCAGGCGCGGCCTGCGTCGTCCGTAAAGACCTCAAACGCGTACTCATCCCTAGCACTCCCTTCCGCTGGCCTGTCAGCGATCATGAGCGGCACTACGCCCCGGCATCAATGTGCAACTGCAAGCCCGACAAACTTCTCCCCAAACTTCTCCTGGAAAATCCGACCGTTACAAGCGACTGCCACGTCCTGCCGCCGACGACCGCAGATTGTCCAATAGAACGGCAAGCAGCAGAATGCAGCCGCGCACGAGATATTGATAGAAGGCCTGGATATTGAGCAGGTTCATGACGTTCTCGGCAATGCCCATGATGAGGACGCCGACGATCACGCCGGTCATCGCTGCGCGGCCGCCCGCAAGCGACACGCCGCCAAGCACGCATGCCGAGATGACGGAGAGCTCGAGCCCGGTTGCCGCGTTCGGCTGGCCCGAGGTGATGCGCGAGGCAAGCAGGATGCCGGCAATGGCGCAGACGAGGCCTTGCAAGGCAAAGATCCAGATCCGCATGTTGACGACATTGACACCGGCAAGACGCGACGCCTCGGGATTGCCGCCGATCGCAAGTGTGTTTTTGCCGAAAACAGTGCGGTTGAGCGTGAAGCCGAAGATGATGAAAAGCAGCACCATGATCCAGATCGGTGTCGGCACCGTCAGGAAGCGCGACAGCGCGAGCTGATAGAAGGCCGGATCGTTGATGCCAACGGCGCGGCCATCAGACGCGATTAGCGCAAGGCCGCGCACGATCTGCATCGTCGCGAGCGTAGTGATTAGCGCGTTGATGCGGAACTTGGCGATGACGACGCCATTGACGACGCCGACGACGCTGCCGCAGATCAGTGCGGCGAGCAGGCCGAGCGGAATGGAGCCGGTGGAGTTCGACACCATGACGGCGATCATGCCCGAAAAGGCGACCGTCGAGCCGACCGAGAGATCGAAGTCGCGCGAGGCCAGGCAGAACATCATCGTGCAGGCGACGATGCCGATCGTCACCACCGACTGCAGCAGACCGAGCATGTTGCGCTCCGTCAGGAAGCTCGGCACAAAGAGCGATACGATCACGAAGGCGATCGCGAAGATCACCACGAGGCCCTGTTCGCCGAGAAGGATTTTTTTCAACGAATTCATCACTACTATTCCTGAATTAGATCGTGCCGGCGGCATTCTTGTCGGGCAAAGCTGCGGTCAGAATGGCCCGTTCGTCAAAATCGGCGCGGGCGACATCGGCGGCGACGCGTCCCTGGCACATGACCATGATGCGATCGGAAATGCCCATCACCTCGGGAAGCTCGCTGGAGATGACGACGATCGCCATGCCACCAGCCGCAAGCTCGTAGAGAATTTCATAGATTTCCGATTTGGCGCCGACATCGATGCCGCGCGTCGGCTCATCGATGACGAGAACCTTGACACCCTGCTCCGAAAGCCAGCGGCCAAGAATGACCTTCTGCTGGTTGCCGCCCGAGAGATTGACGATATCCTGCTTGCGCGAGGGCGTACGGACCCTGAGCTTGGTGATGAACTGATCGGCGACCGAGGCTTCCTTCTTCGGATTGAGGATGCCGAAGGGCGAGAAATGCCGCCGCGAGGAAATGGCGATATTTTCCTCGATCGACCGCCCCTGAATGATACCGTCGAACTTGCGGTCCTCCGGACACAGAACCATGCCGGCACTGATGCCGGCCTTCGGATTGTTCGGCGCGACGGCGACGCCGTCTATCGAGACGCTGCCCTGATGACGATGATCCGCACCATAAAGAAGCCGAGCCATTTCGCTTCGGCCGGCGCCGATGAGGCCGAAAAAGCCTAGGATTTCGCCCCTGCGAACCGAGAAGCTGACGGGATTACGCAACTTCGAACCGGAGAGACCCTTGACTTCCAGACGCACCTCGCCGAGCGGACGTTCGCGCCAGCCCCAGATATTGCTGATTTCGCGGCCGACCATTTGCGAGATGATCTGTTCGCGCGTCGTATTGGCAATGTCAGGATGATGGGCCGCAAGCTTGCCGTCACGTAGCACGGTGAGGCTGTCGCAGAGCCGGAAGATCTCATCCAGGCGATGCGAGACATAAAGAATGACGGTGCCGTTGGCTTTCAGCCGGTCGATCAGGGAAAACAGGATTTCGCTTTCACGTGACGAGAGCGAGGAGGTCGGCTCATCGAGCGCGATCACCCGCGCATCGACCATGACGGCCTTGGCGATCTCCACCATCTGGCGCGCGCCGATCGACAGCGAGGAAACCTTTGCCGCGGGATCGACATCGATGCCGATTTGCTTGAGCTTGGTGCGAACGGTCTCGATCAGCCTCTTGCCGTCGATCACGCCGGCCTTGCCGGGAAAACGGCCGAGCCAGAGGTTCTCGGCAACCGTCAGTTCCGGCACCAGCTGCAGTTCCTGATGGATGACGATGACGCCGACATGAAAAGCATCGCGGACCGAGCTGTAGTGTTGCTCCACGCCATCGATGACGATGCTGCCGGCATCCGCCGCCTGATCACCTGAGAGAACCCGGATCAACGTCGATTTGCCGGCGCCGTTTTCGCCCATCAGCCCATGCACGGCGCCTCTTTCGACGTTGAAGGAGACGTCGGACAGCGCCTGGACACCGGGATAGCCCTTGGAAATGCCCTTGAATTCAAGGAAAGCCATGCTTGCTCCATCGAGAGAAGGTCCGGCGGCATTTATGAGGCCGCCGGACGGACATCATCCTGCCTGGATGATCATTCGATGCCGAGATCCTTGCGAACCTTTTCGTAATCGCCGCGCAGCGCAAGGGAACCGGAGGTGAGCGTCAGCTTCGGCGGCTCCTTGCTGTTGGCGATCCAGTCATACATGTTGAGCGCCGTTTCATAGCCATGACGCTTCGGCGAGATGATGACAGTTCCGAAGAAGCCGGTCGCAGCGGGCTTCTTGAACTCGTTGATCGCCGAATCCGCGCCGCCGATGCCGACGCCGATCATGTTCGTTGCGGGAATGCCGACCGATTCCGAGGCACGGACGGCACCGAGCACGGCTTCGTCGTTGAGGCCGAAGGCAACCCAGTATTTGATATCGGCATGCTTGTTGAGAACCGTTGTCGCAGCGTTGAGCGCTGCTTCCGTATCGGTCTTGGCCTGGGGCGCGTCGTAGATGTTCGCGGCCGGGAAGCCCGCTGCCTTCAAAACAGAGATCGCGCCTTCGACGCGGTCGACGGCGGTCGGCAGCTGATCGTAGGACACGCGGATCGCGCCGACATTCTTCATGTCCCAGCCGCGCTTCTTGATTTCGTCGACGATCGCTTGGCCCACGGTCTCGCCGATCTTCGTTGCGGAAATGCCCATATGCGGCACATCTTCGAGCGGCTTGCCCTCGGCATTCACCAGACGGTCGTCGACGGTCATCAGCTTCAGCTGATTGGCGGCAGCCTTGGCAACGATACCGGGGCCGAGCTTCACGTCCGGCGTGCAGATGATGAAGCCCTGCGCCCCCTGCGCGCCGAGATTGTCGATCGCCGACTGAACCTTCTCGCCATCCTCAGCGCCGATCTTGACGAGGGTAAAGCCCTTCTCCTTGGCCGCCTGGTCGGCGAATTTCCATTCGTCCTGGAACCAGGGTTCTTCGGGCTGTTTCACGATGAAGCCGATCTTGACGTCCTCCGCGAAAGCAGAGCCGGCCGCCAGAACGGCAAAGGTGCCGGCAAGGATTGCCGCTTTGAAAAAGCGCATGATCTCTCTCCCTTTGTTTGCGCGCCCCCATCCATCTCCCGGGAACCGCTCGATTTCCGTAAGTTATATTGTAATATGAGTCAATTATTTGTATAACAATTAAGCTGCGTTTACAGCCCAACGGACCCGAGACCTTGAATATGAAAAAACATCATACCAGTCAATATTTGTGTATGATTATTTATGCCATTGCGGCGTTGGATGATTGCCAGAAGCTTGCTCGAAATGCCAAACAGAGATAAAATTACGAGATTTGACGGCAAAAGTCTCAGAGATAATCCGAAAATAAATCATATATATCTGTTGACTTGGAACGAGGCAAAGATAGGTGCCATCCGTTCGGCACCGGCCTTGTTGTGAGGAGAAGGCAACCGCTTAATGACCATCATCGATTTGCGAGACGGTTCGCTTTCTGCTCGCGTTTCAACCTTCGGCGGCACATTGCTCGATTATGCCTGGACGGTGGAGGGGCACAGGATTGCGCTATTGAGACCCGCTCGGGACGATGCGCATGCGTCCGCCTCCGCCTGCTACCCCCTCGTTCCCTTCGGCAACCGCGTGCGAAACAATCGTTTCGCGTTCGCGGGGCGCGGCTATCGGCTGAGGCCGAACACGGCTTCGGATCCTCACTACCTTCATGGCGACGGTTGGCAGGCCAAATGGTCCGTCCTCTCCCACAGCGGCAACGAAGTGCAGATCGGCTTTCATCATCGGGAGGGCGATACGCCCTACAGTTACGCAGCGAGGCAGATCATCGCGCTGTCATCCGAAGGGCTGATGCTTCACATGAGCGTTGAGAACATCGGCAAGGAGGCGCTGCCCTTCGGGCTTGGCTGGCATCCATACTTCCCGATGACCCCCGAGACGACGCTCTTTGCGCCGGCGCAGCGATTTTGGACGGAAACCGAAGGCTGGCTTCCGGGAGAACCTACCGAGATTCCGGCCGATCTCGATTTCTCCGCACCCTCCCCCCTGCCCCGCCGCTGGGTCAACAACGGCTTCGAGGGATGGAGCGGCGAGGCGGAGATCGTCTGGCCGGAGAGACATGTAGGCCTGCGGCTGACCGCCGACGCTTCAGTCAGACACGCATTCATCTTCATTCCAGATACGAACTTCAATCCGGCCTTTCGCCATGATTATTTCTGCTTCGAGCCGATGTCCCACATCGCCAACGGTCACAATCTCGCCGACCTCGGAGATTTGAAAATCCTGCAGCCGGGAGAGACATTTGCAGGATCGATCCGCTTGCAGCCACAGGAATATTCGCGGTAGCCCGCGGCCGACTGACCGCGGATTTCCGCCCCAGCACAAAGAGGAATACTGGATGTCAAATCGCCTTTCGGGAAAACGAATCTTCATTACCGGAGCCGCGCAGGGGATAGGGCTGGCCATAGCCGAGGCATGCGTGGCCGAAGATGCTAGTATCTTCCTGATCGATCGCGACGAAGCTCTGCTGGAACAGGCTGCGAATAGGCTGAAGGAAGCTGGCGCCAATCTTGGCTATCAGGCGGCCGACATCACCGATGCCGAAGCCGTGCGCGCAGCCGTGGCCAGAGCATCCGGCGAAATCGGCGGCATCAATGCGCTCGTCAACAATGCCGGGATCAACGTCTTTGCCGAGCCGTTGCAGACGACAGATGAGGAATGGGAACGTTGCTTTGACATCAATCTCAAAGGCGCCTGGAATTGCTGCCGGTCCGTGCTGTCCGGGATGATCGCCCGTGGCGGTGGCGTCATACTCAACATCGCCTCGACCCACGCCTTCACGATCATTCCGCATACCTTCCCCTACCCGCTTGCCAAGCATGCGCTTCTCGGCATGACCAAATCTCTGGGGATCGAATATGCCTCGAAGAACGTGCGCGTGAACGCGCTCGCGCCCGGCTATGTCGCAACGCAGAAGGCCATCGATTATTGGAACAGTTTTCCCGATCCGGAAAAGGCGAAGGCCGAGACGATGAAACTGCATCCGGGCGGCCGTATCGCCACCCCTCACGAGATCGCCATGGCAGCGGTCTTCATGGTCTCGGACGAGTGTTCCTTCATGAATGCCGCCTGCCTGACAGTGGACGGGGGCCTGAGCGTGTTGCAGCATCAATAGTATCGCAAACGAAGACGCTATCGCGATCTGAGCTGGGCAATCGAGAGCATCAGATCCGCGCTCATGCCAATCCCCGATCCGCGCGTCAGGATGGCGGATGCGGCGGAGGTCGTATTCCCGCCATTTGCCGCATCATAGACGGCCGAGAAGCGCTTGAGCAGGTTGCTCACCTTGCTGACATCATGCAAGTCCTTGACCGGGAATAGCTTTTCAAGCATCGCCGCCTGGCGGGTCACATCCATGTTCGACATGGACGCGGGCAGCGAATAAGTCGTCTTGATTACATTGTAGAGCGCCGGATCCGACATGATATCGTAGACGGAATTGACCTGCGGCGCCTTGCGCTGGAAATAGAGAGCGAGACGGACGCCTTCGTTGGAGCTTCCCTGCTGCGTCTCCAGGGTCTGATGAAGATAGAGATCGTTGGTGGCGAGACGCGCGCCCTTGTTCTGTCCTGGCTCGATCTTGGCTGTGGTCAGATTTCCCTTGGCGTCGAAATTGAAGGCATTCACCATCGCCTTGAACTGCTGGCCTGCCTGCGTGTTCAGAAAGCCCTTGGCATCCTCGGGATCCGCAGTGAAGGCCTTCTTCAAGGTATTCTTGTCGACCGACTTGGGATCGATATTGTTCGCAACGAGGATAAATTCCGTCAGCTTTTTGTCAGCCAGGAGTTCGTCGACCGTCTTGATCTTGGCGATCGACTTGCTGAATTCGGTCGCTGCGTCCTTCGCATCCTTGACCGCCTTGTCTCGCATCTCGCCGGTCAATCCGAAGGTCTTCGACTTCGAATAAGCGGAAATCAGGCTGTTGATCGAGGTCTGGGACAAGGCCGCGACCGGCGCTCGCAGATTGCCCTCACTGTCGAAATTGAAAGCCTTGGCAAGCCCGACGAATCTGTCGTCTTTCAGCGAATTGACATAGCTCTTGCTGTCATAGGGATCGCTTTCCAGGATCTTGCGCAACTGATCTCTGGAGACCTCATTCTTGCCAATCCCAAAGGCGCGAAGCGCCATGTCCTCCACGGTTGGAAGATTCTTGTTCTTGGTATCGTTGGCGGCAAAAAAGTCCGCGATCGTCTTTATCTCGCCGACCGCGCCCTTGTAGTGTTTTTCCGCATCGTCGAACAGGTTCTGTTTGGCATCTTTCGCCTGGTTCAAATATTTGGCCGAGATGTCGGCAATGGCTTGCGGCGTCTGCGCCGGCTGACTGGCGGGCAGCGTACCATCGGATGCAAACTGAAAGTGCGAAACCATATCCGCCATTCCAGTCACGGCGGCATAATCGGAATTCGTAAAAGCGAGGTTGAACTGGACGGGAGTGAGCTTGGGATTCAGGTTGAATGCGGTCTTTATGTAGGAAAACAGCCTGTTGTCGCCGGTTATGTCGCTGAGCGACTGAACTTTCGTGATCGTCTGACGATAGTAATCGTCATTGTTGGCGGCCGCAGCCGGGCTCAACAGGCTCGGGACCATGCTGTCATACCGCGAGATCATGGCCTCCTTCTGCTCAGCGGTCTGCGCGGTCGCGCCGGAAAGCGTTCCGTCGGCATTGAAGCTGAACTGCGACGCGATCAGCTTGTATGTCGGCTGCAGCGATGCCGTCGAGAAATTGCTCGCCGTGTTGACGAAGCTGTTCGGGTCGTTGACATCGCTGGTCAGAACCGACTTCAGGAACGCCTTCGAAATATTGTCCGGGTTTAAACCGTGCGCCCGCAGGATATAGTCCGTCATTCTGCTGCTGTTGACGATGTCGTCGACGTTCGACACCTTATCGATCCAGCTATCGTAGAACTTGCTTTCCTTCTTGGCCAAAGCCGTTTCATTGGCGAAGGATTGCTCATAGAGCCCGATCGTATCGCTCTTCTGTGAATCGCTCTGGGCCGATTGATTTTTTGATGTGCCGCCGAAATTGAAAGCGGCAGCGAATTGCCGGTAACGGCTATCCGTCAGTTTGTTTGCAAAGCTGCTCGTGTCGCTCAGGTCGCTGGTCAGGACCTTTTTCATGAAGGCCTTGGCGTAGGTCATGTCCTCGAGGCCATAGGCCTTCATCGCATAGCTATACAGCTTGTAGTCGCTCAGAAATTCATCGACATTCTTAATCTTGCCGATATGCGCATCGTAATATTGCTGGTCACTTTTGACCGTCGCCTGTTTGGCGATGCGCGCAAGCGTCGATGCCATGTCCCTTGTCGCGGACACGTAGCCGAGATACGTCGAAATCATAGATCGCCCCCACAGCGCAGTTCATCGATATTCGCCCCGCATGGACTATCGCAACCAGACCTTGCGCGAGACTAGATCGGCAATCTATGGGCCTAATTTCCCAGAATCGTATCCATGTCCGGCAAGGCAGACGTTTCTGTCGGAAATATCGCATCCGGCAACCAGTTCTGAGACAATCCCGAAAGCGTCCGCCGTCAAGGCGCAAGAGGCCTTCGGCGCCCCAATGCATGGTGTACAGAGCTCTAAACTCTCCGGCAGGAATTGCCCGGAACGAATTTCGGCGTTAGCACGAAATCCTGCGGCGGCTCGACCGCACCTTGCGGATGGGTGATACGGTGCATCAGGCGTCTTGCGATGATGCCGCCGAGCGCCAGCGTATCCTGGACCACCATGGTGATGCGCGGCGTGATGACCGAGCTCCATTGCACATTGTCGATCATGGCGAGCGAGATGTCGTCGGGACAGCGGAAGCCCAGCTCCTGCATGGCTTGCAGCGCCGAGAGGGCAACTGCGTTATTGGTGCCGAGGATCGCGGTAGGGCGTTCGGGCTGGATCAGCAAACGCATGGCCGCCTCGTAGCCGGCTGTGCGCGTGAACTGGCCGTCGACGACGAAATTCGGGTTGATGTCCACGCCGGCATTGGCCATCGTATCCGCAAAGCCGCGATATCTCTCCGTCGCGGTATGCATATGGCTCGGGCCAGTAATGACGGCGATGCGCCTGTGGCCGAGCTGCAGGAGATGTTCCGTCAGCATCGCCCCGGCCAGATAATTGTCGGAGCCGACGAAATCCCGCTCGATGCCCGTAACCTTCTGGTCGAAACAGACGATCGGCAGGTTCAGGCCGGCAATGAAGTCGATATAATCCTGATCATGGCCTGACGGCGCAAGTGCGAGGCCTGCGGTCTTCAGGCCGATCAGGTGCTCGACCATCGCCCTCTCGCGATCCGTTTTGCCTGAGGAATCGGTGACGACGACGAAGTGTTGGTGATCGAGCGCATAATTTTCCAGCTCGCGCCGGATATCCCCGAAAAACGGGTTGCCGACATTGCCGACGATGAAGCCGATCATGCGGCTGCGTCCACGCGCTAGGCTCTGGGCAAGCGGATCGGCAACGAAGCCGACCGCGGCGATTGCCTGACGGATTTTCTCCAGCGTTTTCTGGCTGACGCGCGCCGGATTGCTCAGGGCCAGCGACACCGTGGAGACGGATACGTCAGCGAGTTTGGCGACGTCACGAATGGTGGCCATGAATTTTTCGAACCGTTTCTATCGCCTCAAGCCTTCCGATCGAAAGGACTCCCTTCCCTGAATCTTTGTCACAAATCTAACATTTGCGGGCCATGAAGCAATATGCGGAAAGAGATTTCAACAGTGCGCTTGACATACCGGGCATGAGGATCAATTATCAAATCGAACCGGTTCGATTAAGCCTTAACACTTGGGAGGATAGTGTGAGCGACGCAGCGATCAGTGGCGGCCAGAATGTGGCCGACGGCAAGGCATGGTTTGGACACGACCGCTTCGGCATGTTCATCCACTTCGGACTTTACGCCCTCGGCGCACGTCACGAATGGCTGAAGAACCGCGAGGAGTTCACCACCGAGGCCTATCAGAAGTATTTCGACAATTTCGACCCCGACCTTTACGATGCCCGCGAATGGGCACGCCGCGCTCGCGAAGCCGGCATGAAATATGTCGTTCTGACCGCGAAGCACCATGAAGGCTTCTGCCTGTGGGACAGCAAGGTCACCGACTACAAAGTCACCAACACCCCCTATGGCAAGGACCTGATCGGCCCCTATGTCGAAGCGCTTCGCGCTGAGGGGCTCAAGGTCGGCTTCTATTATTCGCTGCTCGACTGGCACCACCCCGACTTCCCGATCGACGGACATCACCCGCAGCGAAACCATCCCGACGCCGCCAAGCTCAACGAGGGCCGCGACGTCAAGCGTTACGCCAAATACATGCGCGATCAGGTGACCGAGCTTTTGACGAATTTTGGCAAGATCGATGTGATCTGGTTCGATTTCAGCTATCCCCAGCGCGTCTACAAGGGCCTGCCCGGCAAGGGCCGTGCCGATTGGGAGAGCGACGACCTGATGAAGCTGGTGCGCCAGCTACAGCCCGATATCATCGTCGGCGACCGCCTCGACTTGCCGCGCGATGCGGATCACATGCCCGAACTCGTCACGCCGGAGCAATATACGCCGCGAGTCGCACCGACCGTTGCTGGCCTGCCGGTGCGATGGGAAGCTTGCCACACCTTCAGCGGCTCCTGGGGCTATTATCGCGACGAGACCAGCTGGAAGGATGCCGGCCAGCTCATCAACATCCTGGTCGACACGGTCTCGCTCGGCGGCAATCTGCTGATGAATGTCGGCCCGACCGGCCGCGGCACCTTCGACGCCCGCGCCATCAAGGCGCTCGATACCTATGGCGAATGGCTGCGTCTGAACGGGCGTGCGATCTATGGCGCAGGACCTTCGACCTACAAGGCGCCAAACGGATGCCGCTTCACCCAGAAGGGCAATCGGCTCTACCTGCATATACAGACCTGGCCCTTCCGCCACATCCATATCGAAGGACTGGGGCGCAAGGTCAAATATGCACAGTTCCTGCACGATGCCAGCGAGCTTCATTGGCTCGACCCGGATGCCGACGTCGACTCCAATGTCGGCGTCGCCGTCGGAGAAGGCATTTTGACCCTGGAATTGCCGGTGCTCAAGCCTGACGTCGTGACGCCCGTCATCGAACTGATCCTCAAGGATTAAGTCAAAGATTAAGGGAGATAGCGAAGCCCAGCCGCCCTGTGCCGTCGTGAGCCGCGAAACCGAACTCATAGCCGCGATGACCCCCCTGATCGCCGATCTGGCAGAAGACGGCAATGGTGCCGTCGCACTCGCCGGATCGCGCGGCAAGGGGCGGTCGGATGCGCAATCGGATTTCGACTTCAGGGTCTATGCCGATGCCTATCGCGGACCGGAGGTCCGGCAAACCGCGGCGTGGCGGCGTTTCGATGCCGCGCTGCGAGACTGGCAGGCCGAAGGCATCCGCATGGATGGCGTCTGGATGCGGCGGTATGCCGGCGTCCAGCGCGACCTGGATTCCTGGCTTGCCGGAGTGGTCGTGCCGAAGAGCTTCGAATGGACGATCTGGGGCTATCACCTGCCGACCGATCTTGCCAACCAGCAGATCATCGCCGATCCCAGGGGTTTGCTGACCGGTTGGAGGCAGCAGCTGGCGCAATATCCGGAAGCGCTCAGGGCGTCCGTGCTCAGTCAGTACATGGAAATCCTGCGCTATTGGGCCCGAGATTATCACTATGAGAGCAAGGTCGTTCGCCGCGACCTCGTCTTTCTCGTCGGTCTCACAGGCAAGCTTGCCAACGCCATTCTGCAGACCGTCTTTGCCTTCAACCGGGTCTATTTCCCGGGCGACGGCTGGAACCTGCCCATGGCGGCCGAACTCGAACGGCTGCCGCCTGACTTTCTCCAGCGGATGACGGCCATTCTGGAGCCGGAGCAAGGCCCGGACACGTGGCAGCGTCAACGAAGCGAACTGATCGGCCTGATCGCCGACCTGGAGGCCATGATCGCGGCGTGAACGAGCCGCAAGACCAAGCCGGAGGGGAGCGTCCGGATAGTGATCAACGTCACTGCAACGAAAATCATTAAGGAGGAGGAACAATCATGAAGCGTTCATTGATCTTTGCCGCCGCCCTTGCGGCGAGCTCACTACCCGGCATCGGCGCGCAAGCGCAGGATGCCGCCGTGACCCTTACCTGGCAGATGTGGGGGGCGCCGAACGATGCGGAGCTCTGGCAGCAGCTGGCCGATCTCGTCAACAAGCAATATCCCGATATCAAGGTCAAGCTGCAGCTTTCGGGCTGGACGGACTACTGGACGCGCCTGCCGGTTCTGGCAGCATCGGGTCAGGTCGCCGATATCGTCTCAATGCAATCGATGCGCCTGCCGAATTTCTCTTCGATCCTGACGCCGCTTGATGATTATGTGAAAGGCAGCGACGTGAAGGTGGCTGACTTCGAAACATCGATCATGTCCGGTCTTTCGCAGGACGGCAAACTCTATGCGCTGCCCTACGATGTCGGCCCGTGGATGGTCTTCTACAATCGCGACAAGTTCGCAGCCGCCGGCTTGAAGGAGCCCGCCAAAGACTGGACGTTCGACGACTTCAAGGCCGACGCCAAGGTACTGACCAAGGACGGAGCATACGGCTATGGCACCCAGGCTTTCGATTTCATCGCCGGCCCCGTCGCGCTCGGCGCGGATTATTTCAATGCCGACAATGAATTCGACCTCACCAATGCCGGCTTTGTCGATGCGTTCGGCAAATACGCCGATCTCACAGCCAAGGACAAACTCTCGCCGGTCTTTGCCTCCGCGGCCGATGCTTCGGCCGCAAGCGGCCGCTTCGCTTCGGGCAATGTCGCCATGTATATCGACGGTCCCTGGTCATTGATTACCGGGCAGGCCAATGTCAATTTCAAGATCGGCATCGCACCGCTGCCGCGCGGCAGCGGCTCCTCGCGCTTCATTACGGCCGGCTCAGGCTGGGGTATCTCCGCCACCAGCCAGCACAAGGATGCCGCCTTCAAGGCGCTGCAGGTGCTGACAGGCCCCAAGGCCGCGGAAATCCTTGGCGCGGCCGGACGCGCACTGCCGGCTCGGCTTGCACAGCAGACCGCCTGGTATGACGGCGCCGCCAAGAATGTCAGCGGCACCCGCGATACGCTGCAATATATATTTGCCCACACCACACCGTTCCGCATCAACGAGAAATGGAACCAGTTCGAGAATCTGGTGATGCAATATGTGCCGCTCGCGCTGACGGGAGACTCGAAACCCGAAGGCGTATTGAGCGACATTCAGAGCCAGCTGCCATAGACCGGGCGTCTCGTCGGCCTGCGGCAGAGCCCACCCGCTCGACCGCAGCGCCATCACCGGAAAGGAGAGGCCCATGATGCTGGGCAAGCATACAGACATGATCGCAAGACCAAGGCCACGCTCGCGCAGATGGTTCAGAGGCGAAGGATGGACGGCCCTGTTCTTCCTGCTGCCGGGCCTGATCGGCATCGTCCTGTTTCTCGTCCTGCCGATCCTTGCCTCGATCGCGCTCAGCTTCACCAATTGGCAGCTGCTCGGTACGCCGCGTTTCGTCGGCATTTCCAACTATGTGCGCCTGTTTACGACCGACCCGCAATTCTGGACGGTCTTGCGCAACACCCTCTTCTTTACCGTCGAATATCTTGTACTGAACATCATCATCTCGCTCGGGCTGGCAACGTGGATTTCGAGCCTGAAGATGGGGCAGCGCTGGTTCCGGGTGATCTTCTTTCTCCCGACCTTTACCCCGCTGATTGCGGTCGCCATGGTCTGGATGCTGATCTTCACCAGCGGCGGGCTTTTCGACAGCCTGATGGCCTCACTATCGCTGCCATTGTCGGGCGTGCTGAACGATCGCACGCTTGCCATGCAGGCGGTCGTCCTCACCTCGATCTGGGCCGGCGTTGGCTACAATACCGTTCTCTTCAACGCCGCGCTCGACATGGTGCCGGCAAGCTACCTTGAAGCAGCCCGCATCGATGGCGCAACGGCCTGGGACCGCTTCTGGAAAATCCGGCTGCCGCTGATCTCGCCGACGCTGTTCTTCGGCACCGTCATGACGGCGATCACCTCGCTGCAGGTCTTCGACCAGATTTTCGTCATGACCAAGGGCGGGCCGGGATCATCGACCGCGACGCTCGGCTATGCCATATACCAACGGGGTTTTCAGAACTTCCAGATGGGCTACGCCTCGGCCATCGCCTGGGTGATGTTCGCGCTGATCATGGCGCTAACGGCCCTTCAATTCTGGTTCCAGCGCAAATGGGTGCATTATGACGCTTAAATCCAAAGCCAAAGCGCGCCGGAAGCTGGTGCTCGATGTCGTCAACCACCTGGCAATCACGCTCGTCGCCATTGCCTTTCTCTTTCCCTTCTTCTGGATGGTATCGAATGCGGTGCGCTCAAATGCTGAGGTGACAGCGATACCCCCGCGCATCCTGCCCGATATCTTCGAATGGGGTAATTTTGGCGCCGCCTGGACTCAGCTGCCCTTTGGCCGCTTCTTCCTCAACAGCGCCATCATCGCGATCTGCGTGACAGCGATCACCGTCATCGTCTCCTGCCTTTCCGGCTATGCCTTCGCGCGGCTGAAATTCAGGGCGCGCGAAACGCTGCTGCTCGGTTATATCGGCACGCTGATGGTGCCACCGCTGATGCTCATCATTCCGCTGTTTCTGATCGTCAACAAGCTCGGTCTGGTCAACACCTTCCCCGGCGTGATCCTGCCGATCTCCTTCGGCACCTTCGGCGCATTCCTGATGCGGCAGTTCTTCCTCTCCATTCCCATGGAACTCGAGGAAGCCGCCAGGATCGACGGCGCTTCCCGCCTGCGCATCCTCGTCAGCATCATCGTGCCGCTGTCGATGCCGGCCATCGGGCTTCTGTCGCTCTTCACCTTCATCGGGCAATGGAATAACTTCCTCTGGCCGCTGATCGTCATGACCGGTGCCGACAATGCTACCCTGCCGGTCGGCCTCACCCTGTTCCAGACGCAGCAAGGTACGCAGTGGAACTATCTGATGGCGGGTGCCACGCTTTCCATGCTTCCAGGCGTCTTCCTCGCGATCATCCTGCAGAAGCTCATCTACAACAGCATTGCCCTCAATGCGGGCATGGGCGGGCGCTGAAGCGCCGGCCTAGATTTTCGGGAGAAAAATCCATGGCGAAACTGACCATTCGCAACGCCATCAAACGCTACGGCGCGCTTGAAGTGCTGCACGGCGTCTCCGTCGCCGCACAGGATGGAGAATTCGTGGTGCTTGTCGGACCCTCGGGCTGCGGCAAATCCACCCTGCTGCGGATGATCGCCGGGCTGGAAGGCATCAGCGACGGCGAGATCGAAATCGGTGACCGCATCGTCAACGATCTCGAACCCAATGAGCGGGATATCGCCATGGTGTTCCAGTCCTATGCGCTCTATCCGCACATGACCGTGCGCGACAACATGGCCTTTTCGCTGAAGCTCGCGCGCCGCAGCCGCCAGGAAATCGAGCAAAAGGTGAACGATGCCGCAGCGATCCTCGACCTTGCCGCGCTCCTCGATCGCTATCCCCGACAATTGTCCGGTGGGCAGCGACAGCGCGTGGCAATGGGACGCGCCATCGTGCGCAACCCCGCCGTCTTCCTCTTCGACGAACCGCTGTCCAATCTCGACGCCAAGCTGCGCGTGCAGATGCGCACCGAGATCAAGACGCTGCACCAGCGGCTTGGCACCACCATGGTCTACGTGACGCACGACCAGATGGAGGCCATGACCATGGCCGACCGCATCGTCGTCATGCGCGGCGGCCATATCGAACAGATCGGCTCACCGCTTGAGATCTACGATGCGCCTGCCAATAGCTTCGTCGCCGGCTTTATCGGATCGCCGTCGATGAATTTTATCGATGGCCTCGTCACCGACCGAAACGGGACGTTGGGCCTGCAGGACGCGCAAGATCTGCATTGGCCGCTGCCGGAAAACGCCCGTCGCCATCTCGGCCGATCCGTCCAGCTCGGCATCCGCCCGGAACATATTGCCGTCGATACGGACGGCGTGCAGGCCAAGGTCATCATCATCGAGCCGACGGGCTCGGACACGCATCTGCAACTGCAGGCTGGCGCGCAATCCCTCGTCGCAGCCATCAGGGACCGTCCTTCGGTGTCTCCCGGCCAGCCGATCCAACTGAGGATCGACCCGGCAAAGACACATCTGTTCGATCCAGCAGACGGCCAGCGCTTGCATTGAGAATACTTCTCAGCTTGTGGCGGAAGGTCCCGCAGCAACCTTCTCTCCTGATATCCACGATGGATTTAGATCGTCACATGCGGCATTGAAACCGGCCTGCGAATACCGGCCTGTTCGAGCAATGGAAGAACCCGATCACGGAAATACGGGAATTCGGCATTGTAATCGACAAATGAAATGGTCGTTCCGCTGAAGCCGGCCTTGTGAAGGGCAAGAATACCTTCCGCCACCTGTTCGGGCGTCCCGATGAGCGGGAAACCGCCATGTCCAGCAGCCATCCGGTCCCGGATCAATGCCAGAAGGTCATGCGGAAAGGATTGCGCATGCGCGAATTGCAGGCGCACTAGATTGTCTACCGCCTCCCAATCCGCATTGTCCTTTCCGAAATGCTGAAGATAGTCTCGCGCTTCTCCCTCCGTCGGTCGGCAGACCACATGGGCAAAGGTGAGGACACCCAAATTGCGACCGGCGGCTTTGCCCTGCTGTTTCAACTCCGCGATTTCAGTCGTCGAACGGCTCAGATCTATGGCCGGAGTAAACAGAAAGTCTGCATTCCGCACGGCAAAGGAGCGGCCTTGGCCGGAACCTGCAGCGTTGAGGATAGGTGCGCGATGCCCGGGTCGAGGATCGCCAAGTACATTTCTGAGATGAAAGAACTGGCCATCATAGTCAAAGGCCTGATCTCGCTCCCATAGGCTTTTGACGATATCGAACCATTCCTCCGCATAGGCATAGCGGCTTTCATGGTCAGCGGGCAGGTCAAGTCCCAATGCTTCGTATTCCGGCTGGTTCCAACCGGCAACTATGTTGAGGCCGATCCGTCCTCGGCTGATCTGATCGATCGTCGCGATTTGCTTGGCAACGACCACCGGATGGTTCGCGGCCGTGTGAATGGTGGCAAAGACGTTGATGTTGTTCGTGCTGGCGAGCAAGCTCGCCGCCCACGTCATCGTTTCCAGCACATTGCCGTGAAAATTGGTGTCGCCGCCATATCCGATCCATCGGGCGATCGGCAACATGAAATCGATACCTGCCTCATCCAGCTGCTGGGCCAATTTCAGATTGTTGTCCCAGGAATTGACCCAGCGTTCCGGCACTTTGGTAACGCTCATGCCGCTGGAGCAATTGCTGGCGAAGGTGCCGAGCAAAAATTGCCCTGCGTCGAACATGGAGTTCTCCGACATTTTCGTTCCCTTTATTTTTTGATATAATTTACGATAGAAATTTTATTTGAAACTTGAAACTTGTCAACACTCGCCATCTTGGCGTCACCGCAATATCCCGCAAAGGAAGCCTATGAGCACCGAAACCGAAGACCAGAAGGGCCATCCACGCGGCTTGGATCGAAGCTGGCATCTGGCGCAAACACCGCTGCAAGTGGACCTGACCGAATTGGAATTTGCCCTCATGCGCGCGTTCGAGGCCTTCGGGCGCTGGCAAACCGAGTGCCTGGCTTCGGTCATTGGACTGGCAGCGAGCGGCCCTGAGAATGCTATGCTCCATATAATTCGCATGCATGATAGGCCTAAATCCATCAAGGATCTTGCGCGCCTGTCCAATCGAGAAGACATCCCGAACATGCAGTACAGCTTGAGAAAGCTAGTCGGTGCAGGACTGGTGGAAAGAAGGGGCAGCGGCCGTTCGGGGGTCACATATTCGGTGACAGAAAAAGGTCGAGACATCACAGACGAATACGCCGCAGTCCGCTCGGCCCTTCTGGTAAAAGCTGTGCAAGGCGTCCCGAACATGGGCCGCCGTTTGGAGGAAGCGTCCAGCACACTGGACTTGATGACGGGGATTTATGAGCACGTGGCCAGAAGCGCAGCGACGCATCGCCGATTTACAGACGATTAGACTTGCTTAGGCGCGCAGTGCGGCAGCCGGGCTGGAGCGTAGCGCGCTGAACGCCGGCACGATGGAGATGATCGCGGCAACGCCTGCAAAGCCTCCGACAAGCCAGAGATCATCGAAAGAGAAACCGACGGGCAGGCGCACGGCGGTCGCTGCCGCCAGCTTGACGGAGATAACCAGCGCTGCCGTGTAGCCGAGCGCGATACCGAGCAGGATGCCGGCGGCGAACAGGACGAAGAGCTCGCCCCAGACGAGCGTGACGATCGAGCGGACCGGTGTTCCAAGCGCCCGCAGGGCGCCGATCTGCCGGCGTCGCGAGCCGACATGCATGATAGTGACCAGCACGATCGCGGCAATCACGATCGCCTGCGTGCCGAGCGCGATCGCCAGAAGCAGGCTGCGGGCATCGCCGAGTGTCGCATAGAGCCTGGTCAGCACCTCGGCCGGGAAAATGCCGAGCGTCGTGCCCGTGCGGTATTCCTGCCGCAAGCGATAGGCATCGGCAATCGTCTTCGGCTTGACGAGAACGGCCGGAATGCCGGGCGTCTGCGCGTCGAATTGCTCGTCGAGCGGCGCGTCGGCATCGACATGCCCATGCTCATGGCCTTCTTCGCGGCCGTCGGGATGCTGATGCGGCTCGGCTGCGTCATGCACACTGGCTTCGTCGCCATCATCGTCGTGATGGTCCGCGCCATGCATGCCGTGCAACTGCCAGACGGCACGGATCGGCACCAGGATGGCGCGATCCCAAGCTGTTCCCGTCGGCGCCATGCGGCCGGTGACCTTGTAGGCGATGGCCGTATGGGTTTCGCCACCGGTCTCGGCCGTGCCATGCATCGGCTTGACTTCCGCGCCGGTCGACAAGGCGACATCGGAGCCGACCACCGCTTCGCCGAGGCGCGCGAACATCGCGCCCTGCGAGAGCGAGGGCGAGAGGGACGAAATGAGGCCCGTGGTCGTGCCGACGATCGGATGCCCATATGCGGAATCGCCGAAGCCGACCGGTGCCGCCAGTTCGACACGCGGATCACTGGCAAGGCGGGACAGAACAGCACCCTCCATCAGCGGCAACGGCGCTGGCTGCAGGAAGACGGCGGAAAGCGCCAGCTGCGTCTCGCTGCCGGCGGCACCCACGAGCAGATCGAATTTTTCCGCGGCGCGCGCGCTGCCGAGCCGGACAGCTCGTTCCTGCAGCGTCACCGTCACGCTCAGCGCGACCGACAGGGCAATCAGCACCACGACGGCCAGCGCACCGCTCCAGAAGCGCCTGAGGTCGGCAAGGATGAAGGTGATCATTGCGCGGCAACCTCTTGGCTGTCTTCCTCGATCCGCCCGTTTACCAGATTGATGCGGCGGCCGAGGCGCTCGGCGAGTGTGGCGTCATGCGTGACGACGACAAGCGTCGTCCCCTCCTCGGCCGAAAGCTGCAGCAGAAGTTCCGCAACCTCATGGCCCGCCTGACGATCGAGGCTGGCGGTCGGCTCGTCGGCGACGATGACGCCGGGGCGCGACAGCAATGCGCGGGCAACGGCAACGCGCTGCATCTCGCCGCGCGACAAGGTTTCGACCTTCTGTTGCGGTCGGGCGATACCGGTGACAGACAGCAGATAAAGCGCACGTTCCCGTTCGTTGGAGGCAAGACGCCGTGTCAGCTTGATCGGCAACACGACATTCTCGAAGGCGGACAAGCCGGGAAACAGATGAAAGTCCTGCATGACGAGGCCGATATTGCGGGCGCGGAACGCATCGCGCCGGCCGGACGACAGGCGCGTGATCTCCGTACCGCTCCAGGATACCCTGCCATTCCCGACATCTTCCAAGCCGGTAATGGCATTGACGAATGTGCTTTTGCCGGAACCCGAGGCACCGGTGATCGCAAGCCTGCCGCCCGCCGGCAGATGGAAGCGGTCGATGGCGAGAACCGGCGCGGCCAGGCCGGGGAACTGCTTTTCAAGACCGGAGATATCGAGCGCAAGCATGTGCTCAAACAGTCCTGAACGATGCGTTGCGGAGACGCAGCTGGCTGATGAAGCCGGTTTCCGGATCGGTCCAGGAGCCGAATTCCAGCACACCCCGCACCGCGATCGGCGCGTTGTACTGAACGAATGTCTGCTTGGAAGAGAGATAGACGACCATGATATTGTCGGGCCAATCGGCATCGGAAGAGCAGAACGGGCAGAGCGACATCGGGATTTCCGTGAGGACGAAGAAAGCGGCCTCCGCCTTCAATGGCGGCGCCATAAATCCATTGATGGCAACTTCCTTGCCGCTCAGCTGCTTCACCTTGTCGGAAAATTCGAGCCCGAGCGGGCCGAAGCTCTTGTAGAGCTCGTCAAAACCCAGTGCATCTGAGGCATTCGCGCGTGCCGCAATGCCCATGACAGGCAAAACCGCGGCAGCGGCCAAAAAGCCCCGACGATTGATGGTGGCGATCCTGTCCCCGGACATCGCGTACCCCCATGAAAGATGAAGAGACAGGCGGCCTCGAAGCCGCTTGTCCATGGTATACGATCTGTAACAACTTACATCTTTTCGGTGCCGAGCGCGAAGGTATCGGCCAGCACGCGATAGACGTCGCTCTGTTCCATGTAGCCGCGGAAACCCTCGGCACCCGGGCCGGCTGCCTGGAGCACGACATCGTCAACGGCGTGGACACCGCTATCCTCGTCCCGCGGAATATTGCCCTGCACGAAGACGGCGCCGGGCACGTCCTTGTAGGCTTCGTTGGCAACATATTCCTTCTTCTCGTTTTGAACAGCCGGAACAAAAGGACCATCGAGCTTTGGACGGAAGGTCTCGTAGTGATCAGGGCCGTTATTGGCGGCCATGAACAGGCGACGCGAAACGTCGACGCGATCCGGATAGCCGTCGCCATCCTTGTCTTCGTAGTTCGGGAAGCCGGCAGCGGCATAGGTGCCGACCTTTTCGCGCATTTCGGTACCCGGCTTGTTATCGTCGACGGTGCCGATGATCGAGACGCCATGCGTGTGGTCGCCGGTGACGACAATAAGCGTATCCGGGTTCTTTTCCTGGAATGCGTGGGCAACGGCCACGGCCTTGTCGAACTCGATCGTGTCGACCAGTGCACGATCCCAGTCGAGCGGATGGCTCATCTTATCGATGGAGGCACCTTCAACCACGAGGAAGAAACCGTCCGGGTTCTTGGCGAGCTTGTCGAGCGCGACCTTGGTCATGTCGACCAGACCGGGCTGGTTCGGGAACTTGTCGACGGTGCCCTTCTTGAGGAATTCGCGATCGAGCGCGACATCGAGGTTGCCGGTGTGGAAGAGACCGAGCAGCTTGTCCTGGTTGGAGCCGGCAGCGGTGGCCAGTTCGCTCTTGTCGGTGGCAACGGCATAGCCGGCATCCTTGAAGAGCGCGATATAGTCCTTGTCGTCCTTGCGCTTGGAGCCCGGAACGCTCTTCGCCAGGAAATAGGCCGAGCCGCCGCCGAGCAGGACATCCGGCTTGACGTCGTACATCATGCCGACGATCTCAGCCTTGTCGCCACGCTTGCGCGTATGGGAAACGAGCGCTGCCGGCGTCGCATCTTCGACTTCGGCCGTGGTGACGATCCCGAGCGACTTCTTGCCCGTGCGGCGCAGTGCTTCACCGATCGTTTCGACCTTCGGGTCGTCTAGGCTTGCCGGCGTGCGGTCGGCATAGACGCCGAGTGCGTTTACCGCCGACTTGTGGCCGGTCATGTAGGCCGACATGGTGTTGGCACTGTCGGTTGCGATGGCCGAGGTCGAGGACGTGCCGATGAAGGCAACCGGCGGGATGTCGTCCATGGCGAGGCGGCCATTGGCCTTGCCTTCGGTCATGCCTTTGGACATGAGGCGGGCGCCGGTGCGGTGTGCAACCGAAAGGCCGTCGCCGAGCAGGAAGATGATGTTCTTGGCCTTCGGCATGGCCGATGTGCCATAGACATCCCAGTTGACGGACTTCTTCTCGTCGCCGGCCAAAACCTCGACCTTGTACTGGCCGGGCTTTGCGAGCTTGACGCCACGCAGGATCAGGGCGGACCCAAGAACCTTGTCTTCAGCGCCCTTTTCTTCTGCGACGAAATCAGCCGCCTTGCCGAAAACCGCATCGTAGCTTTCGCCGTTGACCGTGACTTTCACGTCTTCCGGCTTCACAACCTTGCTGAATTCCACCTTAAAATCGAATGGCGAGCCGGCGAGTACCGTTGCCCGGTCCAACGGATAGACTGTCGCTGCATGGGCTGCGCCGGACATTACGGTCGCAGACATCATGGCGAGAAGAAATTTACGCATTTATACCCCCTGCGTTTGGTTGCTTCCCGCCTCCCACTTATAAAAGCCAGATGACAATCATGTAAAAAGGAGTCGACTTTCTGCAACCGGAAATTCTAAAGGGACAAACGCTAAGGGAGGCTGATTGTATGCGCGGCATCTAAAGAGATGGCGCGAACGGGGTGGCTGCGCAGTCCCTTTCCGTTTCACTTGGTCCAAAAGCCTCGAAAACCATCGCGTTCAACTACGCAAGACTTGGCGTGGGCTTACCCCGAAAGCTTGTAACTTTCTCAGGAAAAGGCAAAACTCATACAGGCTTCGTGAGCATTTTGAGAGTTTTGCGCAATGGATGAACAGCTCGACAAATTGGATCTGCGCCTGCTGGAGGAACTTCAGAAAGACGGCAGATTGACGAACAACGAACTCGGCGAGCGCATTGCCCTTTCGCCGTCGCAATGCTCGCGCCGCCGCACCAGACTGGAGGCGGAAGGCTATATTCGCAGCTACCAGGCCAATCTCGACCGGCAGCGACTGGGGCTGGATATGCTCGTTGTCATTTCGGTGACGCTTGCCACCCATAACAGAGACAATGCCCGCCGTTTTTCGCAGCTCATCAACGGACTGCCGGAGGTGTTGGAAGCCTATGCGCTGACAGGCGAAATGGACTATCACCTTAAGGTCGCCACCCGCGGGCTTACCGATCTCTCCCGCTTCGTCAACGACGTGCTGCTGCCGCATGAATCCGTTCAGCACGTGAAGACGGCGATCGTCCTCGATACCCTCAAGACCTTCGAAGGATTTCCAATCGCGCTACCACAAGGCTGACATGGCTTCGGCGTTCGATGGTCGTCGTTGCGCGGCCCTGCCCTATCGAGCGTCAAGGGCAATTTTTGAGGGCTTGCTTTCGGCGCATGCAGCCTTTCCAATCACGCCAAAGACTACACCCTTGGCGAGGACAGGCTTCATGACATACGCGGCCGTACAGACACGAAATCTCGAAGAATTTTCCGAGGTCCTGCTAAGGTGTAACCACCTGTACCATCCAAGCAACGACAGTATTGCTTTGCGCAATGCTGTCGAAAGCCGGCGCCAGATCGAGATATTCGACTATAACCTCTCCGCCGATGCCTTCACCCGTGCATTCGGCATGCGAAACTCTCTGAAATGCCTGCAGGCGCTTACCAGCCTCGAAGACGCCGTCCACAGATATAGAAGGGTATGCGATCTCGGCTGCGGCTCCGGCGCCTTCAGCCTTGCCTTTGCCTATCTCGCCCACAATCCCGAGCTGGAGCTTCGGGGGCTGGATTTATCCGAACACCAGCTGTCCCTCGCCAGAGAATTGATGGCTGCCGCGGGGTTGCCCGGCGATTTCCAGTTCGAGCAAAGAAATCTGCCGGCGCAGATCGGTTACCTCCCCGATCTGACAATTTCCTCTTACTGGTTCTGCGAAAATGAGCGCGTGCTCGCCGATCCCCTTCTCTTCGACCTCATGGCCGGTCGGGAGATGCTCATTGTCGATTATGAGACGATTATCGACCGCATCGCCGCCTGTCTTCCCAAAGGGTTCCGTATTCTTGCACGGCGCAGCGCCCATGTTGACATTCCATCCGCGCTGACGGATTTCGTCGCGCAGAAGAGAGCAAGCGTTCACAGCATCCACATTGGCCGGACCGCAGCTTAAAGGAGCAAGCTAAACCTCTGCTCCTTTGAAAAGTGCGTGCAGCTCTTGAAACGCAAACGTCCGCTTCCCAGCTATTGGCCAACCCGCTGGTCCGGGCCCCTCTGGTGAGAGCCGTCGGCGCTCTCATGATGTCGGACCTCTTCCGACATCGCGCCGACAGAGGTTCTCCGTCATGGAAACGTCTTTGCTCTTCGTGGAGTGGTTGGGAAAGCCGCTTTGGATGTGGATGAGCTTCCTTGCGCTCGTCATCGCCATTCTCTCTTTCGATCTTGGCGTCCTGCATAAGGAAAACAAGGAGATCGGCGTCGGCGAGAGCATCAAGCTCTCCGTGCTCTATATCACCCTTGGCCTCGCCTTCGGCGGCTGGGTATGGTGGTATCTCGGTGCCGATTCCGGCCTTGCCTACATGACGGGTTTCGTCGTCGAAAAGACGCTGGCTCTCGACAACGTCTTCGTCATCGCCCTCATCTTCGCCTTCTTTGCCGTCCCGCGTCTCTATCAGCACCGCGTGCTCTTCTGGGGTATTCTCGGCGTCATCGTGCTGCGCGCGATCATGATCGGCGTCGGCGCGACGCTCGTGGCCGAATTCTCGTGGCTTCTCTACGTCTTCGCCGCCTTCCTCATCATCACCGGCATCAAGATGCTGGTCGTGAAGGATGCCGAGCCGGATGTGTCGAAGAACCCGCTGGTGCGCTTCATGCGCAGCCGCTTCAACGTCACCGACCATCATCATGGCGAGCGCTTCTTCGTCAAGCAGCCGCATCCGCAGACCGGGAAGATGGTCTGGTTCATCACGCCGCTTTTCATGGCACTCGTGCTGATCGAGGTCGCTGACGTGATCTTTGCCGTGGATTCGGTTCCCGCGATCTTCGCCATCACGACCGACCCCTTCATCGTCTACACGTCGAATATCTTCGCGATCCTCGGCCTGCGCGCCCTTTACTTCGCACTCGCCGCCATGATCCACCGCTTCCAGTATCTGAAGCCCGCACTTGCCATCGTGCTCGTCTTCATTGGTTCGAAGATCTTTGTCGCCGATATGCTGGGTCTGGAAAAATTCCCGGCCGCCCTCTCGCTCGGGATCACCTTCGCCATCATCGCAAGCGGCGTCGGCTGGAGCCTGCTGAAGACACGCAACAAGACCGAAAGCGCCTGATGCCGCGAGGTGCCCCACTCGGGGCACTTCCCTCCCCGCTTCAAACAGATTTCCGACAAGGTACAGACATGATCTCCAATCTCCTCGCAGCCCTTTTTGCAACTTTCGCCCTTGGTCCGCTTCAAGCCGAAATCGAGCGGCATGCCGCTGCCGCCAGCCAGCCAGCCGGGATCATCAGGCAATCGCAGGCATGTCTCTCGTCCGAGGTCCCGGCGCTGGCGCAACGCGCCTCCGAAGACACTTTCTGGACGATTTCCACCGTCATCGGCCTATCGACGGGGTGGAGCAGCCCTGCCGATCTGCTCGACAAAAGCAATCCGGACTGCGCGCCCGTCATCAGGCTTATCCAGGGAAAGGGCGAAAGTGCTGATGAAGCCTGACGCTTTGTGCAAGCAAGAAATTCCGGTGACCTCATCTGGTGATATCCGATGACAGAACAGGCTGCCGGCGCAACTGGGCATGATGACAAGGCATCCACTCGCCTGCACCATCTCGCCAGGCTCGCCCATGAGCAGGGCGGCATCTCCATCGGCGAGGTGCTCAGCGGCCTCGGGCACACGAGCATGGCCTTTACCATCCTCTTTCTCTCGCTGCCGGCGCTGATTCCGATCCCAGGACCGTTCGGCGTCGTTTTCGGAAGCGCTCTCGCGCTGGTGGCGGTGCAGATCGCACTGGGCCGCCGGACCATATGGCTACCGGCCTTCCTCAGCCGGCGTCGGCTTTCACCGGCGGTCATTGATCTCATCGTACGCTACAGCGCGCCGATCCTCACCAGGGTCGAAGCCGTCGTCCGTCCGGGCCGTCTAGCCGCTTTCACGGGCGGCGCCATGCAATGGTTGCTGTCCTTTCCGATCTTCCTGCTGGCGATCGCCATTGTCCTTCCGATCCCGCTCGGCAACTATATGCCGGTCATTGCCCTCGTGGCGATCTCGGTCGCCCTGATGGCACGGGATGGATTGCTGATCCTGGCGGCGCTGTTCGTCTCAGCACTGGCCTTCGTCGCCACGGCTGGTCTCATCCAGTTGGCTTTCACCGGCCTGAATGTAATCGGATCGTAAGCACCTTATCCGGTGAGGAAGACAGCGGATGATTTTGCGGCCAGTTGCCGCGCTTGTCCGCAACAGCCTTTTCAGGTCTTGCCAATAGCGGCAAGCCTGCCATCTATGCCAGCGGCGCATTTCCCAGCCATTAGGTTCCGGCCTGTAAAATCATCAGTGCAGAGGATTTCATCGCATGCCATCAAAGCCCCCGTCATTCGTCCGCATGATTGCCCTCGGCAGCTCCGTCGCCATCGCGCTTGGCGCGCAGACGGCGACGGCGCAGGAAATGTCGGCTGCCTCTCAGTGGCCCGACACGCCGACCTCGCGTCTGGAAGCACTGGCAATCCTGCAGACCTTGAATGCCGATCTCCTCAGCAATGCCAGCGCCACGCTGACGCTCGATCGCTGGTGTGCTGCGCATAGGCTTGCACCGGAAGGCTCGAAAATCATTGCACAGCGCGTGCGCGGTCAGGATAAGCCGGCGGACGCTTCAATCCGGAAGCTGCTTGCCGTCGGATCTGACGAACCTGTCGCCTATCGCCGCGTTCGCCTGGCTTGCGGGGATCGTATTCTGTCCGAGGCGGATAATTGGTACGTGCCGGCAAAGCTCACAGCCGAGATGAACAAGGCGCTCGATACGAGCGATGTCGCTTTCGGTCGCGCCGTTCAAGCCCTCAATTTCACCCGCACGAACCTGTCGGCAAAGCTGCTCTGGTCGCCTCTTCCGCAAGGATGGGAAACGGGCGCCGATCTGCCGCCATCCGGGAACGGATCTCTCGCTCTCCCTTCGTTTCTTCTCGAACACCATGCCGTGCTGAAGCTGCCGGATGGAACACCGTTCAGCGCACTGATTGAAAGCTATACCAGCCGAGTGCTGGATTTTCCGGCCCCGCATCTGTCGTCACAGTAAGTGGTCGACCACCTTGTCGCGCTTGCGGAAGCAAGGTCGCATCTCGACTTGATGACGCAACGTAAGCGCACAGGACTTTCTTGGCGCCGTGCTCGCCTGAACTCCGCCATATTTGCGCCGCGATCGCTGAAGAATGCTGGCGCAAAACGGATGGAGTCGATCAATGACAGGCGAGCAATTTTCCTTGTCAGCCAGGATTTCCCGCATCCGTTAGGGTCTCGTTCAGCAAAGCAGCGCACAAGTATGAGTTCTGGATCAAAGCGTGTGGCAGGCGAGCTTGTGGGGCAGGCAGGCTGTCAACATTGCCTTTGACGGCAACCGCTCATGCGGACCCAGAATATTTGATAGGAGAACTAATTCCGTGCGGTTGAGATATGCCCTTCGAAGCGTCCCCCAGATGCTCAGCCTTTGCTCCCTCGCCCTCGTCATTCCCGTAACATCGCAATCGCTGGCCGCGGCCCGGCAGCCGGACATTCCGGCCTGGCTCGGAGCCTATGTCGGTACCGGTGAAGGGCAGATTGCCCAACCGGTCCTGCAAAGAGCCCGCGCGCTCTACATGCGAAAAGTGAGCGAAGGCACGGTCAAAAATCCCTGCTATTTCGCCATGGATGCAACCCGTCCAAACACTCCAAATGATGGCAAGTCCGCAGGCCGCTTCTACATCGTTTGCGAGGCGACACAGACGTTCCGTGTCGTTTCATCCGGCCACGGCAGCGGTCGCGATCTCAAGGGTGTCGCCGATTTCGGCAACGGCCGCATGTGCGCCAAGAACTTCGGCAATGCGATGGACTCGAACCTGACGACGGGCGGTTCCTATGTGACGGAGGAGACGAAGACGACCTTCAAGGGTTACTACAAGCTCTCACAAACCAAGGAAGCTGCCTATCTTCGCACGTTCCTCCAGTTCGATGGCGAAGGTGAGACTGCGAATGCTCGCGAAAGGGCGATCGGCGGACATGCGGCTGCCAAGGTTGCGGGCATCTGCATGAAGAAGGATCCGCAGAGCCCCTATGCCAACCGGGACGGATATGTTCCGCTCGGAAAGCTGGTGGAATATGCCGGCGGCCGTAGCGACGGCTGCACCAGCTGGGCGGCATCGGATGCCAACCAGATCATCTCCATGGTGAAGGACAATCCGACGACGCTCTACATCTATCCGGAGTCCTCGGACATCAAGGCGATTGCCAAGGCCGTTGCGGCGGGGCGCTCTCCGGCCCAATCCGGATTGTATTGGAACGACTCCTGCCTGAAGGAGATCGGCACGCCCAAGTTCTGGCCCAAGGAAACCCTCGAACCGGTCATCGCGCAATACAAGAAGGACCATCCGGCACCGCCTACCAAGCCGATTCCGATCTGCGACCAGCCATGACGGTGGCCGAGAGCTAAATCAGGAAATTTGACGGGTGACGGCCGGTATCCTTGCCGCGCCTGTTTAAGCGAGCCGAGAGGCAATTTCTCCTGTCGCCGTCCATATGCCTGCGCGATAAGCTTGCCAGTGGACATCAGAGCGCTGGATCGACGCGAAAATATATGGACATTTGCCGGTAAAAACGGCATAAAAACTTGAGGTCGGCGGGCGATGAGAATGTCTCCTATGACTTATTCGGCTGACCTGGCTGAATTTTTACACAATCTCTAGCCGATTGATTTCGTTGAGATAAAGCCTCAATCAGAAGCTATCCCTTTCTTTCCTGCCGTTAGCCCTATAGGAGGGTCGTACGCCATCTTTCGCATCAACGAAAACCGTGGTCGATGCGTCTCAGCAGACTTGATCAGGTCTGCGTTGAACCAGCGCTCCGTAGCGCGGCCTAGGCGGAACAGGAATCTTTCCACATTGAAATTGGAACCGGCTAGGCCACCTTTGGCGCGGTCGTATTCGCCCGCAGAAGGCTCATAAGCATGGGACCGATCGCAAACTCTCCTTTCTCCGTTCGCCGGGTCAGATCGCGAAGATAGCCGCCGGCTGAATTGATGTATGGGGCGCGTTGGAGGATGCAGGCGATGACGGTGGCAGCATTTTCTGTCCCCATGATCCTGCAGGCCTCCTGATAGGCTCCAGGGCTGATATCGAGTGTTGATTTGACGATGATTGAAGCTGCAAGCAGATCACGCCAGTTGTTGATAGTCCCTGCTGGTCCGTAAGCCATGATGTCCGGGCAAGCGCGTAGAATGAGATCCAGTGGGAAAGACTTCAACTCCGTCGGAGTCTCGTTGCGAGCTTCAATGTGAAAGCTGCGCATTGTTGAGGATGTTGGTCCGATAGTCCCCGGAGATGTTGCCGCTTCCGACGTCTCGGCAGTTATCCGTGGAAATACGGTCTTGTCCACCGGCACTTCTTGCTGTGCGGCTTCGGTTTCAGATTCAACTAGAGATTCGGAGTCTGAATTCTGTATGTGCCGCTCATTTTGATAGGGATTGCCGCTTAGTTTCGTGGCTTTTACATGTGTTTCCAATTGGTTGATGATTTGGTCGTGCAGGCGGCTGAGTTTATCCAGAAGAACGTCCAGCTCCATTGCGGTCGGAGATCGCGAAACACCGTCGATCAACGCACGGAAAGCGACGTAGACGGCTTCCCAAGGGCCTTCCACGGCCTCGGTAAGGGCGGTTTCGATCAGTTTGGCGATATCGCGTCTGTGGAGGCTGATACGCTCGCGCAGGCTCTGGATATGGAGCCGCTCTGCCGCTACCTGGGCTGCGAGATGTTCGATCTCTTCGGCGCGTGCGAGAAGAGGCGCCAATGAGAAGCCATAGGCCTCATTGAGGTCCCCTGCCCTGCTCCGGCGAGCATAACGCTTGCCGTTGGGGCTATCTCTGCGTACCAGAAGCCCGGCAGCGATCAACGCGGCCAAGTGGCGACGAATGGTCTGCTCGGCCATCCCATGGGCGCGTAGCGAGAGCTGCGCGTTCGAGGGAAACACGATCAGGTTGGCGTCATCCGATAGTTCATTCTTCGGATAGAAGCTCAAGAGCGCATTGAGAACTGCAAGCGCACGATCCGTCACCCCGAGAAGAGGCTTGGCTTCACAGAGCGCACGATAAATCTTCCATTTGTCGACGGACCTGATGGGCTTCCCATGCTCGGCTCGTCTTTGAGCCATCAACATGGCAAGCGTCATCGGCCGCCGCCCAAAAGGCGTCGTCACATATTCGGCTTCCATTTTCCTTCACCTACGTTGTGGCAAAAGAAGACAGCTCACCAAAACGGCGTCAAAGACTCTTGACTGTGATTCGGGGAAATGCGATTCTCGATTTGCTTAAGATCAGAGAAGGGCTTCCACGACGACGTCGTTTGGGGGCCTTTTTCTTTTGCGGGTTACGTTTCCTTTCCTTGCTGAAACTCGTTGAAGAGAGATTGCAGTCTCTCCTGCACGAACTCGTCGAAACCAGGTGCAGCCTTGCTGTCGAAAACAAAAGTGGCGCGCGCCGGCGTTCGCTTAAAGGTTACCGGAACTCCGGTTATGGATGAGGGAGCTGCGGTGCTCTTGGCAGAAGCGGGCTTTCCTGTCGCCAGAGCGAGGGCGTGCTGGAAGCGCTCATCGCTAGACATCTTCCGATAGTTGTCCGCGGACAACTCGGCAATGATCGGCTCGGAAGCGATGCTCTCAAGACGCTCTCCCAACTCAAGCCATCGTCTACGGCCGATTTCGGGGGCGGGCCCGATCGCGCTGATAAGCGGCAGAGGCACCTGTCTCGTGACGATCAGCATCTTGGAAAGCGCCGCCTTGTCCACGCCGAGTGCAGCCATGATGATATCGCGGCCGAAACCACGTTGCTCGAGGCGCAATGCAAACAATGCTCGCTCGACATAGGAGAGATTGGTGCGTGCGCTGTTTTCTTGGCCCTGGCTGACCACCAGCTGGTCATCCGTGAGCTGACGCACGACCGCGCGCACCTTGATGCCGAGTTCCTTGGCGGCCGCCAGGCGGCGATGACCATAGGCGACCTGGAAACGCCCCTTGGACTCTGGATGCGGCCGCACGAGGATCGGAACCTGCTGGCCGTGCTCGCGTATCTGCTCAACCAATTGGCCGAGCTCAATCGGGTCTATTTCGAGGCGATCGGTAACGAAGGATCCGTCGATAACATCGGTATCGATATCGACGACCGTCTGTCCTTCCGCCAGCTGCCGTTCAAGGTCGCTGGCGCGCTCCATTTTCTCTGTGATGTTTCCGAGTGTCCTCGTAATGCCCCCCACCGGACCGCCGCCCCTCGCCTGCGGCAGGAAACCCGCAATCGGACGATTGTCCTTCGCCGCTGGCGCATCCGTGCGCGCCGTGTTCGGCGCCGAGATTTCAAGAAGGTTTTTGCGCGCCATCTACTTATTTCCTTCCCCAGGTCAGGCGGAGATGCATCTCGATCTCGCTGTTGACGAGATTGAGCGAATCCAGAGCGCGGTCGTAGGTACCCCTGGTGAATTGGGCACGATCGACCTCATAAAGCGTTTGTTTGGTGACACCGGCATCGGCAACGGCCGTGGACTTGACCATGGCATTCTGCAGCATGCGATTGCCGAAGATGGCTCGCATGAAGCCTGTCATCTGGCTTTGCGGCCCGTCGTTCGGCTCGAAACGGGTGACGAGATAGCGCATCCAGTCGTAGCTGGTGCGCCCGCCTGCATTCTCGACCACGGACATGAGCTCGCTCGTCATCGTCAGGAACTGCGACATCGACATGACGTCGAGCATCTGCGGATGAACGGTGATGAGGATCGACGTCGCGGCGCAGAGCGCAGACATCGTTAGGAAACCCAGCTGCGGTGGGCAATCGATGACCACGACATCGTAGAAACTCTCGATCTCGGTCAGGACCTCACCAATGCGAGCAAAGAACATGGTCTCCGCGCGACCTGCCGCCATTGCGCGCGGCGTTTCGTGCTCGAACTCCATGAGCTCGAGATTGCCGGGGATCAGATGCAGATTCGGCGTATAGGTCGAGCGGACGATATCGGCGATTGGACGCGGCTCTTCATAGCGGATGGCGCCATAGAGGGTTTCATTTTCACCGACATCGAGTTCCGGCTGATGACCGAAGAGGGCAGACAAGGAGGCCTGTGGATCGAGATCGATGGCCAGCACGCGATAGCCCCTCAGCGCCAGATATTGGGCGAGGTGGGCGGCAGTGGTGGTCTTGCCTGAACCGCCCTTGAAATTCATGACCGAGATGATCTGGAGCTTTTCCGATCCTCTGCGCCAGGGAACATATTTGGGTGTCCCGTTACGCTCATCCAGTACCTTGCGGATGCGGTCCATATCTTCGGCAGCATAAAGGCGGCGTCCATTGGAAAGCGGGTCTGGTCCATGGCCTTCGGCTGCGATCTGGCGAAGATAGCCCTCACCGATGCCGATGAAAGCTGCAGCTTCGGCCGGCGAAAACATCCGCATAGTTTTCTGTGACTGAGGCGGGAAGATCTTTGCCTGATGTTGCTGGAGCTGATAAGACAATTCCTGCGCATCTGTCGCCAGAAGCGTTGGAAGGTGTTCTTGATCTTCTTGTAGCACGAGACTCGGCTGCATGGTTATTTTCCCAATTAACTGCGCAATTGTGACAGAATGCTACTGAACTACGCAGTTACAATATGCTCCGATTCGTGTCCGTTTTACAAATGCTTAGATAAAAGGCAGTTTTTGATGCGTTTTTACGCATCAACAGCGTGCAGCGACATTTGATCCGATGCCGCTTTACTGTTCCGGCGATTTAGGTAGGGCCGATCTGGATAGCGATTCGCATCCCGAGGGTCATGGACGAACGGCGAGTGGTCCGCGGACCACTTTTTGCTGAAGACCGGCTAGGATTCTGGAATGATCGCGTCCAAAAGTGTCACTTCGTGAATGAAGCTTGATAGATCGGTAGTCCGCGGACTACCCGGACGCAGCCGGAATTGCCGGCAATCGCATCGCCGCACTACCACGCCAAGGGTGCAGCGTTTCCATTACGGTCGTTACAATGGAGGCAGGGAGGGGTATGAGGTGATGCGCCCAGGCGCATCAGCGGGCGGCGCGATCGGAGCGTCGGCCGAGGAGGGAGGCTCGAATGAGTTCTGCTTTGCTCAAAGCTGGCGGTGGTGGCGGCTCTTCGCGTTGGGCCGTAGCCTTGGCCTGCGTTTGGCGCAGTGTGATCAGGCGCTGCTGTGCGGCAAGCCTGTCTTCGGCCGAAAGCGGCTCAACGGGATTGCCGGCGAGATCGTGCCGCATGGAATCCGGCTGGGCGCAGGCATGATAATATCGTTTTGAGTGCAGAAACGCGCTGGTGGAGCGACGCAGAGACATGACCGGCACGTCAGGTTTCAAAAGCGGACGGATTTCATTCCAGAGGCCAAGCGCAAAAGGACGGATAGGATCGCCAGCTTTGACGGGTAGGATAGCGATGGGGCGAAGCAAGAGCGTGTTGATCGCGGCTGCCTTTTTGACATCGAGTTCGGTCGCCACGATCGGCTCGCGATTGGTTGTCCAAGGTTCTTCCATCAAATCGTTCCTCTGCGTGCAATTCCATTACGGGCTGATTGTGAAGTGATTTTGACGGGATGGCAAAGAAATCTGTCCCGCTTGTTCGCCCTCACGCCAAGCCGACGTTCATATATGAGATGGTGCAGCCTGCAGCAAGTTTTTGGTTAACGAGATTTTTATAGTTGGACGGCTAGCTTTCGCGAAGCCGCGATAGGTAGCGCGTACGCGGCGCATCTTCCCTCAATCCCGAATTTGTAACAAGCTGCCTGCGAAAATGTCGCAGGGCTCTGGTTTGCGCGGGCTGTTGTGTCTCACGGGGGAGGGGCCTTTATCCGGGCGGCTGCAAACCAAATGCTAGCGGAGCTAGTGGCGGCCAACCGGCGGCGGGTCGACAGTACTCCTTATATTTGCGGTTGTTCAGGCTGCCTGCTGAAGCTGCGTCCTTCGAATGGTCCGCACAGCGTGGTGTAACAGAGTATTGCATAGGTTGGCCTTCGCTGCTCCACACCAGCTGTTGGCTTCAAATGTCCTAGGCTCTCCATTGCCATTCTCTGGCGCCCAGTAGCATCCTTCATCGGCAAGGCAGCGAGGGTGCATTCGTATTTGAGGGATGCTGCAGATGGAGAAGCGGTTGCGAGAATGAAGCCATCGAGGGCAGGGGCGGGTATCGAGCGGGAACGCGGCAAATCTCGTCTTGGGTCGTTAAGCCAAACCGGCGCCCTTCAGCACATTGAAGAGAGCTGCTCTACATCAAGGTGCGGCTTTCGCAGGTGGAAGCACATTCCGCGACCGTCGTCATGTAATCTGTGAGCCCGCTAAAAAATCTGGAGATAGTTGCTAGGGGCGGCTTGGCTGGCGGCGATCGTAGCGGTAGATACAGCAGCACGGCCGACACGATCCAAGTTCGAACGGCTCGTCAGTCATTGGGGGGAGGTCTTCTTGAACATAGCAACATCCCTTTCACTGGGCGTCGTTGTTTCATTTACGCTCGGTTCGAGTGCGTTTGCTTTCGACAAAGCTTCCTTCTTCGATGCCGCCCTTTGCAAGCCGCCTTACTCGACTGCCAGCGCGACAAAGATGTATGATGAGGCTGAAAAGTTCGCGAAGGCGGATACCTCGCTCATGACGGCTGCCGTTTACAAAATGTCTGCGGACTTCGGTCGCCAAGGCTTCAAGACGAATGAAATCGTCTTCGCCGGAACGAGCTTCGGCATTCTAGTCGAGGGCTTGCGGGCGGACGATCTGGCCAAGACCTATCACCTGACACCGGATGGGCTTGGCAATCTCCTCGGCACCGCAACGAAGTCATATGGGCGCGCTTTGCGCAAGGCTGAGCAGCCCGCGGCCGAGATGGGAGTGGTGTCCGTGGTCGCCCGCGAATCCGCGGCCTTCCCAGGCAAGACCCTGCTGGCCTGCGAGTTCGTCTCGCATGAAGACCTCGAAGCCATGAAGAGCATGCAATCACTGCCGAAGTAGTGCGCGCCAGGGCATGGCGCCGCTGCTTTGCCCGCGGTTGGAAGCGGCATGTGGTCTTTCGCGGAAGAGGAGCCATGAGAGCTGCAATCTGCTGCTCCGAAGCGGCCTTTGGTTCGATATCTCAGTATTCGGTCTCCGCTCAAACCCGATTGCAGGGATGCTGGCGTGTGGCGGAAGCAAAATCTTATATAGCTTCGGCTAGGCGAAGTATTAACCATAATCTCAAGCTATTGTGAAACCTGTCGTGTGAAGCTTCTGGGCCGCAGCATCATTATGTGGAGCAGAAAGGGTGATCGTTTCGGCTTGGAAGCCGACGGACCCAAAATACCACCGCTGACCGAATTGGTGGCTGGGCCAATCTGACGATCATCCTTTAAGGCCAAGATTTCCCACCCTGCATCGCAGATATGTCACAGGAAACCGCTATTATCTCTTTGAACCGCAAGTTCCATAGGAAGCCTAAAGTCGAACTATGGCGGTCAGCTCAGAATGGTAGGCTTCCGCGATCCGCAGCGCCATTTGCTCCATTTGGTCATCAGCTATACGCAGAACCCCGTGCTCCGCCATCAAAGCATGGTATTGCTGCTCCTGGAGCGGCACACCTGCAGGCAAGGGGACGACATGAAAATGTAAGTGGCTGTTGGCCTGTCGGCTGCCGAGTGAAAGTACGTAAATTCGCTCGGCGTCAAACGTCTTTTTCAGAGCGCGAGACAACAGGTGCACCTTTTCCTGTAATCGGAGATATTCTTCCGTCGACAGATCTTGAGCCAAATCCTCGCGGTGCTCTTTCGGGCAGACAAGGCAGTAACCAGGCAGTGTTGGGTACTTGCTCAAAAAGATAATCGTCTCGCGGTCATCAAAAACGCGGTGATGAAAGCAAGAGGGATCATTCCTGACCAAGCCGCAGATGAAGCATGGTTTTGTTTCGCTGTCGTGCACATAGGCCTTCAGATCAAATGGTTGTCGGTCGTTCATTCCGAACCTCCGCCCTGTTGCTCGGCAGCGTATCGGTTTTCAATCTAGCGCATCAATTCAGGTTATGAAGTTGCGCCGGCAATGCCACCCATTCTGCTCAACGTACGCAGCAACGTAAGTGGGGCAAATTTCTGACAATGCAGAACGCCTCGCTTTGTGCAGGCGGCTTTCAATTGCGATGGATAGTGAAACCTGTTTATCTAATGAGAAATTGCAGGTGGCTGAACAGCAGAAGGCTGTGTTAGAGATGGCCCCTTATCTACTATTATTTTTCATCTTCGTCACATGCGGCCTCGTCAATATGACGCGCCCTCGAAATTCTATTAGACCAGTGAGTGACCGAGACACCGAAAACGCTTACAAAGCGGCTTTCAAAATTGAATCCAGGGAGACGATAGAGCGACGAAAGCTCATAAGCCTCCTTTTGGTGATTGCATTGCTAATCGACATGCTCCTCATCGTGTGGATAGTTCGCTTCGCCTAAAAGGTAGGCTTGCTAAACGGGACGAGGCCTCAAAGTGCGCGGGGTGGCGCCATCTCGCGAATTATGTGGGATAATCTGGAAAGCGTATTTATGCCTCCAAATCTGCTCCACCTATCACAGCATCGGTTCGTCGAGCAGAGTTCTAAGCTGCTAGTGCCTCGTTATGCAACCGCAGTGCTGCAAGTTTGCGCTAGCGTACTTACCCGTCTGCCCTCAAAAGGAAATGGTGCGGCAAGCTTCAGATCATGCTGAAGCTACGTCATATCCTGTCCGACCAGGGCGCCCATCTTATGGCAAGCACGCTGCCCGGCCCATTTACGGCGGCGAAGAGTAGTCCGGCTACAAAAACAAAGTGATCCACGAAGAAGCCGAATTCAGCTTGGTTGCCGGCCCAGCGGGCCGGACCATGGAATGAGAAACCAAGGAAGATGACATAAACGGCTGCAACGAGCGTCGCCGGGACGAACAAAGCACCGGTCAAGAAAGCAACGGCAAGCAGCACTTCAAGGATTGCGGCACACCAAGCCAGGAATAATGGAAACGGGAAGCCGGCGGCGGCGATGTAGCTCGCGGTCGCGCCCATATCCATAAACTTGAACGAGACCGCCATAACGAAGACGGCGGCAAAGATGAGGCGTGCGACGAGAACGGCGGCAGTCTGCCAAATTGATTGAGCGTTTTCCACGATATTCCCTCCAGGTTGACGCGGTTGATAGTCCAAGGACGGCCAACCGAGGGTGATTCCGACAAGGAGAATGGAAATTATTTGCCTGCCTCCGGCGATCGTCCACTCGTGCCAGAAGTATAGCTAGTGATGACATAGCGATCGTTCTCGTCCAGTGCGTCCGGATCCACCAGAACGACGGAAGGTTCTCCGGTGCCGGATATCAGAATGAAAGAATAGGGGTTCGTTGTCTCGTCGTTGGCAACCAGGAGCGATCTCTGGAGCAGTCGTGCTAGTTGGCTGGCAGCGTCCAGAAGGGGCGGCGGGGGCAGGTCATTGGAGTGATAGATGCTGATGATCTGCGAATAGTCATCGAAAGATCCCGACGTCACGAGGCATGTTGCCGGCATATCCGCGATTTGTGCTATGTCGTGGATTACGTCCACGCTGTCAGTATCGATACCGAGGACGGCCGCGATGGAACGCCGCAGAAAATCATCGTCCGCATGCTTTTCAAGAGCGGCATCAAACCAGATCATTGTCCGCGGTTCCGATTTTCAGGATTTGGGTTACACAGCTGCATCGTATCGCCAGACATGCCGCATCGGCAATTACGAAGTCATCCACTCCATCAAGGCATTCTGCGCGTGAAGCAAAAATGCCTTGGCCACTCGGCTTTGGCAGGCTGGATGCAGCATCGCATCCACCGTCAGTTCCTGACCTCTCGTGACTGGCGGGCACGGCAAAAAGATAGCGCCCTGCTTTCCTTCGTTGAGAAGCGAAGCCGACACCCGATACTCGGCCAACGCATCTTCCTCTGTGTCCGTTGGCCATGAATCGGTAATGATGACGTCCGCATCGAGCAGATGGTGAATGTCCGTGCTGCTTTCAAAATTCGAGTTCAGAAGGTCCGGGTCAGTGAGGTGCCAGCGCTCTGGATAGACCTGAACGACCTGCATCGGCATCGATCGTGATGCCTCGACCCATGATCTCAATATATTGGCGTCTGGCGCAATTCCGACAACCTTGAGGCCATCAAGCGTTCCTCTTACCCTCTTGATGTAGGCAAGATCCCCAAGCGTTTCGCAAGGGTGATTGGTTCTTGTTCTGGCATTGATGACAGGTGCTTCCGCGGCGGCGGCAAGTTCATACAGAGTTGCCAGCTCTTTTGTCCTGACGATAAGAAGATCAAACCAATTATCGAGGTAGCCCGCTAGATCGGCTGTGGGTTCGCGAGTGCTGAAGTTGATGGGAGGTTGAGCAGATATGCCGCCCATCGCCTTCACGCCGAGATCGAAAGCGGTCGTGTTTCTCCATCCTGTGTCGTCGACAATGATGCCCACGCGCTTGCCGAACAGGACTTGTGGCATGGTGCGTTCATGCCAATGCTTTGCAAGTTGGTCCGCCCGGTCAATAATCCCTAGGATAACGCTCGGAGGCAACGAGTGAAACTCGAGGAAATCTCTGTTCGACATAAAATTCATAGCGCGTCCAAGGTAGAATTCGGCAGGCCGTCTGCGACGGAGGCGAGGCGTTTACCCTAGGCAGTTTTCGATGCAGCGCAATGGTGGAGAAGCGTCAGCCGACCGCCGCGACCTTGATGCCAGTCCCGCCCATGGCGTTAATCCATTTTCGACGAAGACTTATCGCAGATGCTGCATTTTCAAGATCTTTAGCAGCCCCATTGGCAAAATCTTTAGATCGTTCGGAGTATCGAGGCCGCAATGCTTTCCGGCTGCTTTGGTAGTTTTCGATGATCAATGAATTAGATATGCCGACGGTGCTCTTTCTCCAAAAGACATCCTATATCGCTGGTGCGGTAACTTTGGGTTATTTGAAATACAGCTCGAATGAAAGCCGCGGCGTTGGTCTGCTTGCCTCAAGTTTCGTCATTCTCGCTGCGGCATCAACATTGGCCGGATATGCCGAAACCTATCCGGCATTCTATGCGCCTCTCAGCCTTATCAATCTCGTTTGCGCCGTGCTTGGATATTCGCTGCTCGGCTCATCTTTCGTGGTGATCAGCGATCCCGACAGAAAAGTGATACCGGCTCTTGCATTGCTGCCTGCGCTGCTGACTTTGCTCGTCGGAGCTTTCACGGCATTTCATTTGAACAATACATATAGGGCGGTGACCTTCAATTTCCTCGGCTGCGTGATGCTTGCCGGCGCGGCGATCGTCATATTCAGGGACTCCTTTCGCGAACCGCTGCCGATCAGAAAATTCGTTGCCGCAATATTAGTGGCCTGCAGCCTGCTATCGCTGATAATGGCCTTCGAGTTCTCGTTCCATTCCTTCGTCCTTCTCGATGTGGCGAGCGGCTTTCTGCTGATGATCCTTTCCAAGTTTGTGCTGGCGCTGTCGATCGTCATTTTCATAAGCGAGCGCCAACAGATAAAACTCAGACAAACAGCCGAGCGAGATGGCCTGACCGGTCTTTATAATCGCCGCTTCTTCAACGAGAACGCTTCCGGACGGCTTCGGGATGGAGATGCCATTCTTTATCTCGATATCGATCACTTCAAGCATTTCAATGACCGTTGGGGCCATGCGGCGGGAGATGAAGTTCTCGTTGCAGTATCGCGAACGATAGAGGCGATCCTGCCGGCGTCCGCCATTTTTGCGCGGCAGGGAGGAGAGGAGTTCATAGTCTTTCTTCCCTTGAAAGCGGGAGAGCCGCTTATCCATGCCGAGCGCATTCGGGAAGCTGTTCAGCAAACCCGATTTCCGGATCTCGGTGCTGATGTAGTGGTGACGACGAGCATTGGCATTTCGAAGGTGAGGCGGGAATGCAGGTCGCTTACCGAGCTTTGTCGCGAAGCGGATCGTGCCCTCTATCTGGCGAAGGCAGGCGGACGAAACCGGGTCTGTGATGCGAGCAGCGACTTTATCGCTGAAGTTTACGTTCGCTCGGCGTAATCCTCGATTTTTGGCAAAGGCCCGGAATGCCGGGAAGCGGCGTTGATTTAGCTGGTATGCCCCTTTATTTCTCACGCTGAAAGAAGAGGTCAGTTAGCCATGGATAATGAAACAAGCCTCCGAAACGAGCGCAAGCGCGGCTCCGGCGTGAAGGTGGTCTATGACATCTTGCGGGACGAGATTTTGGATCTGGAACTGCCGCCGGGCAGTCCCATCGACGAGGTGCAGCTTTCCGAGCGCTTCGGCATGTCGCGCACGCCGATCCGTGAAGCCTTGGTGCGGCTGGCAGGCGAGGGGCTGATCGATACGCTGCCGAACCGCTCGACCATGGTCTCGCAGATCGACTTTCTCAACATGCACAGCTATTTCGATGCACTGGTGCTGATGTATCGGGTGACAACGCAGCTTGCCGCTAAATATCACCGTCCGGAAGATCTCGAAGGTGTGCGCGCGCTTCAGGCTGAATTCGCCGATGCCGTCGAAGCGCAGGATGCGCTCGCCATGATCTCCACCAACGCCGCGCTGCATCTTGCGATCGCCGAGGCTGGCCGCAACCCCTATTTCACCAGCCTCTTCTCGCGATTGCTGAATGAGGGCCGGCGCCTCCTGCGTCTCTATTACCAATCCTACAACGATCGTCTGCCGCGTCGCTTCGTCGAGGAGCACGATGAAATCATTGCCGCCGTCGAGGCGCGGGACACGGAACTTGCCGAGCGCCTCGCGCGCGAACATGCCGAGCAGATCGTGGCCCAAATCCAGAAATTGCTGATGCGCGGGGATCGTCTCGACGTCAGCCTTTGATTTGCATATTTCTTGTCGACAAAATAAATACAAACATGTATCAATGCTGCAAAGACGGTGAGGCGCGGCCGCGGATGCTGCTGGGCTGATAGCCGATCCACTCCCGGCCCAAGAGGATAGAAAGATGAAGTCGAGCATTTTCTCCGGGGTGATCCCGGCCTTGATGACCCCGTGCAAAGCCGATCGCAGCCCCGATTTCGATGCGCTCGTGCGCAAGGGCAAGCAGTTGATCGCCCAGGGCATGTCGGCTGTGGTCTATTGCGGCTCGATGGGCGATTGGCCGCTTCTGACCGATGCGCAGCGCATGGAGGGCGTCGAGCGGCTGGCCAAGGCAGGCGTACCAGTCGTCGTCGGCACCGGCGCCGTCAATACGGCATCGGCCGTTGCCCACGCGGCGCACGCGCAGAAGGTCGGCGCCAAGGGTCTGATGGTCATCCCGCGCGTGCTGTCGCGTGGTTCGGTGATCGCTGCCCAGAAGGCGCATTTCAAGGCGATCCTGTCGGCAGCGCCGGATCTTCCGGCGGTCATCTACAACAGCCCCTATTATGGCTTTGCCACCCGCGCCGACCTGTTCTTCGCGCTGCGCGCCGAGCACGCCAATCTCGTCGGCTTCAAGGAGTTCGGCGGCCTGGCCGACATGCGCTATGCCGCCGAAAACATTACCAGCCGCGACGATGACGTGTCGCTGATGATCGGCGTCGACACGGCGGTCTTCCACGGCTTCGTCAATTGCGGTGCGACGGGTGCTATCACCGGCATCGGCAACGTGCTGCCCAAGGAAGTCATCCATCTCTGCAACCTTGCCCAGGCTGCAGCAAAGGGCGACGTCGACGCGCGCCAGCGCGCGCTTGAACTCGAGCAGGCGCTTGCCGTCCTGTCATCCTTCGATGAAGGTCCGGACCTGGTTCTCTTCTTCAAGCACATGATGGTGCTGAAGGGAGACAAGGAATATGAGCTGCACTTCAACGAAAGCGACGTGTTGAACGATAGCCAGCGCGGCTATGTCGAGGCGCAGTTCAAGCTTTTCAATAGCTGGTACGCCGAGTGGAGCAAGCTTCCGGGCGCGGTGGAAAAGTACAAGGCCTAAGCTTTGCGATAGCTCGGGTGCAAGGCGCGAGAGGCCCCGCGGGGCCTCTTTCATTATCTTCCGTCAGCCTTCACTTACACTTTCAGGCCACGGCGTCTAGACCGAGTTCCTCTAGGCGATCGAGTTGGCGAATTTCCTCTCCGGTCAGCGGGATACCGTCCTTTTCCGCGCGAGCGCGGGCGGCGAAGCGGCGTTGCGACGGCAGGCGCGCGCCCTGGCCGACAATCGCTTCGAACAGCACTTCGGCACGGGCGAGCGGATTTCCAGGTCGACCAGCAGCGAAGGCCTCCGGCGAGAAGGCAACGATGAGTTCGCCGTGCCGCGGCGCAAAGGCCGTGGAGCCGAGATAATCGAGCGCCTCGCGGCTGGTGAAGTCGCCGATCATGATGCCGGCCAGAAGCTCGATCATCGTGCCGATGGCCGAGCCTTTGTGGCCTCCGAACGGAAGCATCGCGCCGGCGAGTGCTGCCTCCGGATCCGTGGTCGGTTGGCCGTCGGAATCGATGGCCCAGCCCTCCGGAAGAGGCTTGCCGGCACGCCGATGCAGCTCGATCTCGCCGCGGGCGGCGACCGAGGTCGCGAAGTCGAAGACGTAAGGCGGACTTTCCGGACGCGGCCAGCCGAAGGCGAAGGGGTTCGTTCCCAGGAGCGGTGCCGAGCCGCCGGCCGGCGCCACGGTGGAATAGCTCGGGCACATGGCGAAGGCGGCGAGGCCTCGATCCGTCAGGGCTTCCACCTCCGGCCAGAGCGCCGCGAAATGCGTGCAGTCGTTGATGGCGAGTGCGGCAATGCCGAAGCGGCGAGCCCGTTCGGCAAGCACAGGCATGCCGAGCTCGAAGGCAGCATTGGAAAAACCGCTCTTGGCATCGACGTGAACGATGGCGGAGCTATCATTTTGTTCGAGAACCGGCACAGCATCGGGCCGTGCCTTGCCGGCTTTCACCGCGCGCAACACGCCTTCGATGCGGTAGATGCCGTGCGACTTGCAGGCGTCACGTTCGCCGGCGACGATCACCCGCGCGATTGCACCGGCCTGCTGCGCATTGACGCCGGCTTTTGAAAGGATAGCCTCGACACGGTCTCGCAGCGCATCAGGCGTCAGGGTGATCACGTCAGTCAATTTCGGTCTCCCATATTATGCTCGCTTGCATCATAGACTTGAAAATTATAAATACAAAAAGAATACAAAAAATCGACATGAACGCCGTCGCGCTTTTCGGCTTCAGCTGAGGAAGGTCAGTGAATTACCGTCACCCTCAAATATCAGGCCGCCGCAGCTGAAGAAATGGCGGTAAAACGGATCCGCACCGGCGTTGCCGAGACGTTTTCGATCCTTCCGATAAGAACGCTTGCCATGCCGCCGGAACATATGTTGTTTCATGACGTAATATCTGCGCTTGATCCCGCACCGGGAGGAGGGATGACCATGATCTGCCTAACGCTTGGACCAACACCTGCTCGCGATGTCTCCGATCGCGTTGCCTATTTCCACCGGAGCACCATGACCGAGATCGGCAAGTCCAAACAGATTTTCGGCGCGCCGCAGTATCAGCAGAAATCTCTTTCGAGTGTGTGTTGATGGCAAGACCGGACGTAATCGTCATTGGCGCCGGTGTTGTTGGCCTTTCCACCGCGCTCGCGGCGCAGGCGCGCGGCTTAAGCGTGATGGTCGTCGACCGCGAGGGGCCGGCCGCCGGCGCTTCGGCCGGCAACGCGGGTGCCTTTGCCTTCACGGATATCCTGCCGCTGGCGTCCCCCGGCATCTTGAAAAAGGCGCCGAAATGGCTCCTCGATCCGCTGGGGCCGCTCTCGGTGCCGCCTGCCTATGCATTCAAGATCGCGCCCTGGATGTTTCGCTTCTGGCGTGCCTGCCAGCCCTCGCGCGTTGCCTACGCCACGGCGGCCCAGACAAGCCTGATGGATCTTTCCAAGGCCGAGCTTGAGCCGTTTCTCGCCGCGACCGAGACGCTCTCGATGCTGCGCAAGGAGGGCAATCTCCAAGTCTATGAGAGCGAGGCGGAATTCCAAGCCTCTCTGCCCGGTTGGGAGGCTCGCCGCAATCACGGCATCGAATTCCAGCATCTGAAAGCCGACGAGATGGCGGCAATCCAGCCCGGGCTGGCGTCACGTTTCATTCTCGGTACCTTCACGCCCGGCTGGTATTCAATCGCCGATCCCAAGCTCTACACGCTGGCGCTGGCCGCGCATTTTCGCAGCCGCGGCGGCGTCATCGAGACATCGGAGATTTCGTCGCTTCGGGCGCTCCCGCTTGGGGTCGAGGTGGTGGCTGCGGATGGAAAGCTGCGCCAGGCTGGCAAGGTCGTTCTGGCTGCCGGCGCCTTCTCGCATCGGATCGCCAAGACGCTCGGCGAGCACATTCCGCTCGAAACCGAACGCGGCTACAACACGACGCTTCCGGCCGATGCCTTCGACCTGCGCACGCAGATCACCTTCGGCGGCCATGGCTTCGTCGTCAGCAAACTTTCGACCGGCATTCGTGTCGGTGGTGCGGTGGAGCTGGGCGGATTGGCCTTGCCGCCGAATTTTCGCCGTTCCGAAGCCATGCTGCAGAAGGCGCGTACTTTCCTGACCGGTCTCAGGCCGGAAGGTGGCGTGCAATGGATGGGCTTCCGGCCATCGCTGCCCGACAGCCTGCCTGCGATCGGCAGCGCCAAGGCGACGCCGGACGTGGTCTATGCCTTCGGCCATGGTCATCTCGGTTTGACCCAATCGGCCGGCACGGCGCGTATTGTCGCCGACCTTTTGACACGGCAGGCGCCGGCGATCGATCTGACGCCATTCTCGCCGCAACGCTTCTAATGCAAACAAGCATGCCGATGTGGATTTCCACATCGGTGCTTACGATCCTCTCGCATATGGATCTACGGTGATATGAACGACACGGCATCGGCTCGCAGTATCATGGGTGGCACCGCAGTGGGTCGCGTCGTCGCCACGCAGGAGGCCCTCAGCTTCTGGGGCGGAGTCGATCCTGCCACCGGCAAGGTCATTGATATCCATCATCCTCTGCATGGCGAATGTCTCACTGGCGCAATCCTGATGATGCCTTCGAGCCGAGGCTCCTGCAGCGGCTCCGGCGTGCTGCTCGATCTCGCGCTGACAGGCCGCGCGCCCGCTGCCTTGATCTTTTGCGAGACCGAGGATGTGTTGACGCTCGGCGCGCTTGTCGCCGCCGAGATGTTCGGCCGGCAGCTGCCTGTCGTGCGCCTTCCGCCGGATATCTTTGCCCGTCTGGCGCAGGCAAAGACGGTCAGGATCGAAACCGCTGCCGTCGTCGCGGATGGCGAGACCATTCCCCTTTTGCCACCTGCCACCTCCGGGCTTTCCCTGACGGAAGCCGACAGGTCCATGCTGGAGGGAGGCGAAGGCGTTGCGGTCGCTCAGGCCATGCGCATCCTTACCGGGATGGCGGCTCAGCAGGGTGCCACTTCCCTTATCGACGTGACGCAAGCGCACATCGATGGATGTATCTATGCAAGCCCGGCCAACCTGACCTTTGCCGAAAAAATGGCGGAGCTTGGCGGACGCGTGCGCGTGCCGACCACCATGAACGCCATTTCCGTCGATCGCGCCAATTGGCGGCCGCAGGGCGTGCCGGAGGACTTTGGCAACCCGGCGGCACGCCTGGCGGATGCCTATGTACGCATGGGCTGCCGCCCGACGTTCACCTGCTCTCCCTATCTGCTCGATAGCGCACCGGGCGCCGGCGAGGCCGTCGGCTGGGCGGAATCCAACGCCGTCATCTTCGCCAATAGCGTGCTTGGTGCGCGCACGGCCAAGCATCCCGATTTCCTCGATCTCTGCATCGCCTTGACAGGCCGTGCGCCGCTTTCGGGCGTATATCTGGATGAAAATCGAAAGGCGACGCGTATCCTCGACGTTGAACTTCCCGAAGGTCGCGACGATGCTTTCTGGCCGCTCGTCGGCTATCTCGCCGGAAAGGCGTCTCCCGATCGCATTCCGTTGCTGCGCGGTCTGGCCGCCGGGCACCCGTCGCGCGACGACCTGAAGGCGCTCTGCGCTGCCTTTGGCACAACGTCTGCCGCTCCCATGCTGCATGTCGAAGGCGTGACGCCAGAGGCCGTCGATGCTCTCGATCCGAATGCCGATCGCCTCGCCATCACACGCGCCGACATGGCTGCCGCCTGGAAGATGTTAAACGAGGGGCCGGAAGCCATCGAGCTTGTCGCCATCGGCAGCCCACATGCCTCGCTTGCCGAATGTCATGCGCTCGCCGATGCTTTTGCCGGCCGGCGCCGCCTGCCTGAGGTAATGGTCATCGTCACGGCAGGACGCGATGTCATCGCGGCTGCCGAGGCTGACGGCACGCTGGCGCGGCTGCGCGACAGCGGCGTGCAGGTTTTACCCGATCTTTGCTGGTGCTCGATCTCCGAGCCGGTCTTTCCGCCCGGCACGCGTGCGGTCATGACCAATTCGGGCAAGTATGCGCATTACGGGCCGGGGCTCAGCGGACGCGCCGTGCGCTTTGGCAGCCTTGCCGATTGCGTCGAGGCAGCTGTCGCCGGGCGCGTGGCGGCGGGGCTGCCGGACTGGCTTTGAGAAGAACGACGGCGCACGGATTTCACGCATCGGTGAGACGTCTACGTCCGTAAGCCTAAAGCAATTCCAGGAAAAGTGCGAACTGGTTTTCCGTCCGGAAATGCGTCAATACAAACGGCTCTAGACGACCGTTTCGCCGCCATCGACGACGAGGATCTGACCTGTCATGTAGGAGGAACGGTCGGAAACCAGGAACAGGATCGGTTCGGCGATTTCCGACACATCGGCCCATCGTCCGAGCGGCACTTTCTCGGCGATGTAATCTTCAATGGCGCTGCGTCCACCCATCTGCGTGATGAACGGCGCGTTGAACGGCGTGTCGACCCAGCCGGGGCAGAGCGCGTTGATGCGGATGCCGAAGCGGGCATAGTCGCCGGCCATCTGACGGGTCATGGCGATGACCGCGTGTTTGGAGGTGGTATAGGCGATCATCTCGCGGTCATAGAGCACGCCCGATGATGATGAGGTGTTGAGAATGACACCCTTGCCGGCCTTCTTCATGACCGGCATGACGAAACGCGAAGCCATGAAATGCGCCCTGACATTCAGGTTCCAAGACCTATCGAAACCGGAAACCGCGACCTCTTCCAGATTACCGGCGACCTGAGCGCCGGCGTGATTGTGCAGGATGTCGATGCGGCCATGCCGCGCGGCGATCTTTGCGACACCGGCCTCAAGCGCTTGGTCGTCCATGACATCGATAACAAGGCTTTCGGCGCTGCCGTCAGCCTCGGCAATCTGGCGTACGGTTTCCTCGGCATTTGCCAAGTCGATATCGGCGACGATCACATGCGCGCCTTCGCGCGCCATGATCAGCGCTCCGGCGCGGCCAATGCCGGAGCCGGCTCCGGTGACGATTGCGACCCGATCCTTGAGTATCATGATGTTTCCCTGGTCAGTTTGTCGTTGTCTTTTCGCGCATCAGGAAACGCGCGATGAGAATGAGGCAGAGCGACGCGATCAGCACCATGGTCGCGATCGCGTTGATCTCCGGCGTGACGCCGCGGCGGATCGAGGCGAAGACATAGATCGGCAGCGTCGTGTTCGATCCCGCAACGAAGAAAGCGATGATGAAATCGTCGAATGAGAAGGTGAAGGCGAGCAGAAAGCCGGCGAGGATCGACGGCATGATCTGCGGCAACACGATTTGCCGGAACGTGGTCAGCGGCGTGGCATAAAGATCGCTGGAAGCCTCGACGATATCACGGCCAAGGCTCGCGATGCGCGCCTTCACGATCATCGTCACGAGAGCCATGGTGAAGAGACCGTGTGCCGCAATGATCGAGCCGTAGCCGAGTGCGAATTTCGGTGGCTGGTCGCCAGGCCAGACGGCCGCGATCAGCGGGTTGATAATGCCGAAGACTTCGACCAGCGCCACCAGCGTCGCAATGCCGATGACGACACCAGGCACGACGATCGCCGCGGCAAACAGCCCATCGAAGACGGCGCGGGCCCGGGGGCCGAGCCGTTCCAGCCCGATTGCCGCCATCGTACCGAAGATTGCGGCAAGGGCAGCGCTGGTAAAAGCGATGATGAGGCTGTTCCGCAGCGCTTCCATCAGGAAGGTGTTGGAGAGCGCCCGTCCATACCATTGCGTCGAAAAGCCGGTGAACTCGCTGGCATTGCGACCCGCATTGAAGGAGAACAGGACGACAAGCGCGATCGGCGTATAAAGGAAAAGATAGACGAAAGTGACGAGCGCGCGCATCAGACGAGATCCACCTGGCGGGTGCCCGCGACGCGCCAGGCAATGCGCATCGCGACCAGGAGCACGATGACGACGACTGCGACGAGCGTCACGGCAATCGCCGATCCGAACGGCCAGTTGCGCGACTGCAGGAAGAGGTCGACAAGCGCATTGCCGATGAAGAACACCTTGCCGCCGCCGAGCAGCTGCGGGATCAGATATTCCCCGAGCAACAGGATCGTCACCAGTGCCACGCCGGTCATGACGCCGGGCAGGGACAGCGGCAGCGTAATGCCGAAGAAGGTAGAGATGGGCTTGGCGCCAAGGTCGGCCGATGCCTCCAGCAGCCGACGGTCGAGCTTTTCCAGACTGACATAGATCGGCATGATCATCAGCGGCAGGTACCCGTAAACAATGCCGAGCAGCACGGCGCCTGGCGTATTGATGAGCCGGATATTCTCGATCCCGACATATTCGAGCAGATGCGGAATACCGCGCGCGCCGAGCAGATACATCCAGGCGTATGTGCGCACGAGCAGGCTCGTCCAGAAGGGCACGACGACGAGGGAGACGAGCAGCAGGCGGCGTTGCGGGCTCGCTTTGACGGCCAGATAATAGGCGACCGGATAAGCAACGAGCAGACAGGCAGCCGCACCGATCGGCGCAAGGATCAACGTATTGATGAAAGCGGCCGACCGCGAGCCAAGATTGGCGAATTGCGCGAAGGTGAAAGCTGCCTGATACCCGCCTTCGGGCGCACGCTCACCAAAGGCAAAGACGATGATGGCAATGAAGGGCAGCACCAGGAAGACGAACAGCCAGATGCCTGCCGGCCCGACAAGGGCAGCGGTGACGAGGCGCCGTTTGGTGGCAGGGTTAAGAGGCATCGAGAGGTTCTTTGTCCGCCGGTGCTGGGAAGGAAGCCGATCCCTTACCACCGTCATGGCGCAAGGGATCGGGTCGAAGAAAAACGATCAGGCCGACTTGAAGCGCGCCATCAGTTCGGCACGGCTCGGATCGGTGAGCGTCACGGCGGCACCGAATTCGAGCGGCGTCAGCGAGGCTTCATCCGGATAGACGATCTTGTTCGAGGTGATTTCCTTCGGCAGGAGCTCGATCACACGGCTGTCGGTGGTCGGCGCGCCATTGGCGATGTGCTCCTTCACCGCATTCTTCGGGTCCATCAGATAGTTGAGCAGGGCATAGCCGGCCGCCTTGTTTGGCGCATCCGTCGGGATCGCGTAATAATCGGTCCAGATCTCGCCGCCGTCCTTACCAAGCACATAGTCAAGCTCGGGCATGTCGCGATTGAGCTGCGCGCCGTCGTTGGTCCAGCACATGGTCAGCCAGGCGTCGGTCGAACGCATCGACGGCTGATAGTCGGAGTTGATGGCAAAGAGATGCGGCTTGACCTTGATCAGCAGTTCCTCGGCCTTGGCGAGCTCTTCCGGCTTGATCGAATTGAAGTCGTAGCCGAGGGAAACCAGTGCGCTGCCGATGGTCGTCAGCTGATAGTCGTGGACCATGGCGCGGCCGTCGGCTTCGGTCTGGGCGATCTCGAAGAAATCCTTCCAGCTCGAAAGCTTGGTCTTGATCTTTTTGGTGTTAACGGAAAAGCCGGTCGTGCCCCAGTTTTTCGGTACGGCGTAGGTTTTGCCGTCGATCTGCCCTTCCTTGGTGAAGCGTGGGCTCTCGCTCACCTGGCTGAAGTTCGGGATCTTGGTAAGGTCGAGCTCCTCGATGAGGCCGAGCTTGTGATGGGTCGAGATCGTGTAGTTGGTCGGCACGAAGAGCGACCAACCGGAGGCGCCGGCCTGCAGCTTTGCGAGCATTTCCTCGTTCGAGCCGAATACGTTGACCTCGACGGCGACGCCGGTGGCTGCCTTGAAGTTCTCGAAGGTTGCCGGATCGTGATAGTTCGGCCAGGTCGCGATCGACATCTGCGTGCCGAGTTCGCCGGCGGCATAAACGGGTGTCGACAGCGCGCCCGGGACGCGCGCGAGGACTGCCGTTGCAAGGCCGAGGCCGGTGATATTCAGAAAGTGACGACGGCTGATCGAGCCGCGCTTCAGGCGCATGAATTCTTCCATGAAGCCTTCGGCTGAGATGGGGAGATTGTCCTTATAATCCTTGCTCATGATGCTGTTCCCTTGTTTTGGCTTATGCATTCGATGCTGGAAAGACATGTAAGGCGGTGGGGTCGAAGCCGAGGAAGACCTCTTCGCCCGGACCCACGAGATCGCTTTCGTTCATGCTGCGGCGATCCGAGGTGATCAGGAAATCGCCGAGGCCGGGGACGGTGACTGCATATTCGGCTGACGAGCCCAGGAAGATGCGATGCGTCACCGTGCCCTTGAAGGACATACCGGCTGCCGCCATGCCGCGGCTGAGATGGATCGCTTCCGGACGCAGGGCGGCAATTGCCGCTCCCGGTGCGAGCCGCTTGCCGGTTGACAGTGCCGAACCGTCCGCCAGGCGAAGCGTTTCGCCATCGGCTTCCATCGTCGCCTCGATGCGGTTGGTCTTGCCAACGAAATCGGCGACGAAGAGATCGGCCGGGCGGTCGTAGACTTCCTGAGGTGTGCCGAGCTGGCGAATGCAGCCTGCGCTCATCACGCAGACGATGTCGGCCATCGACAGTGCTTCTTCCTGGTCGTGGGTGACGAGAACGAAGGTAATGCCGAGCTCGCGCTGCAGCGTCTGAAGCTCGATCTGCATGGCCGAGCGCAGTTTCTTGTCGAGAGCCGCCAGCGGCTCGTCGAGCAGCAGCACGGAAGGACGGTTGACGATGGCGCGAGCAAGTGCCACGCGCTGCTGCTGGCCGCCCGACATTTCATGGATGCGGCGCTTCGCGAATCCACCGAGGCGAACCATCTCAAGCGCTTCGGCAACGCGCCGGTCGATTTCGGTACCGCCGATCTTCGGGCGCATCTGCTTCAGCCCGTAGGCGACGTTCTGCGCGACGTTGAAATGCGGAAACAGCGCATAGTGCTGGAACACCATGTTGACCGCGCGCTGGTAGGCCGGAACGCCGTTCATCTCGCGCCCGTCGATCAGCACTGTGCCTTCGCTCGGCTGTTCGAAGCCGCCGATCATGCGCAGGCACGTCGTCTTGCCGCAGCCGGAAGGGCCCAGAAGCGCCAGGAATGCGCCCTTGGGCACGTTGAGGTTGATGTCCATCACGGCGGTCACGGCGCCATAGTTCTTCGTGACCGAACGGAATTCGATATCGTTCGTTGAAGCGGATGCCACGTCTGTTCCCTGCGGTTGGTGGGCAGTCTCGATCTGCCTTATTGCCACCGTCGTTAAGGAAAGAGTAAGCCTGAGCTTCTCGCGAGGTATATACCCCGAAAGAGGTATTTTCGTGCAGAATGCTTCGTGGGAGGTGTATATAGGGGCTGCGCTGAATGCGCAGGACGGCAGAGGGAATCCGTCACATGAGCACCGACCTTGAAGGGCTGTTTGCCGCCTTCAACGCCACGATCGGCCGATCGACGATGACGGATGCCGAGTTCGGAGAGACGTTCCGCCAGATGATGGCGTCGCTGGTACGGTTCGACTACGTGGTCGTTTTCGCCTATCGCGGCAAGGAACGGCCGATCGATCTCTACAGCACTTTCGATCCCCAAGAGCATGTCGTCTTCGTCACGCTCTACCAGGCCGGTCCCTATCTGCTGGATCCCTTCTATCACACGGCGCGCGAGCGCCGCGAAGGCGTGCTCAGGATGCGGGAGCTGGCGCCGGACCGTTTCTTTTCCAGCGAATATTACCGAACCTATTATGTGCAGACCGGACTGGCCGAGGAGATTGGTTTCTTCGTCAATGCCGACGATGATGTCACCATCGTTCTGTCATTGATGCGGCGCGAGAAGACCGGGGTTTTTCCACCTGCGGAATTTGCGACGCTAAAGAAGGTCGAGCCGCTCGTCGCAAACATGGTGAGATACTATTGGTCCGGCCTCGCCTCGCGCTTCGACGCGCAATTGGCTGCCGGCAGCAGGACAAAGCGAAAGCCGGGTCAGAACGGAAACATCCCGCCAGCGGAAACCGTCTGGCGGGATCTCAATCTGACGAGCCGGGAGACTGCCATCGTCGAGCTCGTTTTACAGGGGCATTCGTCGGAATCGATCGGTCTGAAGCTCAATATCTCGACGGGAACGGTGAAGGTTCACCGCCGCAACGTCTATCGCAAGCTCGGCATTTCATCCCAGACCCAGCTGCTTTCGCTCTATCTCAAAAATCTTGCCTAGCACTGTTGGTGTCTAGCTGGACATGCATGCGCGCGTCCGTTTCTCCTCTCGCAAGAAGCTTCAGCCATGGCCCGCAATGGAAGAGGCTCATGAGCAGATACATCGGCACCATCCCGCCGAGCATCGAGCTGCCCTGCGCGGAGCAGATCATGTCGCCGGCTGAACCATAAGCGGATAGCACGGCCATCAGGGCGAGGCTCGGCGCGGCGGCCAGCGCCAGCAGACGGCCGGCGGTGATGGGCAGGGCAGGGGCGATGCGGCCGCCCCTTTTACCGATTTCGGACGAGACAGACATCAGTTGGCTCCGTATCGGTCGTGATGTCTCCACCACACGCCGGTCTCATTTCGGCCGAGCGGCGCGCGGTCGAGCCACTGGTACATGCCCCAGAGACCATCAAGGCCGCGGGCATAGGAAGAATAGGTGTGATAGATCTCGCCATCCTGCATGGCGAAGGCGCTGACGCCGGGTCGATCCCGCGTGTAGGTCGCGATATCCGTCCCCGTCATTGACGCCATCAGTTCGACCGGGCCTTCGCTGCCGCGCAGCTCCCATTGTTGTATCGTCTTGCCCGCTTGAGCATCGAGCATTGGCGGCTCGCGGCGATAATTATATTCGATTTTGCCCCCGCTCTGTTCCTCCGGCGTGAACCAGACATTGAAATCATGGTTGAAATCGCTGTTGGCAGAAGAGGCCCAGTCGAAGGTCCAGCTCATGCGCCGCTTGAACTCCTGCAGCTTCGCGAGAGGTGCGCGGGAAATGGCCGAGAAGGCGACATCGTGATTTTCAAGATGCACCGCAATGCCGTTGAAACCATCCGCGATCGATGAGCAGGATGGGCAACCGGCGGTGTAATCCGGTCCGAACATGAAGTGATAGACGAGAAGCTGTGAGCGCCCCTTGAAGAGGCCCGGGAGCGGAACGACACCTTGCTCGGTTTCAAGCCGATAGTCCTTTTCCACCTTCACCCAGGGCAACTCCTGGCGGCGGGCGGCGATCTCGTCGCTGCGTCGCGTCAGTTCCTTTTCCTGCTCCAGCAGCGAAAGCCGTGCCGAAAGCCATTCCTGGCGCGTTCCAGTTCTATGCATCGTCATGGTTCATCTCCTCTTGTCTGTCAGCTCGTCCTTGTCGGCGCTACATCTTGCCAGCCGATATGCGATAACTTACCGCTTGAGGCGTAAGGGGTGGGAGTTACAAGTGTGACGGGATTTCAATGGACTCGCTGATCGTCGCTGCAGCTCAGGCGCTTGCATCAGGCGATGTGCTGGGTGCGCTGAAGCGCGTCGCGCTGCGCGATGATGCCCCGGCGCTGGCACTGCGCGGCATTGCGATGGCGCAGCTGGGCGACCTTGCCCGCGCGAAGGCGTTGCTGAAGAGTGCCGCGCGCGCCTTCGGCCCGCGCGAGACGATTGCGCGCGCCCGCTGCATTGTGGCCGAAGCCGAGATCGCCCTTGTCTCGCGCGACCTCGGCTGGCCCGAGAAAGCGCTGGAGACGGCACGGGCCGCTCTCGAAAAACATGGCGATCAAATCAATGCTGCCCATGCCTGCAATCTGCAGCTACGGCGCCTGCTGCTGGTCGGTCATCTGGACGAGGCCGAGCGGCTGCTCGAAAAACTCGATCCGTCGCCCCTGCCGCCCGCTGTAAAGGCAAGCCATGAACTGGCGGTTGCCGGCATCGCCATCCGCCGCCTGCGCATTCAGCCGGCACGCGCCGCTCTGGCGCGCGCTGAGGAAGCGGCCGGCGAAGCGGGAATCCCCGCGCTTATGGTCGAGGTCCGCGATGCGGCGCGCGCGCTCGATGAGCCGGCGGCGCGCCTGCTTGCGCAGGGGCGGGAAAAGCTGTTGTCGCTCGACGAGGTCGAGACGCTTCTGACGTCCGATACCTTGGTTGTCGATGCCTGCCGCAATGTCGTGCGCAGCGGTGGAGACATCATCTCGCTTGCGAGCCGGCCGGTGCTCTTTGCCTTGGCGCGCACGCTGGCCGAGGCGGCACCCGACGATGCGCCGCGGGCGCTGCTGCTTTCCCGGGCATTTCGCGCCCGTCACGCCGACGAATCCCATCGAGCCAGACTGAGGGTTGAGATTGGCAGGCTTCGCGCCGCCCTGGAGCCGCTTGCCGATATTAATGCGACACAGCACGGTTTCGCGCTAATACCGCGGGGAAAGCGAGATGTCGTAGTGCTGGCACCGCCGGTCGAAGTCGAGAATGCCTCGCTGCTTGCCCTGTTGTCCGATGGAGAATCCTGGTCGAGTTCGGCGCTATCGATCGCGCTCGCGATAAGCCCGCGCACGGTGCAGCGCGCGCTCGATGCACTTGCCGCGGACGGGATGGTGCAGGGCGTCGGCAATGGCCGGGCTCGCCGCTGGATGATGCCGCCGGTTATTGACTTCCCGTCAACATTGTTACTCCCGGGACCACTGCCAAGCGATTAAGCTTTTGCATCATCGAAACTCAACCAATCCCGACTGGAGGATGCATCCATGAAAAAGTCCCAAGCGGAAATCATTCGCGAATATGGCCCCTTCGACAATGCGCCGCGCGTCAACGGCGTCACCTTCGACGGGCAGCACGTCTGGTTCGCTTCCGGCGAAAAGCTGCATGCTCTGAACCCCCAAAGCGGCAAGCAAGTGCGCACGATCGATGTTGCCTCGCACGCCGGCACCGCCTTCGACGGCCGTTATCTCTACCAGATCGCCGAAGACCAGATTCATAAGGTCGACCCGGAAACCGGCAAGATAATCTCCACCATTCCAGCGCCCGGCCACGGCGGCGATTCAGGCCTTGCCTGGAGCGAGGGCAGCCTGTGGGTCGGGCAGCATCGCGGCCGCAAGATCTATGAAATCGATCCCGAAACGGGCGCCATCCGGCGCACAATCGAATCCAACCGTATCGTCACGGGCGTGACATGGGTGGATGGCGAGCTATGGCACGGCACCTGGGAGGGCGACGAAAGCGATGTCCGACGGGTTGATCCGGTGACCGGCGAAGTCCTGGAGCGGCTCGAAATGCCGGAGGGTACCGGCGTTTCGGGCCTGGAATCCGATGGCAAGGACCGCTTCTATGCCGGTGGTGGCGGCAGCGGCAAGCTGCGGGCCATTCGCCGTCCGCGCTGAATGGCGGCAAAGCAGACGTCCTGCGCCTGGAATTGTCGACCGATCCCAGGCGCTCGGTTTCGGAAAGAGTTGACTTACGTCTCCGGCTTGAAAGACTGCATCCGGATCACGACTGGATAGCGCCACATTAAAATTCGTCGAGCCAGAGACGGGGCTTCGGCCTAGATCCTGCGATCGCCATCTCGCGCATTTTGAACCAACCGCAATGCCATGCGTTTCCAACATGGAAGCCATGCCTTGCCGGTCTCGGCTTTCATTGCCATATTTCACTTACCAACCGCATTTCAATCATTTTTAAGTTGCGAGCCGCGCCGATCACGACGGATGTCGTGAACGGTCGGGCGCGCCAAGGAGAAATCATGAGTGAGATCACGAAAAGTCTGGGTGAAATGAACTTGCAGGAGCGCGCCGATCTTATGGCGGCCGTCGCGGATGTACTGCAAGCCACCGCCGAAGAGGCCGAGGAGGATGGCGATGCGCTCGCTGTCACCAATTCGCTGTTTCTGGCATGCAACCTGCGCGGCTGTTCGTCCGATCTTGGCCCGAAGGATCTGAAAGCGGCCGAACTGCTGCTGGAGCAGGGGATCACTTTCATTCACCTGCTGAACGGGCGCAAGAAAAGCCGCACGCCGGTGCATTGACGGTTGCGACCGATGAAGGTCGAGCCCCCAGTCGTTTGTCAGATTGAAAACGGCTCAGGTAGCGAAGCATTTCCGCGTAAAATAACGCGGACTGCTAGAAGCCTCAGGCGGAACATCATGGATGTCCCGCCCTTCCTGTTTGGTTGAGCTTATGTCGGCAGAAACCTTTTCGTCGCGCCTGCTATCTCAATCTTCTTGGATGGCGCTGTCTCGGGCCGTATCCCGCATGAAGAGATAGACGATCAGCGAAATGCCGATCATCGCGGTCACGTACCAATAGAAACCCTGTTCCCAGCCGCTGCTCTTGAATTTCAGCGCCACGAACTCGGCTGTGCCGCCGAATAGTGTGTTGGCAAGAGCATAGGGTAACGCGACGCCGAGAGCTCGGATATGGGCAGGAAACAGTTCCGCCTTCACGACGGCATTGATCGATGTGTAGCCGGTGACGATGACCAGTGCGCCCATGACGAGCAGCCCGGCGATGAATGGATCCCTTGTGGTTTCGAGCGCCGAGAAGATCGGATAGGTAAACAGCACACCGCAGAGACCGAAACCGATCATCAGCGGCTTGCGGCCGATCTTGTCGGAGAGTCCGCCCGCAATCGGCTGCAGCAGCATGAAAATGAATAACGTGATTGCGTTTATCTCGCTCGACGTTTCTCGGCTGAACCCGGAGGTGTTGACCAGGAATTTCTGCATGTAGATCGAATAGGCGTAGAAGGCGAGCGTGCCGCCGGCCGTCAGCAGCATGACGAGCGCGGTTTCCTTGGGGTGCCGGGTGATGAGCATCCAGAAGCCGGATTTCTGTGTATCGCTTGCGCGTACATTCTTGAAGCTTTCGGTTTCGGCCAGGCCGCGCCGCAGCCAAAAGACCACGACTGCAAGTGCCGCTCCCATGAAGAAGGGAATGCGCCATCCCCAGGAATTTAGCTCTTCCGGCGTCATTACCGCCTGCAGCACGATCAGCAGTGCGATTGCGAGAAGCTGGCCCGAGATCAGCGTGACATACTGAAAGGACGAGAAGAAACCGCGGCGCTGGCGGCCGGCCATTTCAGAAAGGTAGGTCGCGGAGGCGCCATATTCGCCACCGACGGAGAGGCCCTGCATCAAGCGGGCGAGAACCAGAAGTGCCGGTGCTACCACGCCGATGGTTTCATATCCCGGCGTCAGCGCGATGATCAGCGACCCCGCGCACATCAGCGTCACCGAAAGGGCGAGACCGGCTTTGCGGCCCTTGCGGTCGGCATAGAGCCCCATGATCCAGGCGCCGATCGGCCGCATGACGAAACCGACGGCAAAGACCGCAGCCGAGTTCAACAGCTGCGCCGTCTGGTCGCCGGCGGGGAAGAAATGCGGTGCGAAATAGAGCGCGAAGGCAGCATAGACATACCAGTCGAACCATTCGACCAGATTGCCGGTGGAACCGCCGATAATCGATTTCAGGCGGTTGCGCCGTTCGGCTGCTCCAGCCTTTGCTGTCGTCACGATGGGATCTTCGAATGTTTTCAGCATTGTTCCTCTCCTCCCGTTCCTGCTTCGGATCGTCGTAGGCGCGCAATAAACCGCCGCGAACGACAAGTTCGCTGGGAGGGGCCGTATGTCTGCGGGGGCGCTGCCGGCCGGTCTCTTCAAGACGGGATCGGCAACGCCAGTTGCCCGGCCACGGCCGGCCTTTCTATCTATTGAGGACCACTCTCCCAGTGCCTGCATTCATACGTGTGGAAGACACAGGGCACGAGGTTTGCGGACTGTACAAAGATATCCTATTGATATATCCCGATTTTCTTCGGGCCACGCGCTGATCTTGATGGTGCTGTGTGCAAGATTCAGCATGGATTTTTTGGAATCCGTGCAATAATCTGCACAGATGAATGGGTCGAACCTCAAGCGAATTGTGTTTCTGGCAGCGGCCGCCTTGGCCGTCGCCGTCGGTATCTGGTGCGCGGCGCTTTCGCTTTCTCGCCAGGACGCACTTGGGCGGCTCCACGCGGAGGCGAGCGGGCTTGCGGTCCAGCATAGTCGTTTGCTCGACAGCGAGCTGGCGCGGTTCCGGCTTCTCCCAATAGTGCTCGGCGAATATCGCGATCTTGGCGAGGCGCTCGCGAGCCCCACAACGGATGCCGCCCGGCGACTCGATCAAAAGCTTGGTTTCCTGGCGCGGGAAACCGGCGCCTATATTATCTACCTCGTCGATCAGAAGGGACTTGTCATTTCCGCGTCGAACGCAGGGACTGAGGACAGCTTCGTCGGCAAGAACTTCAGCTTCCGTCCGTATTTTTCCGAGGCGCTGAAAGACGGCACGGCGGAATATTACGGTGCTGGAGCGATCAGTGGCCGGCCAGGTCTGTTTCTTGCCCGCAGGGTAGGCGATGCCGCCGCTCCGGTAGGAGTGGTCGTGGTCAAATTCGAGTTTGATGCGGTATCGCGGATATGGGCGAACGATCCGGGCGTGACACTCGTCGTCGACGAACACCAGATAATCCTTGCCGCGTCCGATCCGTCACAGGTGCTGACCACGCTTGCGCCGCTGTCGCCGGAAGATCGGGCCGGCATCGTCGCCAGTGGGCAATATCGCGACGCCGCGCTGGGGCCGGGCAAGTATCGCGCCGAGGATACCGGTCGCATACGCGGTCCACGTCATCAGATATTGATTGCGGCGGAGCAGCCGGTCGCCGGCACGCGTCTGCGCCTCCTACATCTTCTTGACACACGTACGGCGTTGCAGGAAGCGCAGGCGGAGGCCTGGCTTCTGGCACTGCCCGCCATCCTGGGGCTGGCCGTCATCGCGGTCGCGATCTGGTGGCGCATGACGCGTGCAGCAAGAGCGGCTGCCGATCGGCGGGCGCTCGAGGAGGCTGTCGCTGCGCGTACGGCCGAGCTGCGCGGCGAGATGGCCGAACGGACGCGGGCCGAAGATCGCTATCGCGATGCCCGTGAGGAACTTGCCCAGGCGAACCGGCTTGCTTCCGTCGGTTCGATCACGGCGGGGTTGATGCACGAAATCAACCAGCCTGTCGCTACCATCCGCACCCTCGCCGAGAATGCCCGCCATCATCTCGCGGCCAATCGCCTCGATCGTGTCGGCGCCAATCTGGATGCCGCGGTCGAGGTGACGGCGCGTATCGGGACGATTACGCAGGAGATGCGGCGGTTTTCGCGCCGCGGTCGGCTGGCGGCGGGAGCGGAGCCGCTCGACGCCATCATTGCCGGCGCCTTGCTGCTGGTCGGAAACCGGTTTCGCAAAGCGGGTGTGCGGCTGGATCTGCCGGCGGAAGGGCAGCCGCATGTGCTTGCCGAACGCGTGCGGCTGGAGCAGGTTATCGTCAATCTGCTGCAGAACGCCATCGACGCCGTTACGGAGATCGCCGATCCGCATGTTGCTCTGCTCGTCAATGCCGAGGGGCGGGATGTGGTGAGGCTGACCGTCGCCGACAACGGCCCCGGCATCGATCCCGCACTGGCCAGGGAAATATTCCGCCCATTCATTACCGGCAAGCCCAATGGGCTCGGTCTCGGGCTCGGGATCGCGCAGGACATCATGAACGATCTCGGCGGATCGTTGACTATCGGTTCGTCGCCGCTCGGCGGCGCGGCATTCGTAATGACTATGAGGCGGGCATGACCCTACAAGCGTCGCAGAAAATCCTTCTGGTCGAGGACGATGGTCCCTTCAATGCAGCGCTTACCGATTCCTTCGTCATAGCGGGCTTCGATGTAGAGGCGCATGGTGATGGGCAGTCGGCCCTGGCAAGCCTTGCAACCGCATTGCCTGGCGTGATCGTCAGTGATATCCGCCTACCCCGCATTGATGGGCACGATCTGCTGGAGGCCGTGCTGGCGCGCGATCCTGATTTGCCTGTTATCCTGATGACTGGCCAAGGCGACATCGCCATGGCGGTCGGGGCGCTGAAACAAGGCGCCTATGATTTCATTGCCAAGCCCTTTGCCACTGATCATCTAATCGCGTCCGTGCGCCGGGCGCTGGAGACGCGTCGGCTGGTGCTGGAAAACCGGCGCTTGAGGCAGGCAGCCGCCGAGGCGGAGGATGCGTCGCCGCTCCTCGGCCAGACGGCGGTCATGGTGCGATTGCGTGAAACGATCCGCCAGGTCGCAAACGCCGACGTGGATGTTCTGATCGAAGGCGAAACGGGTACCGGCAAGGAACTCGTGGCCCGCCTCATCCACCGCTGGAGCAGGCGGCGCGCCCGCAGTTTCATCGCGGTCGATTGTGCCGCGCTGCCGGATGCGATCGCCGACGAGACTCTGTTCGGAAACCGCATCCGGCGCGGGCGCATTGCCGAGGCTGATCGCGGCACGCTGTTTCTCGACGAGATCGACAGCATGTCGCCCCTGCTACAGGGCCGGCTTCTGCGGGTCGTCGAGGAGCGCGAGCTGCCCTCGGCGACCGGCGAGCCGACCCCTGTCGATCTTCGCATCGTCGCTGCGACGAAGAACGATCCGCATGGCCCGGTGGTTGAAAACCGCGTTCGCGCCGATCTACTCTATCGGTTGGAAACCGTCCGGATTCGCATTCCGCCCCTACGGGAGCGCCGCGCTGATATCGGCCTGTTGTTCAGCGCCTTCCTCGACGAGGCCGCCCGCCTGCACGGTGTGCCGCGTCCCCCCATCGACGCCGGGATGGAGGCGCGATTTCTAACCGACGACTGGCTGGGCAATGTCCGGGAGCTGCGCAATTATGCGACCCAAGCGGCGCTTGGCCTTGCCTCCGCTCGCAGCCAACCTTCCGTGGAGCTCGGCCTCTCCGATCAGATGGATCACTTCGAGGCAAACATTCTGCGGGCCACGCTGGAGAGATATGAGGGGGATATTTCTGAGGTCGCACAGGCGCTCAAATTGCCGCGCCGAAGTCTCTATGCCCGTCTGCAACGTTACGGCATCAACCCATCAGCCTACCGTAAGTGAGATCGGTCGCAAGTCGAGAGTGAAAGGGATAGGGCGAGTACAGTTTTACTCACTCAACTTGACGGCGTGATGTGTATTGAGTGTAATTTTCTTCATATCTTTATGGATATGTGATGTATAAAAAAATAGCTTCAATGTGTATTAATCATAATTATTCTGCGTAAAAATAGAGAATAATTAATATATGTTAGAATATTG
>NZ_JAQJCH010000020.1:0-67195 GCF_030182525.1 Rhizobium pantanalense
TCACGCCGGTTCCGGGCGGTGTCGGGCCGATGACGATCGCCATGCTGATGGCCAATACCGTCATTGCCGCTTATCGCGCCGCGAGTAAGAAGCCGCCGAGGTGTTAGAGCGAAACACCATCCGGATGGCCAAGAAAAACCCTTCGGATCGGCTTGCCAAGGCGCGAAAGACGATTATAGTCAGGAAATAAATATTCCGTAGAAGAAAAAGAGGGAACGAAATGGCATTATCATGGCGTTTCTCCGCGTTGGCGGACCGGCACCGTGCTCTCGGATCGAAACTCGAGGACTGGAGCGGCATGGGAACCGCCTGGACTTACGATAAGGACATGTCGCAGGAGCATGTCGCGATCCGTACCAAGGCCGGCATCATGGACGTTTCCGGCCTCAAGAAGGTGCATCTGGTCGGACCGCACGCCATTGCCGTGCTCGACTATATCACCACCCGCGACATGTCGAAGATCTATCCCGGCCGCTCGGTTTACGCCGCGATGCTGAACGATCGCGGCTACTTCACCGACGACTGCATCGTCTACCGCACCGGTCCAAATTCCTGGATGCTGGTGCATGGCTCAGGCTCCGGCCACGAGGAAGTGCTCAAGCAGGCGGCCGGCCGCAACTGCGCTGTCCTCTTCGACGACGATCTGCACGATCTGTCGCTGCAAGGCCCGGTCGCCGTCGATTATCTCGCAAAATATGTGCCTGGGATCCGCGATCTTAAATATTTCCATCACATGCAGACGACGCTGTTCGGCGCGCCTGTGATGATCTCGCGCACAGGCTATACCGGCGAGCGCGGTTATGAGATCTTCGTGCGCGGCCAGGATGCGCCAATGGTTTGGGACCGCATCGTCGCGGAAGGCGGGGAGATGGGGATCATCCCCTGCTGCTTCAGCGTTCTCGACATGCTGCGCGTTGAAAGCTATCTGCTCTTTTATCCCTACGATAACTCGCAGATGTACCCCTTCGCCGACCAGCCGCCCGGCGATAGCCTTTGGGAACTCGGCCTCGATTTCACCGTCAGCCCCGGCAAGACCGGCTTCCGCGGTGCCGAGGAACATGCGCGCCTCAAGGGCAAGGAGCGCTTCAAGATCTTCGGTATGCTCATCGATGCCGACGGTCCGGCCGATCTCGGCGACGAGGTGTATTATGAGGGCAAAAAGGTCGGCGTCATCACTTGCCCCTGCTATTCGACACTGACGAAGAAATCGATGGCGATCGCCCGCCTCGATGTCGACAAGGCCGTGCAGGGCACGAAGCTCGAAGTGCGCGGCAAGAGCCTGAAGGCGAGCGCGATTGCCCATACGCTGCCGTTCGATGACCCGGAAAAGAAGAAGAGGACGGCCATCGGTTAAGGAGGCGCTCATGCTTGTCGAAGGCATCAAGAGCCGACCGGTCTACAAGGGTCTCTCCATCCAGCCGCATGCCCGACGGCATCTCTTCGCGCTGGAAGGTGAGGGGGCCAATGCCCTCCTCGACCAGATGGTCGGGCTTGACGATACCATCCTGTCGCGCAGCGAAATCCTCTATGTCGCGCGCGGCTCACGGGGCAGGGACCATGACGAGACCCTGCGCGGGCTCGGCAGCGACATGTTCTTCACGGTGCCGACGATTGCGACATTGCTCTTCCGTCTGAAGGGTTCGCTTGCAACGGCAAATATGGGCACGCGGCTTTATATCGCCGGCACCGAGGGCTTTATCGGCCAGGCGATGATGGTGGCGCTCGACTACGGCATGGATCACGCCTCGATCATCACGGAGCATCGCGGCTCGCTTGCAAGACGGGTGCAATGCGTCCACTGCAAGGGCATCACTGACGATGTCACGCATAGTCCTTTTGCCTGCAGCCATTGCGGGCTTCCGCTATTGGTGCGCGACCACTATTCGCGCCGGCTCGGCGCCTTCCAGGGGGTCAACATCGATGCGGAAGAGCCGGGCACGGCGCCTGATCCCGAGGAGTTGTTCCTGTGAGCGGTGGTACGGAAATTCCGGTTCGTGTCGCGAAGGTGACGCCCGTTGCCGATCGCATCAAGCGCTTCCGCTTCGAGCGTCTCGATGGCACGCCGATGCCTTATTTTTCCGGCGGCGCCCATGTCATCGTCTCGATGAACGACGAGGGTCATGTTCGTCGCAATGCCTATTCGCTGATGTCGCCGCCGCATGATTGCTCGGCCTATGAGATCAGCGTGCTGCGCGTCGAGGAGTCGCGCGGCGGTTCCGCCTTCATGCATGAGAAGGTGCGGGAGGGCGATGAGCTCAAGGTCAGCTATCCCGTCAATCTTTTCCAGCCGGACTGGCGCGGGCGCAAGCATCTGCTGATTGCCGGCGGCATCGGCATCACGCCCTTCATCGCGATGATGCAGCAGTTCTCGCGCGAGGGCGCGAATTTCGAGCTACATTATGCCGTGCGTTCGATCGATCGCGGCGCCTATTGCCGGGAACTTGTCGAGCAATATGGCTCGCAGCGCGTGAAGATCTATTGCGACGCCGATCGCAATTTCATGCCCGTCGCACGTCTGCTCGAAAGCCAGCCGCTCGGCACGCATCTCTATGTCTGCGGCCCGGCCGGCATGATCGACGGCGTGTTGAAGACGGGCATCGAGGCCGGCTGGCCGGAACAGAACCTGCATTCCGAACGCTTCCTGTCGTCGCAGCCCGGCAAGCCCTTCTCCATCATGCTGACGCGGTCGGGCAAGACCGTTCACGTCGGCCATCACGAGAGCATGCTGGAGGCGATCGAGGCAGCGGGTGTCGATGCGCCCTTCCTCTGTCGCGGCGGCGCCTGCGGGCAGTGCGAGACGGGTGTTGCCGTCTGCGCCGGCAAGCTTCTGCACAATGACGTCTATCTGAGCGATGAAGAAAAAGCCTCCGGCCGAAAGGTGATGATCTGCGTCTCCCGCTTCGAGGGAAGCGCGCTGCATCTCGACCTCTAAGCATCCGGCCGATATCCAGGAGAATGGGCATGGCAATCGCCTTCAAGCAGGAAACGTTTCGGGACGACTTTACCTATCGCAACAGTCCGGAAAACATCCGGCGTTTTCCGTTCCCCTTCGATCGCGACGAATACATGTATTCAGTCAACATGGAGCCGCATGTGAAAGGGCGGAAGAACACGGTCTACGAAAGTCTGATCGACGTCGACGAGCACTATGTCGCCGAGATGCATGACCGGGCTCTGGTGCTGAAGGAAGATCCCTTACGCTATCAGGCGCTGCCGCACATGATGACAGCGCAATGGGACACGCTGGAACTGCTGATGGAAGAGCAGGCGGCCGGCTATCCCGAGCATTTCACGCTCACCAAGAACGGCGACCGGTGGCGCTGGATCAATAGGCCGCTCGGCATAGATGACACCTTCACCTTCGGCGATGCGTCGACGTTGCCTTACGAACCCTTCGAATACATCACCCGACAGGCACAGGGCGATTTCTGCATCGTCGACCAGCGCGATGGCAATCTCTGGATGGATGCCGGCATGGTGACGACCCAGGCCGATTGGTCGCTCGATTTCGATATCGGCATGAACTTCATGGAGTGGCACGGGCCGGTGCCGCTTGCCCACCAGATCGGCGTCTTCGACCGTGCGCTGAAGTTCCTCCTGAACCTGCAGCAGGGCAAGCCGACCCGCCGTTTCAACTGGACGATGACGATCAATCCACGCCTCGATACCAGCCCCGAAAACTACCCGAAATGGGGTCCGGATCGCACCACGGTTACACCGGAAAATGTTGGCGAGAAGGTGCATCTTCGCGTCGAGCTGCAGAGCCTGTGGCGCCTGCCGCGCTCCAACGCCATTCTCTTCGTCATCCGCTGCTATTTGATGAACATGAATGAGCTCGTCACAGTGCCGAAATGGGCGCGCCGTTTCCCGCGTGTGCTGAAGACCCTGCCGCCTGAGCTCATCGACTATAAGGGCCTGACGCGCTTCCGCCAGACCACGATCGACTGGCTGTCGAAATATGACGACGGCGCCCCGACCAGTCCCGGCATTTTTCCGGATTGATGCCGACACGGCGCGAAACGACTGCATGCCATAAAAACTTCGATACAATCGAGAAGGGGAATGCCACATGACACGAGTTGCCGTTATCGGTGCCGGCCCTTCGGGCCTTGCCCAGTTGAGGGCCTTTCAATCGGCCGCAAAGAAGGGTGCTGATATCCCGGAAGTCGTCTGCTTCGAAAAGCAGGCGGATTGGGGCGGCCTCTGGAACTACACCTGGCGTACGGGCCTCGATGAATATGGCGAGCCTGTCCATGGCAGCATGTATCGCTATCTCTGGTCGAACGGCCCGAAGGAGTGCCTGGAATTCGCCGACTATTCCTTCGAGGAGCATTTTGGCAAGCCGATCGCCTCCTATCCGCCGCGTGCCGTGCTTTGGGACTATATCAAGGGCCGCGTCGAGAAAGCCGATGTGCGCAAATGGGTACGTTTCAGCACGCCCGTGCGCATGGTGCGCTTCGATGAAGAGACGAAGAAGTTCACGGTAACCGCGCATGATCGGCCTCAGGACCGGATGTATGACGAGGTGTTCGACTATGTCGTCGTTGCCTCGGGTCATTTCTCGACGCCGAACGTGCCCTATTTCGAAGGGGTGAAGACCTTCAACGGCCGCGTGCTGCATGCCCACGATTTTCGCGACGCGCTGGAATTCAAAGGCAAGGATGTGCTGATCGTTGGCCACAGCTATTCGGCCGAGGATATCGGTTCGCAATGCTGGAAATACGGGGCGAAATCTGTCACGACGAGTTATCGCTCCAAGCCGATGGGCTTTAAATGGCCCGAGAATTTCGAGGAGCGGCCGCTGTTGACGCGTCTTGAAAACAAGACGGCCTACTTCCTCGACGGCTCATCGAAGGATGTCGACGCGCTGATCCTCTGCACAGGCTATCAGCACCATTTCCCCTTCCTGCCTGACGAGCTGCGGCTAAAGACTGCTAACCGCCTCTGGGCCGACCATCTCTACAAGGGCGTGATCTTCGACAAGAATCCGCAGCTCTTCTATATCGGCATGCAGGACCAGTTCTACACCTTCAACATGTTCGACGTTCAGGCCTGGTGGGCGCGCGATGTCATCATGGGCCGCATCAAGCTGCCACCGGAAGCAGAGCTGCAGGCAAACTTCGACCAGTGGCGTGCCCGCGAGGAGACGCTTGAGGATGCCGAACAGATGATCTGGTACCAGGGCGATTATGTGAAGGAGCTGCTCGCCGAGACCGATTATCCGAGCTTCGACATCGAAGGGACTAACAAGACCTTCATGGAGTGGGAGCATCACAAGGCGGAAAACATCATGGGCTTCCGTGACCACGCTTACCGTTCGCTGATGACCGGTACCATGTCGCCGACACATCACACACCCTGGGTCGACGCGCTTGACGATTCGATGGAGGAATATCTGCGCAATTGATCCGCGATCATTTCCCCAACTAACCGGCAAGGGAGGCGGAGAGCAGCCTTTGCCGGATTTTTATGCGTTGAGACGAAACGAGTTCATCCGCAACCTTCTCTTCGGGCATGGCTTCCATGGATTTTCAGACAAGCGTTCTTGGCCGTATGGCGGGTTTTCTCTATCGCTGCCGGGCGGACGAAAACTATACGATGCTTAAGATGACCGACGGCATCGAGCGCATCTTCGGCTATCCCGCCGATGAGATCATCGGCAACCGCGCGCGAACCTTTACTTCGATCATGTGCGAAGACGATATTCCGCTCATGGATGAGCTTGTCGGCAAGGCTCTGGAAAGCCGCACCGACTGGACGATGGAGTATCGCATCCGTCATCGCGACGGCCATTTCCTCTGGGTAACGGAGACCGGCGGCGGTGTCTGGGACGAGACCGGGGAGCTTCTTTATCTCGAAGGCAGTATCCTGAATATTGAATCGCTCTACCAGCGCCTCGACGAGCAGACCGCGGATATGCGGATCACGGCATCGAAGACCAACGAAATTCTGCAGTCGCTGCGCTACCTGAAGCTGCTTGCCGTCAATGCCGGCATCGAGGCTGCAAGAGCAGGCACGGCCGGATCAGGTTTTGCGGTCCTGGCGGCAGAGATGCGTACGCTTGCCAATTCCTCGGAAGAGGCGGCACGCGCAATCTCGGCCGCGCAGAAGAAGTCGGATTAGGATCGCGGCCGCGTCTTCTGCGGATCGTAGTGAGAAAGCGGCACGATGACAGCCGGAAGCCGCTTTTGCTGACCGTCCAGCTTGCCGATCTCGACCTTGATTCCAACAGCCGCATGCGTGACGTCGACACGGGCGAGCGCGATGGTTTTGCCGAGGATCGGTGAACGGGTGGCGCTGGTGACCACGCCGATCTGCGCGCGGCCGATATGGATGCAATCGCCATGTCCGACAGCCTCGTTGGCCTCGATATCAAGTCCGACCATCAGATGCCGTGGGTTTTCCTTTCGCCTGACCAACGCCTCGCGCCCGACGAAATCGTCCTGCTTGGATTTCAGCGGAACGGTGAAGCCGATGCCGGCCTCGAAGGGATCGGTCTGATCGTCGAATTCGTGATGGGCAAAGACCAGGCCCGCCTCGATGCGCACCATGTCCAGCGCCTCCAGGCCCATCGGCTTCAGACCATAGGGCTCGCCGGCTTTCCAGACCGCATCGAAGACGGTGGCCGCATCTTTCGGATGGCAGAAGATCTCGTAGCCGAGCTCGCCGGTATAGCCGGTGCGAGAGACGACGACCGGTGCTCCCTCGAAATGGCCGATGCGGCCGACAGTGAAGCGGAACCATTCCAACTCGCCGATCGTCGGCTGACGCGGCGCCGTCCAGATGATCTCCTTGAGGATATCGCGGCTCTTCGGGCCTTGCAGGGCGATATTGTGCATCTGATCGGTGGAGGAGCGCACCCAGGCCTTGAAGCTTTTCTTCTCCGCCTGCTCGCGCAGCCAGATGCCGCTATAGTCGTCACCGCCGATCCAGCGAAAATTCTTGTCTGCGAGGCGGAACAGCGTGCCGTCGTCGATCATGCCGCCATGTTCGTAGCACATGGCGGAATAGACGACCTGGCCGGTCGAGAGCTTGCGCACGTCCCGCGTCAGGCAATATTGCAGCAATTCCTCGGCATCCGGTCCTGTCACCTCGAACTTGCGCAGCGGCGAGAGGTCGATGACCACGGCGCGTTCACGGCAGGCCCAGTATTCCTCGACCGACCCTTCCGAGGAGAAGCGGTTCGGCAGCCAGAAGCCGCGATATTCGGTGTAGTCGCGCGTCAGGGCGGAGAGGCGCGGGTGAAACGCGGTTTCCCGCGTCAGTTCGGGATCGGCGTCTGGGGTCATGCGATAGGCCACCGCTCGTGTGAATTTTTCTTTGCCGGAAAAGGTGCGCACGTGGATATCGGTCGGGTCCCAGCCATTGGCCGCGTCGATGTCATCGGGACAAGATGAGGAGACACAGACAAGATCCGTCAGGGCGCGCATCAGGACGTAATCGCCGGGCCTGGACCAGGGCTCGTCGAGATAGAGCTGGTTATTGTGATCGACATTGGTGTTGTAGAAGTAGTTGAGCGCCTCCCAACCCTTTCGGCCGGCAATTCCATAGGGAGCGAGCGCCGCGTTGAAATTGTCGGTGCAGTTCACGTGACCGGGATAGCCCATGTCGTCATAGTAGCGGGAGTTGCAGGCCGTTGCGAAGGCGTCGTGGCGGCCAACCGTGTCCTGCACGATTTCCACCAGCGGCTCGAAATCACGGTCGAAGGCCTTGGAGGGAAGGCCGGGAGCCGGATAGCTGCGGCCGAGCAGGGTGCGGGTTACGGTTGAATCGAGCGCAAGGTCGAGGCCTTTGTCGACCTTGCGGGCGGAGAAGGCCTGGAAGTCGGTGCATTGCCGGCCGTAGACGTCGATGATCTGAATATATTCGCCGGCGCGGACGAAATAGGCCGAAGCGGTCGCTGCCTTGACGCGGATGTCTTCGATCGGATCGGCGAGCGGTTCGGGGAGTGCGGAAGCATAGTCTCGCAGGATCGTCGTGCGGCGTATTCTGAGCTCGATGGGCGTTGCCGTATCCTGCGTCTCGGGCGACATGGCCGTTCCCGGCGCACAGGCGATCAGCAGGCCCTTGGTCGCGATGGTGAAATCCGCGGTGTTGCCCGCCGGTGACGACGCCCCGAAGATACGAAGTGCTGCTGCGGATGCCAGATCGGCGCCTCGGCGCTCAAGCGCCGCCCTGACGCGAGCCGCACTTTCATCCCTCGAGGCAAGAATGGCTTTAAGACCTGTCGCTTCGCCGGTGAACGCCGACCCCAATCCTGCGGATTGAAAACGGCCCCTCTCGTCAAGGAAGGTCAGCTCGCAGATCTGGCCACCTTCGCTATCCGTCACCGAAACCCGGTCACCGGGCTCGACGCGTACGATCAGCGACCCACCGCCCTTGCAGCGATAACGCTCAGTGTCCGGCGGCAGCGCTGGAATGCCCGGATAGCGGATAATGCTCGCTGAGACGGGCCGTATTCCGGCGGTTGACGGATGGAGATCTCGCATAGAGCCCTCTCGGGAAATGAGGCGTGTCGGACACCGGAATCATGCTGACAAAATGCCGTCTGAAAGTAAAGGGATATTGACTAAAAAGAAAATATCTTCACTATGCATAAAGGGCATGCATCTGGAAATCCGCGCGCAGACTCGGCTCATGAAAACCTCCAGCAAGCCCCGCAACGCCATGGGAGGCACGTTCAGGGAGACGTACGAGAGATACGTCCGGAACAAAATGGGGAATATCACCAATGACTGACATCGTGGACGCCGGCGCTCCCGCCGGCACCGAAGGTAAGCTTATACGCGCGCTGGATTGGAAGGGCGCGTTCTGGGTGGCTGCGGGCGTGCCGCCGCTTGTTCTCTTCTCCATAGGCGGCATCGCCGGCACGACAGGCAAGCTTGCCTTCGTCGTGTGGATCATCTCGATGATCATGGGTTTCCTGCAGTCTTTCACCTATGCCGAAATTGCCGGCATGTTCGGCAACAAATCCGGCGGCGCCTCGGTCTATGGTGCGACCGCCTGGCTGCGCTATTCGAAATTCATCGCGCCGCTTTCGGTCTGGTGCAACTGGTTCGCCTGGTCGCCGGTGCTGTCTCTCGGCTGCGCCATCGCGGCCGGTTATATCCTCAATGCCTTCTTTCCCATCCCCGCGGCGGATTCACAGGCTGTGCTGAGCTGGATCAGCGCCCATGCGGCGTCGATCACCGCCGATAGCCCGCGTGTTGCCGAATACATCGCGGCCCATGCCGGTACATCGCCCGACGATGCGGTGAAAGCGCTACTCAGCGCTGATGGCGTTGCAGCTTTTACGCCGCCCATCCGCAACTGGTCTCTCGTCAGCTTCAACATTCCTTTCCTCGCGACCGCCAATATCAACGCTACCTTCTTCATCGGCGGCATCCTGATGCTGATCATTTTTGCGATCCAGCATCGCGGCATCTCCGAGACGGCCAGCGTGCAGAAGTGGCTCGCGATTATCGTGCTCGTGCCGCTTCTGATCATCGGCATCTATCCGATCGTCAGCGGCCAAATCCTCTCCGCCAACGTGACCGGCCTGCTGCCGCCGACAGCTGCCTATGCTGCGACCGACGGCAGCTGGAGCAATGGCGGCTGGACGCTTTTCCTCGGCGGTCTCTATATTGCCGCCTGGTCGACCTACGGTTTCGAAACTGCGGTTTGCTATACGCGCGAACTGAAGAACCCGAAGACGGATACCTTCAAGGCAATCTTCTACTCGGGCCTTGCCTGCTGCATTTTCTTCTTCCTTGTGCCCTTTGCATTCCAGGGCGTGCTCGGTCATGCCGGCATGCTGGCGCCTGGTATCGTTGATGGCACCGGCGTCGGTGAAGCGCTCGGCGGCCTGATCGGTGCCGGCCGTGTCGTCACACAGCTGCTCGTCGTCCTGATGATCCTTGCGCTGTTCCTGGCGATCATGACGGCAATGGCAGGTTCCTCGCGCACCCTCTATCAAGGCTCGAAGGATGGCTGGCTGCCGAAATATCTCGACCATGTGAACGAGAACGGCGCGCCGACGAGAGCGATGTGGACGGACTTTGCCTTCAATCTCTTTCTTCTCGCCATTGCGTCGGACACGAGCGGCTATTTCTTCGTGCTTGCGGTCTCCAACGTCGGATACATCATCTTCAATTTCCTTAACCTCAATTCGGGCTGGATACACCGCATGGACTCCGGCCATGTCGAGCGTCCGTGGAAGGCGCCGTCCTGGCTCATCGGTCTCAATACCGTCCTAGCTTTCGTCAATGCGCTTTTCCTGGGCGCGGGTGCCAAGGTCTGGGGCTATGCCAATGCGCTCTGGATCGGCTTTGCCTTTGCGGCTCTTATCCTGCCGGTCTTTGCCTACAGGCACTATGTTCGCGATGGCGGCAAGTTCCCGGCCGGCGCCATGGATGATCTCGGTCTGGTCGGCCAGGATCTGGGTGTCAGGAAGGCGGGTATTCTACCCTATCTGGCGCTTGCCGGCGGCCTCGCCATCGTGCTGATCGCCAATTGGTTCTTCCAGCTGCCGGCATAACGGTATCTAGTCGAAGACGAGGTTCATGCTTGCAAGTCCGGCCTGGTCACAGGCCGGACTTCGCTATGGCATCAACTTATCTGGAACTTCCTATCATTCGGGCGCGACGATGAGGGCGTCGTCGATCTCGACTTCTTCAGGTCGGCGGCGCTGCCGTGCCAGCCGCAGAAGCGTGGCCGCCAGGAGAATGGCCATCAGCCCGAGCTCGACGGCGATCGCCGTGACCCCGGCGGAGAGATAGGCGCTGGAATATTGCAGTACCTGGGCAAATACCGCCCCGAGGATTGCCGGTCCCAGACCTAATGACACCTGTTGCATCGTGGCGAGCATGGCGCTGCCGGCGCCAGCATGTTCATGCGGCACGTCCGCCAGCCCCAACCGGTAGAAGCTGTTGACGATGAGCGCCTGGCCGAAACCGATCAGCACTGTGGACGGAATGAGGTTGAGGACGCCTGGTTGCGGCCAGACCGTCTCGAGCGTCACGATGAGCAGCGCCAGCCCGCTCATCTGGATCACGCAGCCCGTTGCCAGCATGAGTTCACGCCGTATGTTTGCAAGGCGAGGCGTCACGAAAGCGGCCGAGACGAAATAGGAGCCGCCGAGCGCGATCAAGGCATTGCCTGACTGCAGCGGTGTCAGCCCGGCGCCCGCCTGTAAGGTAAGGGCGAAGACGAACATGAAACCGCTCCAGCAGGTGAAGAAGAGTATGGCGATCAGCCCTCCGAAGCGCATGCTGGAGATGCGCGTGAGCGACGGCGGCAAGATCGGGAAGGCTCCACGCGCCTCCTTGCCACGCTCGATGCGCCAAAGGAGTGCCACCAGCGGCAGGATCGGCACGAAGCCGAGCAGGCAAAGCCAGTTCCAGTGGAGCGACGGGCCGAGCGCGGTCGGCAGCAAGACCGAGAGCGTCAGCAGCGCCAGCGTGATCATGCCCGACCAGTCGACCGGAACCCTGCCTTGGCCACGCGTTTCTGGAACATGTCGCCACACGCTGAGCAGGATCAGGATGCAGACCGGCAGATTGATGAGGAAGATACTGCGCCAGCCGGAGCCGGCAATATCAGCCGAGATCAGGAAGCCGCCGAGAACCTGGCCGACGATGAAAGCGATGCCGCCGATCGCGCTATAGAGCGAGACGGCGCGGGCGTGATCGCGTCCGGTCAGGCTGACATGGATGGTCGCCAGTACCTGCGGGACCATGAGTGCGGCCGCAATTCCCTGCAGGGCGCGGGCAACGATGAGGAAGGCGACTGACGTCGCCACCCCGCATAGCAGGGAGGCGAGGCAGAACAATAGGACGGCCAGGCCGAACATGCGACGGCGGCCGAAATTGTCGCCGAGGCGCGCACCCATGGCCAGGCAGACGGCAAAGGCGACGCCATAGGCGGCGACGAAAAGTTCAAGTTCCGTTTCGCCGGCGTGCAGCGAGGCGGAGATGGCGGCAAGGCCGACATTGATGATGGAAAAATCGAGTTGCAGCAGCAATTGCCCGGCCAGCAGGATCAGCAGGCCGAACTGCCCGAGCCGGATTGGTGCGGAAGACATGGGGGACCTCAAAGTATTTTCAAAACTGAGTCCACAGCGTTTTACACCCATGTTAAACTGGTACAAGATACCTGTTTAGACTGGTATAAAAAGTATCAGGCTGGAGAATGGAAATGCACGGCACGCTCGATATCGTTCCCAATCAGATGCTTTCGCGGGCACAGGAACTCGGCGAGATGTTGCGAAGGCGGCGTGAATCCCTCGACCCGCAAAAATTGGGACTGGGCCGAGCAGGACGAATTCGTACACCCGGATTGCGGCGGGAAGAAGTGGCGTCGCGCGCCGATATCGGCATTACCTGGTACACCAAGCTGGAGCAGGGTCGCCCGATCCGCGTGTCGCCGCGCGTTCTTCTCTCCGTCGCGCATGCTTTGGAATTCAACGAAGTCGAGACGGAACACCTGTTCAGACTGGCCAATCTGCCGGTTCCGCCCCGGCTCGAAAATCCCCGCGTCTGCGAGCCGCTCACCAAGGCCAGCCAGCGCATTCTCGATCATCTCTGTCCCTACCCGGCTCTTATCCAGACGAAACGCTACAATATACGCGGCTTCAACGAGGCCTATCGCCGTCTCGTCGGCGTCGATCTCGATGCCGTCACGCCCGAGGACCGGAACTGCATCTATCTGTCCCTCGTCAATCCTGCCTGGCGCGCAAGCCAGGCCGATCCCGACGAGATGCTGGCCAATATGGCCGCGCTGTTTCGTGCCTCCATGGCCGAGCATCTCGACGATCCAAGCTGGGAGCGGCAATTGGAACGCTATATGAGCGCTTCCGATCAATTCCGCATCGTCTGGGATCGCTATCAGCTCAAGGGCATCGAGAATACCGTGAAGCGTTTCCGCCTGGCGGATGGTACGATCCTGCCGCTGCAATCCAACAATTGGTGGGCAAGCCCCAGCAATGACGACCGCATGATCGTCTATACACCCGTCGACGAAGCCGGGGCGGAGAGGCTGAGCGCGATGATGAAGCGCAGGCGGGCTTGCTGAGCGGTAAAACCGGCAGAACCCCAAAGGATCACCACGAACGAACTGGCGGCAACTTCCGCCCGTTCGTCGGGCATTGCGCGTTCCGGCACTGTCAAAAATGGACGTAGGCTTTAAACGGCAGCATGCCTAACGCGCCGGCAGCAGACATAAGCAATGGCCGGTTTGGCTGGCGGTTTGCCGTCAAGGATCGCCCATCGCGCGGAGTTGAAGTAACGGACTGCATAGTATCGGAGTGGTTTCACTTGCAAGAGCGAGTCCATCCGTGATGTCGCAGTATCAGTGGTCCTCGAAGGAGGCAGGATGTAACGCTTTCGCAACCTTATAGGAGGCAGCCTATCGCAGAAGCAAGTCACCACACTCCAGAAGGTGCTGGACAACGTCACCAGTCAGCCCTGGTTCGATAACAACGAGCATTGCCGTAACGTGCTGGCCGGGCGGCTGACTTTTCTCATAAAAGTTGGAATAGAAAACACCGCGCATCTTCAAACCATCGGTGTTTGCTGGGCGGTTAATGACTTCAACCGCGATGTGATGAAAACGAATCGAAGGAAGCCGGCAGAGATAACGGGGATAGGGAAGGGCGAGCAGCTTCGGCTTGAGGATTACCGGTAGTGTTCGCATCCCGAGGCCGACGTCAACGGACGTCTCGGCAAATTTCGATCTCCCGCCGCAGAGCACGATTTCATCTGAGACAGAAAAGGAAATCGAGCGTGAGCAATGCAGTTCAAGTCTTGTCGGCCGGCAGCCTGCGTCATGCTTTTCCGGCGATCATTGGCGCCTTTGGACGAGAATTCGGCATTGGCATCTCGCTGACGCTCGGACCCGCGGGGCTGCTGCGGGAAACGATCGAGGCAGGCATTAGTTTCGATCTTTTTGCCTCCGCCAATATGGCGCATCCGCGGCGGCTTGTTTCTATGGGTCTTGCAGAAGATGCGGTCTGCTTTGCCCGCAATCGGCTCTGTGTGCTCTCGCGTGCCGAGCTTGGCCTGACGACGGAGAATTTTCTCGCGGTGCTGGCCGATCCCGCCGTGAGGATTGGTACCTCCACGCCAGGCGACGATCCGGGCGGCGATTATGCTTTCGAGGTCTTCGACAAGATCGAAGCACGGTATCCGGGCAAGGGTGCGGCGATCAGGTCGCGGTCGCAGCAGTTGGTAGGTGGCCGCCATTCGTTGCCGACGCCAGCGGGCAAGGGCGGCGGCTATCTGATTACCGACGGCGTCGTCGATCTGATGATGAGCTATTCTTCGAACGCGCGTCTTCTGGCAGGAGATGCGGCTTTCAGCGTCATCGACATACCCGACGAATTTCAGCCGCTTATCGAATACGGCATGGCAATTCATAAGGGCGCTGATGATGAAACCAGGTGTCTGCGGGACTTCCTGTTATCGGAGACCGGGCAGGAGATCCTCAGCAAAGCTGGGTTTTCTCCGGTCGGTTCGTCTTGAAGGCCAACGGTGGCCATAGTCGTTCAGCCAGTGGGAGGCTTGCTGGAGCGCCCGTAGGCCTCTGCTTCGCTCTGCAACCATTCGCAGAAAAGAACGGATTTTCGGTTCCGGCGGGCTCGGCGCAGCGCCACATATTCGTGGCCACTTTCCAGAAAGCCATATGGCGCCATCAGCCGGCCGAAACGAATGTCGTCGCTGACATAGGGCCACGGGGCGACGCAGACGCCAAGGCCGGCACTGGCAGCCTCCAGCATGAAGTAAAAATGCTCGTATTCGACGCGTGGTCCGGCGGCGACCGATCTTTCCGAACGGGCAAGCCAGTCGCCCCATGCGCGCAGCCTTGTGCGCGTATGAAGCTGGGGCAGGCCGTCGAACTCGGGCGTCGACGCGGCAAAGAGCGACGGCGCCAGCACCGCGCCGGTTTGCTCCGGAAACAGGAAAATCACATCGGCGCCGGAAGGCCATGGCGCGATTCCGACGCGGATCGCCACATCGAAGCCGTCGCGGCTGAAATCGACGGGTTTCGACGAGGCCGACAAGCGCACTTCTATGTTGGGGTATTTCGCCTGAAACCGATAGAGACGAGGAATGAGCCAGCGCATTGTAAAGGTGCCGGGGCAGGAGACGTCGAGCTGACCGTCTTCGGTGTCGGCTACGGTTCGCACCGACAGATCCATCTGGTCGAATGCGCCCGTCAGCCCGGTCAGCAGGGTCATTCCGCCTTCGGTCAGTCTCAGCCGGTTTTTCGGCCCTTCGAACAAGGGAACGCCAAGTAACTCCTCCAGATGCTGGATCTGCCGGCTGACGGCGCTATGCGTCACATTGAGCTCGTCTGCGGCAAGCGTCATGCGGCCGAGCCGGCCGGCCGCTTCGAAGGCACGCAATGCGTTCAGGGAGGGTAACCGTCTGGCCATGTGCATTTTCCGAACATTGACTGTTCGAACATATCGTTTTTCTTCGGTAAAAATAACGTGTTTTTTTGACATCGAGAGAAATGGACAGCGCATTCATCGAACAATGACGCGACGATGCAATGGCATTTTCACGTCTGGCGAAGCTTTGTCCGACGAAGCAACGGAGACATGAAGTGCAAGGCAGATATCAGGACGGCAGTGCGGGCGATGCGGATTACGGCGTGATCGGATCGGGCTATACCAATTATCGCCAGCCGGACCCCCATATAGCCGAATTCATCCGTGCCGCTCTCGGCGATGCGAAAACTGTGTTGAATGCCGGTGCCGGCGCTGGTTCCTATGAGCCCGTCGACCGGCAGGTGACGGCCATCGAGCCGTCGGCCTCCATGCGCGCCCAACGGCCAGCGCATCTCCCGGTCGCGATTGACGGAACGGCGGAACATCTTCCTTTTGCCGATCGGAGTTTCGACGCGGCAATGGCGACCTTCACGGTGCATCAATGGTCTGATCTCGACCGAGGGCTTGCCGAGATGCGGCGCGTCACCCGCGGACCCGTCCTGGTGTTGAGCTGTGATCCGCATCTGCTGGAACGGTCGTGGCTACACACCTATGCACCTGAAATGATTGCGGTCGAGGCACGACGTTATCCGGAGATGGACAGGATCGCGACCGCACTCGGCGGCAATGTAGAGATCAAGGCGGTGCCGATCCCGCTGAATTGCCTCGATGGTTTCGGTGAGGCCTATTATGGCAGGCCGGAACGAATGCTTGATCCCGGCGCGCGGCTTGCCAATTCGGCATGGAGCTTTGTCGATGCCTCCATTGGCGAGCGTTTTGTCGCCGAGCTCGGTCGCGATCTCACCGACGGATCCTGGGATCGCCATTATGGTGCCCTCCGCACGCAGCCATTCTTCGAAGGCTCGCTGCGGCTTATCATCGCCAGACCATGAGGAGAGTGCCGTGAGAGACGAATTGCGCATACTCAAGTCCCTGGCCGGGCCGTTTCCCTCGTTCGAGGCGGATCTGACACCCGACAATCCGCGAGATCTGTTTTCCGACTGGCTGCGGGATGCCATCGAGGCTGATATCAAGGAGCCACATGCCATGGTGCTTTCCACGATCGACGAGGATGGCGCACCGGATGCTCGTGTTCTCATTCTGAAGAACCTTGACCAGCGTGGCTGGCACTTCGCAACAACAGGCAGCGGGCCGAAAGGCCGGCAGATCGCCGCCAATCCCTCTGTGTCACTCACCTTCTACTGGCCGCAGCTCGGGCGGCAGGTGCGGCTGCGCGGCATGGCGTTTCAGGCCGAGGCGCATGAGCGCTATGCCGATTTCCGTGCACGCGCGCCGGGCGCCAAGGCCATTGCCCTGACCGAGCGACAGAGCGAGGTTCTGGGGTCGTTGCAGGAGCTTGATGACGCATTGGCACTGCAGCATCGGCGGTTGCGGGACGAGCCCGATCTTGTCGCTGCAAATTGGGCGGTTTTCATCGTTATGCCGCATGAGGTTGAATTCTGGCAGGGTGACGCCGAGCGCCGTCACCATCGCTTGCGATACCGGCGTGAAAAGGCAGGCTGGCTGAAGGAGCGGCTCTGGCCTTGATGATTTTTCGCTTTGACGGCCGCGGTTGTCCGTTTCCGTTGCTTTGGGTGGAAAGATTAGACCGCCATTGTGACCGCTGAGGATCAGCATCCTTCAGATGCCGAGATCGAGCTGGGGCTGTAAGCTCCCGTCGCCGGCCTCTTCGTTCGTCAAAGACGAAAGCGTGATGCCGAGCAGCCGGATCGGCCGCGTAAACGGGTGGACGCTTGCCAGAAGCGCCGACGCTGTCTCGAGGACAGCGCCAGCGTCTGCGACCGGCAGCGAGCTTGTCCGACTGCGTGTCGCCTGGGTGAAGTCCGAATATTTGATCTTCACGGTCACCGTCTTGGCGCTGAAACCGCCTGTTTCGCAGTAGCGCCAGACCTTCTGCGCAAGCGGCCGCAGCTCCGCCGTCGCCAGCTCGAGATCGTCGATATCCTCGACGAACGTATCCTCTGCGCCTATGGATTTGCGGATCCGGTCGGGCTTCACCTGGCGTTCGTCGATGCCGCGGGCAATGCCGTAGAAATAGGGGCCGGCCTTTCCGAAATGCTCCTGCAGGAAGGCGAGGGATTTCGACTTCAAGTCCAGCCCGTTTTCGATCCCGTATTTGTGCATGCGCTCGGCCGTCGCCGGCCCGACGCCGTGGAACTTCTTGACAGGAAGCGTTTCGACGAAGGCGGGTCCGTTCTTCGGCGTAATGACGGCCTGGCCGTTGGGCTTGTTGAGGTCGCTTGCCATTTTGGCGAGGAACTTGTTGTAGGAAATACCGGCCGAGGCGTTGAGGCCGGTGACCTGCTTGATCTTGGCCCGGATCTCCAGCGCGATCTCGGTGGCGATTTTCATTCCCTTGTGGTTCTGGGTAACATCGAGATAGGCTTCGTCAAGCGACAGCGGCTCGATCATCGACGTATATTCGGCAAAGATCTCGCGGATCTGCTGCGACACCGCCCTGTAGACATCGAAGCGTGGCGGCACGAAAATCAGGTCCGGACATTTGCGTTTTGCCGTGACCGAAGGCATCGCCGAGTGAACGCCAAAGGCGCGGGCTTCATAGCTTGCGGCCGCCACGACGCCGCGTGCCGCCGACCCTCCGACCGCAAGCGGCTTGCCACGCAGCTCCGGATTGTCTCGCTGCTCGACGGATGCATAGAATGCATCCATATCCACATGGATGATCTTCCGGACAGGCTTTGCGTTGGCGTCGTTCATGGCGACCTCGGTCATCATGCAGATTTAAGCATGGACCCTTCAATTGCAGAATCTGAAACAAATACAGAACATATCATCCCTGATGATGATATCAAACCAGCTCCGTTGCCGTGCAGGAGAGACGAGGGCAAATCGCTCCGCGACAGTCATTCGCAAGTGCCACCTTGAGATGCCTTCGAGGCTTCTTATCTCTTGTCCGTCCCCCAATACGGAGCCTCAAGATGGGCCAGATCGCAACTGAACCACTTTCCGACCTGCTGATGGAGATCCTCCCGCCCGAGCGTGACGAGGAATCCCGAGCCGATGGCACGGCATGCCTGTGCTGTCGAAGGCTGCGATCGGCACGAAAGATGGATGAGGACGGCTGCGGCATATGTGACGAATGCCTGGCGCCATGACGGACGCCACGCCGCAGCTGCCGCCCGCCGAATTGTCGGACTTCGAAGCTGCGCTTGCAAAGCTGTCTGACGGCTATTCGGAGGAGTGCTTTCGAGGTCGCCCCTGGGGTGTGACGGTCAAGCGATCGGCTGACGGGAAACGGATCTGGCTCTATGGCGAGGAGCTTGGCGGGACCGATATCGTCAGCTTCAATCTCTATGTACTTTCCGGAACAGGCCTCACTCTCAAGCCCTGCGAAATGTCCTCGTCGAAGGTCATAGATTTCGTTTTAGGCTTCATGCCGGCTCCAATGCAGCAGCCTGTATAAGCCAGCAGCTTTGCCGGCCGGCAACAACCCCTTCTGCTTCAGCGGGTGGAGAGCGGCGGCGGAGGTGGCTGCGTGGTGGAGCCGGGACCGAGCGAGCGCTGGACCATCACCGTGTCAGCCCAGCGGCCGTAACGATAGGCAACCGCCGGCAGCAGGCCGACGCGAACGAAGCCGAAGCGTTCGTGCAAGGCGAGAGAGGCCGCATTGTCGGCGTCGATATAGCCGATCATCTGCCGGAAACCGGCCGCAGCACAGGCGTCGATCAGCCCGCGCATCAGCAGGCTCCCAACACCTTGACCGACATGGTCGTGATGCACATAGATCGAATGCTTGACGGTGTAGCGATAGGCCGGGCGCTTACGAAACAACACCACATAGGCATAGCCGACAACCTTCTCACCCTCGATCGCAACGACATGCGGGAAGCGTTTGTCCTTCAAATTTTTACGCCGCTCGCGCAGATCGTCCGGCTGCGGTGTGTCGCTATCATCAACTCCGGCCTCGACGCCGCGGTGAATATGGCGGCGATAGATAGCCAGCATGGCATCGACGTCGCTCTCGCGGGAGGGGCGAACGATGATTGTTTTATCCTGCTTCATGTCCGAACCTGAATTTCCAAGCCTATTCCGCGACGACGTAGGTATAGAGCCGGATTTTGCCGGATGCATCGATCTCGCGATAGAGGCCTTGAATCTCCACCTCGAAGCCGGGGAAGGTGTTGAAGCAGGTTTCGAACATTTTGAGATAGTCGATCATGGGCTTTGCCTGTTCCGTCAGGCGCTCGCCGGGCACGATGGTCGCAATCCCCGGAGGATAGACGACGAAGGGTGTCGTCGCGATGCGGCCGGCAATGGCGTCGATCGGCAGATAGTCGACATCGTTGCGAACAAGGCAACGTGCGGCATCATGCGGCGACATGGCGATCGGCGGCAGGTGTTCGGCGGAAAACTGCTTCGTCTGCAGGGCGCTGACATCGGCCTGGCGGAAGAAATTGTGCATTTCAGCGCAGAGATCGCGCAGGCGCACGCCCGCATAGCGGCCGGGACGGCGGCGGTAGAATTCCGGAATTGCCTCTTCCAGCAGCGCATTGTCGTCATGAAGCTTTTTGAACGCGACAAGGCCGCTGATCAGCGTGCCGGCCTTGCTGGCCTCGACACCGGGCGTGAGGAGGAACAGCAGCGAATTCAGGTCGTTCTTTTCCGCGACGATACGGTTTTCGCGCAGATATTGCGCGACCACCGGCGCCGGAATCCCATGCTCGGTGTATTTACCCGTGGCTCGGTCGAAACCGGGGGTAAGCAGGGTGAGCTTGTTGGGATCCGTCATGGCGAAACCCGGCTCCATGCCGGAAAAGCCGTGCCACGCCGCATCGGGCGTCAGGTGCCAGAAGGCGGGATTGGTGGCGAGCTGGTCGGTCGCGACGCTTTCCCACGGCACGTCGTGCACGGCGCCGGGGCTTGACACATCCGGGATCGTGACCCGATCCGGCACGAAGGGCTCGAAGAACCAGCGGCGTTCCGGGCGATGCTCCTTCTCCTCGAATTCGCGGCGCACGGCGCGGATTTTCTTGCGCAGCTCGATGCCGAGCCGGATCGTGTCGTCCCAAAGCACTTCGCCCGAACGGCCCTTCATCATCTGCGCGCCGACGTCCAGCGAGGCAAACAGCGGATAGAAGGGCGAGGTCGAGGCGTGCTGCATGAAGCTTTCGTTGAAGCGACGGTGTTCCACGCGGCGTTTCTGGCCGGTGATGTGCCTATCCTTCATGTGGATCTGCGAGGCCTGCGAGAAGCTTGCCAGCTGCTTATGGGTGGATTGCGTGGCAATGATGCCAGGCGCATCCGGGCCTAGGTCGGAAAGCCCCATGGCGAAGCGCCCGGCATAAAGCGGATGAAACTTCATGAAGCCCGCCCAGGCCTCGTCGAAGAGGATGTAATCGCAGAGATGCCCGATGCGCTTGAGGATCATCTCGGCATTGTGGATGGTGCCATCATAGGTGCATTGCTCCACGACAGCGACGCGGAACGGACGCGGCTTCTTGTAGGCCTCCGGATCCTTCACCAGCGGATGGGTGCGGATGCGCTCGCGCAGCGCGTCCTCGTCCATGGTGGCGAAATCCATCGGACCGATCAGGCCATAGAGATTGCGTCTGGTCGGCAGATAGATCGGAATGCCGCCCGAGATCATCAGGGCGCCGTGATGGGCGGCCTTGTGGTTGTTGCGGTCGAACAGCACGAGATCGCCGTCGGTGACGAGCGCTGAGAGCGCGACCTTGTTTGATGTGGAGGTGCCGTTCAGCACGAAATAGGTCTTCTCGGCGCCGAAAATCTTGGCCGCTTCCTTTTGCGCGGCAAGCGCAGGCCCCTCATGGGTCAGGAGGTCGCCGAGATCGAGCACGGAATTGTCAAGGTCGTCGCGGAAAACCGCTTCGCCCAGATGTTCCATGAAGACACGGCCGATGGGGCTGCGGCTATAGAAGATGCCGCCATTGTGCCCGGGGCAGGTCCAGAGGTGATTGCCCTCTTCGGCGTAATCGACCAGCGCGCCGAAGAAAGGCGTCTTCAGCGTCTCCGCATATTGCTTGAGCCGGCTGATGAGGCTTTTTGCGATGAAGGCCGGCGTTTCTTCCGACAGGAAGACGTAGCCGTCGATGAAATCGAGGACTTCCACCGGCACATCCTCGAAGCGCTTGCGCCGGATCAGCAGGATGATCGGGAATTCGAGGCCGCGCCGGCGCATGAGGTTGATGAGGGAGGCCGTCTTGCCTTCCAGGCCCTTCTTGCCCCAGTCGACCAGCATGCAGCCGATGGCAGCGTCGGTCTGGACGGCGATCTCGGCATCTTCGAGATTGCGCGCGCGCACCACCTCGAAACCAGAGCGTTCGATTTCCTCGACGATCTGATTGTAGCGGGCACCTTCCAGATCCTCATTGTCGAAGGTTGGCGTTGCGAACAGAAAGTTGAAACGTCTGAAATAATCCATATCGATACCCGCTCCTGATTTGGCATGAGGTGTCGAGGTATTTCATGACATGGATGTGACAGAATAGAGGGCGTCCCAAACCGTATCGATGGTCATCGGCGGTCAGGTCGCTGGCCCACAGCTTCATGCCGGATTACGGACGCGGAATTTATGGATTTGTGGCCGCTCAGTGAGCAGCCACGGTCCAGAAATAATAGGCAAGCGGGATGGCGAGAAGGTACATGCCAATGGACACCTGCCTCGCCTCTCCCGACAAGACCTTGACGATGACGTAGAATAGCAGTCCTCCGGCAATACCGGTGCCGAAGCTGTTGGAGACCAGGGTCAGAAGGACCATCATCAGAGCGGAAAGACCGTCGGAGAAATTCTCCAGGTCGACACGCTTCAGCGCGCTGAACATCGACATTCCGACGAGGATCAGGGCGGGTGCGGTGGCCGCGGCCGGGATCATCAGCGCGATCGGGGTAAAAAGCAAAGTGAGCGCGAAAAGGGCTGCCGTTGCCAGCGAAGCAAAGCCGGTGCGTCCGCCGGCTTCCGCGCCGGTGGCGCTCTCGACCAGCGCCGTGGCGGAGGGAATGCCGAGCAGCGGACTGATTGTGGCGGCAATTGAATCGACGAGGAACGGCTTGCCCAGATCCGCCATGTTGCCTTCCTCGTCGACCAGGCCGGCCTTTGCGCCGACAGCGAGCGTCGTGCCCAGGGTCGAGAAGAACTCGGATGCGAAGAAGGCAAAGAGATAGGGGAAATAGTCTATCCTCAGCGCACCAAGGAAATCGAGTTGAAGGCCGATCTCGGAGATGCCATGCGGCGCTCCGAAGAATGCGGCGGGCACCTTGGTGACGCCGAGCGGAATGCCGAGCAGCGTGCTGCCCAGGATGGCCCAGAGGATCGGTCCCGGCACCTTTCGCCCGCGCAGAAAGACAGCGAGGAAGATGCCGAAGACGGCGATGATCGCCTGTCCCGAGTTGAACGAGCCGAGCATGAGCGCGTGGCTCTTGGCGTTGACGTCGACGAGACCGGCATTCTTGAAGCCGAGAAGCGCGATGAACAATCCGATCGCCGCGCCCAGGCCAAGCTTGATCTGGGCTGGAACCATACGGGCGATGACCTGACGCACGCCAAGCACCGTCAGCAGAACGAAGATGACGCTCGACCAGAAGGAAATCGCAAGGCCCGTCTGCCAGGGAATATGCTCCACGGCGGCCATCGTCGGCCCCACCAGAACCGAGCCGCCGATGCCCGGCCCCACCACGAAGGGCATATTGGCATAGAGCGCCATGAACAGGGTCGCACCGATGATGACGAGAATGGTTGCCGTCGTTGCGGCGGCGCGGTCGATGCCACCGGCGGAAAGCAGGGAAGGGATCACGACAAGAAGATAGGCCGCCGCCAGGAAGGACGTCATCCCGGCAATGATTTCCGTCTTCGTATTGGTCTTACGCTCGCCCATGCGAAAATGGGTCTTCCACCGCGGCTCTGACGTATCACCCTGTTGCCCGACATTCGTATTTGAGGCCATTGTCTATATCTCCTAAGTCGGCAAATACCGCCGTGCGGGCTGACCTCAGTTTTGGCTTGCAGCCAGAAGCGGTCTGATGTCCTGAGTGGTTCCGTCGGTCAGCCCGAGATCGGTGACATGCGGGCCGGGGTTGCAGGCAAGGCTTGCCCCGACGACCGCCTTGAAGGTGCGAATGGGCGGCATCCAGTCGGCGATTGCATCGGCCGCGGCACGCAGCCTGGCGAAATCGTTGGCCACCTCCTTTGCGGGCGCATCCGACAGCAAGCCGCAGACGGGCAGGGGAAGCACTGCCGTCACCTTGCCATCGGCCGCCGTTGCCATGCCGCCGCCCGCCTCGATGGCGGCATTGGCTGCCGCAGCCATATCTGCGGGGTCGCGGCCGAAGACTATGAGATTATGGCTGTCATGTGATATCGTCGTCGCCAAAGCACCACGCCAATGGCCCCAGTCTTCCAGGATGCCGATGACGGGTGTCGGCTCTTTTCTTCCGTGGCGGTGAATAACAGCCATCAGCAGCATATTGTCAGGCAGAACGAGCTTGTCGTTTTCGACTTTGACGATTGCCTCTCCCCATTTCGTGAATCGTGGGCTGACAATCGTGTTGACGCGAGCATCAGTCATGCCCGGCAGCTCGATCTCGAAATCGGCGGCGGAAAGCTTCTCGAGCCTTACGGTGTCGCGATAGGCATCCGAGGGCATGCACTCGCTGGCTCCAACGAGGCTGCCGCTTCTTGCGACCTCCCGTCCCGATGCAAAGACACGGTCAACCGCAATCTTTTCGAGATCGGAGAGGATGACGATGTCGGCGCGGCGGCCGGGTGCCACCAATCCCAGATCATAGCGGTTCAGCCACATGGCGGCGTTGAGCGTAGCGGCGCGGATGGCATCGATCGGCTTCATTCCATAGCCGATCAGACGCCTGAGAACGGATGACATCGCTCCCTCATTCACGAGGTCGTCGGGGAAGACGTCATCGGTGCAGATCGTCAGCGTTTGCGGCAGATGCGGCAGCTTTTTCAGCACTTCGACGACGCCGGGCAGGACATAGTCGTGGGAACCGCGCAACTCGATGGTAAGGCCAGCCCGCAATTTCGCTAGCAAGTCCTCGCCCGAAGTAAGCTCGTGATCGGATTGGATGCCTGCGGCAACAAAGGCCTGCAATTCCGCGCCTTCGAGGCCGCGGGCATGGCCGCAGACGCGCTTGCCGCTCGCAAGTCCGGCTTCAAGGATGCCGCGCATCGGCTCGCTACGCTCAAGAACGCCGCGCATGTTCATCACTTCGGCGACACCGGAAATCTCCGGCCAGCTGAGCATGGTCGCCATTTCGCCTGAGCGGAACTCTGCGCCGGCAAGCTCAAGGCCAGGTGCCGAGGGGACACAGGAGGGCGCCAGGGTCAGGAAGCGCAGCGGCAATTGCCGTGTTTCTTCGAGCGCCCATCGAATGCCGTCGAGGCCGGCGACGTTGCCGATTTCATGCGGATCCCAGCAGACCGTCGTCGTGCCCTGGGGAACGACCGTTTCCGCGTATCGCCGTGGCGTCACCATCGAGCTTTCGACGTGCATATGCGTGTCGATAAATCCGGGCGCAATAAAGCGTCCTGAAGCGTCGATGGTCTGCTTTGAGTCCTTCCTTGTCCCCGATGCATGGACGCTTGCGATCAAGGGGCCGACAAGGCCGATATCGGCCGGCCTCATTTCCGAGGTTGCGACATTGACGAGCGTTCCGCCGCCAATCAGCACATCGAACGGCTCAAGACCCAATGCCGCCCGGACGGCGCGATCGCGCAGCTCGGGTGAATGGAGGTCGTGGGGTTCATTCGGCATGTCTGCCTCCCTTGGCAAAGGCGGATGGGCGCGCGGTGGATTGCCGCAAGACGAGTTCCGTCGGGAATATTCCGCTGGTCTCGGTTTCTCCGGCAACGAAGGCGAGCGCATGGTTTGCGACGGCTTCCAAGTCCTGCCGAACGGTCGTGAGCGGCGGAGAGACGATTTGAGCCCACATCAGATCATCAAAGCCGGTGAGCGACATGTCTTCCGGAATGTTGCAGCCTCTGTCTTTGACGGCAATGGCAAAGCCAATGGCGAGGGCGTCATAGGCGGCGGCGCAAGCTGTAAAGTGCTGTAGATCAAGCTCGCGGCCGAGAGCGCTGCCAGCTTCGAACGTCGCATCGCTGTGTCGCAATGCCGGTTCGACGGCGGCCTGCCGGAAGATTTCGCGCATTCCCTCGACGCGCTCGCGTGCCACCAGCGAATTCTCTGGGCCGGCGAGGATAATAAGCCGGTCATGACCAAGCTCGAGCAGATGGCGGGCGATGAGACGTCCACCCCCGCGGTGGTCGCTGGCGGCGACATTGCCGATCGTGGCAACGCTGTCGATGACGGCGACCGGCACTGGGACGTCCGTGGGTGCAATCGTCGTGCCGCGCGTCGGTATCACGATCAGCGCATCGACGCCGCGGGCGACCATGGTTCTGATTTCGAATTCCTGCTGTAGCGGCTCACCCTGACTGTCGCCAATCAGAACGGCAAGACCGCGCCGCTTGGCGGCTCGTTCGATGGCCTGTGCAAAGGCGGGAAACAAGGGTTGGCCGATATTCGGAACCAGCAGGCCGATCGTATTGCTCTTGCCAGTGCGTAGAGCCCGGGCCGCATGGTCAGGCACATAGCCGAGCCTATCCGCTTCCAGGCGAATCTGCTCCGCAAGGGCTGGCGACACCCGCCCCGTGCCGCGCAGGGCATTCGAGACCGTTGCCGTGGAGACACCCAGCTTGGTGGCGATTTCCCGAATCGAAGAAGGGCGTGTCTGGCTCATCCAAGAGCGCGCTCCGGTTTCTTTGATTAAACGATTAATCAAAGCAGTGTGCGTTTGCAAGGGCGTCCCGTTGCGTAGCAGGGCTATCGCATATGGACGGATGAGCACCGGAAGTTCCTTCTCCCCGGCGGGGAGAAGGTGGCCCGAAGGGTCGGATGAGGGGGCTGCCGGTTTGAATAGAGAGATTTTCGTGCTCTTGGCAGGCACCCCCTCATCCGCCTGACGGCACCTTCTCCCCGAGGGGAGAAGGCGGACGCGGCAACGACGTCATTTCATACGCGATAGCAGCCCTGCGTTGCGCAGGGGAAAGTAAGCTCCTGCAATGCCGGCGCCTGCTGCAGTTGCGGACGATGTGGCCGCTCAGCCTATCTGAATTGAAGTGTCAGACGGCAACCAGATGACTTGGAGAGACGGTTCGATACTCGCGCGGCTTGACGAGATAATCGACGGGCCGGATCGGGCTCTTCAATTCGTCGCTCGTCGCCATGCGCTTTTCGCGTCGGCGACCGGGGTCCGGCACCGGAACGGCGGCCATCAGCTTCTTCGTGTAGTCGTGCTGCGGATTGCCGAAGACGGCGGCACGCGGGCCGATCTCGACGATTTCGCCGAGATACATGACGGCGACGCGATGGCTGACGCGCTCGACCACGGCCATGTCGTGGGAGATGAACAGGAAGGAAAGGTCGAGGCTCTGCTGCAGGTCGAGCATGAGGTTGATGACCTGCGCCTTGATCGACACATCGAGCGCGGACACGCTTTCGTCGGCGACGATCACTTTCGGCTGTAATGCCAGGGCACGGGCGATGCAGATACGCTGGCGCTGGCCGCCGGAGAATTCGTGCGGAAAGCGGCTTGCCATGTCAGGCATCAGGCCCACCTTGCGCAGCATATCGACGACGACCTCTCTTGCCTCCCTTGCCGTTCCCATCCGGTGTTCGAGATAGGGCTCGGCGATCGCCTGACCGACCGTCATGCGCGGATTGAGCGAGGCGAATGGGTCCTGGAAGATCATCTGCACGGATTTGCGCATCTCGCGCATGTCACGCTTGCCAAGAGAGAGCACGTCGTGGCCGTCGACGATGACGGAGCCGGATTGCGGCTCGATCAGCCGCATGATCGCACGCCCCGTTGTCGATTTGCCGCATCCGGATTCGCCGACAAGCGACAATGTTTCGCCGGCAAAGAGATCGAACGAGACGTTTTCGACCGCATGCACCCGGCCTTTGAGCTTTCCGAAGAGACCCGAATGAATGTCGAAGCGCTTGGTGAGGTTTTTCACCTGCAGAACCGGCTTTTCCTTTGCGACCGTATCGGGCACTTCGGCTGGCGTGTCGGATTCTCCCGTTGCCGTATCGACGACGGGGAAGCGCAGTGGCCGGTCATAGGATTGCATCGAACCGAGCACTGGTACAGCCGACAGCAGCGCGCGGGTATAGGGATGCTGGCCGCGATGGAAGATATCGGCCGTCGCGCCTGTCTCCACCTGCTCGCCGCGATACATGACGACCGTGCGATCGGCGATCTCCGCCACCACACCCATGTCATGCGTGATGAACAGGACGGAAGTTCCTTCCTCATCCTGCAGCATCTTGATGAGGTCGAGGATCTGGCCCTGGATCGTGACGTCGAGAGCGGTGGTCGGCTCATCGGCGATCAGCAGCCTCGGCTTCGAGGCGAGCGCCATGGCGATCATGACGCGCTGGCGCATGCCGCCGGAAAAGCGGTGCGGATATTCGTCGAAGCGCGATGCGGCTGAGGGAATGCGGACCTTTTCGAGCAGCCGGATCGTCTCGGCCTTGGCGTCCGCAGTCGACATGTCCCTGTGGCAGAGCAAGGCCTCTGAAATCTGGTCACCGATGGTGAAAAGCGGATTGAGTGACGTCATCGGCTCCTGGAAGATCATCGACACGTCGTTGCCGCGCACCTTGCGCATCTCATGCTCGGGAAGAGAAAGCAGATTGCGGCCGCCAAGCATGATCTTGCCTTCGATGCGGCTTGAATCGCTCTGTAGCAGCCGCATGATCGAGAGCGAGGTGACGCTCTTGCCCGAGCCGCTCTCGCCGACGATCGCCACCGTCTCGCCCGGCGCGACCGAGAAGGAAACATTGCGCACGACAGGTCTCCATGCGCCATCCACCAGGAACGAGGTGGTGAGGTTCTCGACCGAGAGGATGGGTTCGGCGCCCTCTGTGGCCTTTGCCTGCGACGTGCTCATGCTTGCTCCCTTCTTGCAATTCCTGTCACAGCTCAGTCCGGCCAGTTCAGCACGCCGTCGAAGCGATGCCGGCTGCGGTTCTCGATCGGTGTCGCGATGATCTCGTTGGAGGCGCGCGCCTTGTCGAGCTCCTCGGCAAGCCTCGTCGCGACGATCGTCTCCTGGCCGGGATGCAGGTTGCATGGATCGAGATAGAAATAATGATGTTCCACCTCATGATCCCGGACGATGATCGGCGGATTGCCGCGGGCCAGCGCTGCGGCAAGATCCCAGGCGCTGATATGCGCTTCCGGCGCCGAGATGATGATGCGCATGCGATCGAGCGGGTTGTTGGTGGGATCGGGCTCGATCAGGGCAGTGACGCCGGGGCGGCCGTCGAGAGTTCGTTTCCACAGGTTCAAATAGCCGGTCTCGCGTTCGCGGATGCCGGCATGATCTCGCTTTTCCCAGGCCTGCAACGCCGCCATAGTGCCATAGATGCTTTCCTTGCCGACCTTCATGCCGCGGCCAATGCCCATATTCTGCAGGAAGGCGTTTCGCACCAGCTCTTTCTTGCCGGCGACGATGCCGGATGTCGGGCCGCCGAGGAACTTATGCCCGGAATAGAGAGCGATGTCGGCGCCCTGCGCCAGGAAGAGCTTGAGGTCGTACTCCGACGCGGCATCGACGATAACTGGCACGCCCTTGGCATGCGCGATCTCGACGAACTCGGTCAGGTGCAGCAGGCCGTAATCGACCACATGATGGGAGACGACATAGACGGCCGCTGCCGTCTTCTCGCTTATGGCGTTTTCCATGTGGAAGCGATGCGTCGATGTTGCCTGACCGATCAGCACGACCTTGCCGCCGGCAAGGCGGATCGCCTGATCCACGGGGGCGCCGTAGCTCACCACATGGCCCGTCTGCACGATGACTTCGTTCTTGTCCGGTGTGGCATCAGGCAGTCTCTCTATAGCGAGAAGGTTGTTGCCGGTGATGGTGCCGGCGACGGCGAGGCTGATGCCGGAGGAGCAGGATGCCGTCACGAAGCCTGCCTCGCCGCCCGTCAGCCGCGCGATGACGGCGCTTGCCTTGCGCTGGAGGTCGTTGATCTCAACGAATTGCGGCAGGATCGCCGTCATCGCCGCAATGGCTTCGGGCACGACGATCGATGCGCCGAGGCTCGTCATGGTGCCTGATACGTTGATGACGGGCCTCAGGCCGATCTTGCTACGGATATCATCGGACATTCTATCTCTCCAAAGTGACGACTGCCGATTGTCATCGACAGCTATGCCATAGTAATGTAATAGCTTCTCGAAATCTCACGAGGAGCGTTGATTTGGACGCCAAGACCCTACCCGCCGCACCCCCTGAAGGCGCCGATTCCATCGGGGAGGCGGAAACCAAAGGCGCGCGCCGTTCGCGCGTAAGCGGCATCGATCGTGCGCTGCAGGTCATCGATTATCTCTATGAAACCGGCGCGCCGGCTGGCGCCTACGCGATTGCCAAGGCGATCAAGGCGCCTCTTTCGACCGTCTACGTGATCATCGACGATCTGGTCGAAAAGAACATGCTTGGCCGCAACGCCGACGGTTCCGTCTGGCTTGGGGCGCGCCTTTACCATTATGGCCTCGCTTATGCCCGGTCGCTGGATTTCATGAGCGTTGCGACGCGCGAAATGCACGATCTTTGCCGGCAGGCGAGTGAGACGGTGCAAGTCTGCGGTCGCGACGGCGATGCCATGCTGGTGCTGGCGATGGCGGACGGACCGAGCCATTTCCAGGTCGCCTCCCGCGTCGGAACGCGCGTGCCGCTCAACTGGACTGCCTCGGGTCGATTGTTGGTCGGGCATTTGCCCGAAGAGGAAAGGATCGAACTTTTCAAGCACTGTGCCCGCACCTCGCCGACCGGTCGGGCCGAGGTCGATGCCGGCGTGCTTTCTGATGCTGCGGGCAAAGCCTTTGAAGAGCGCTTGTCCATCCAGGTCGCGGAGTCCGATTATGCGGTCGCTTGCATCGCCTCGCCGGTCGTTGACCGGGATGGTCAATGTGTCGCGACCATTTCGATCGTGCTTCCTGAACAGAAAGCCGTTTCCGACGGCGACCATTATGGCGAGCAGGTGCGCGCGGCTGCCGAGCGGATCGAAAAGCTGATGGGCTGGCGCAACCACTGAATTCGTCCTCCTTGGAGCAACTCCAGCAAAAGTGCGACGCAGTTTTGCGTCCGGAATTGCGCAAAAGCTAATCATTGAGCGATACGATCGCTTCGATTTCGACCGTGATGTTGCCGGGAAGCGAACCGAAGCCGACGGCCGAACGGGCATGCTGGCCCGCCTCGCCGAAGACCTCGATGAAGAGGTCAGAGCAGCCATTGATGACGCTCGGATGATCTTCGAAATGCGGCACGGCATTGACCATGCCGAGCAGTTTCACCACCCGCTTCACCCGGGAAAGATCGCCGAGCGCACCGTGCATGACGGCAAGCAGATTGATGCCCGTCAGCCGCGCATGCTGATAGGCCCGGTCGACGCTGACATCACCGCCGACCTTGCCGGAATGGAGGTGGCCGTCTGCTTCCCGCGGTCCTTGACCCGAGAGATAGAGCACGTTCCCTTCGCGAACATGGGTGACGAAATTGGCGATCGGCGGTGGCGGCGGCGGCAGCTCGATGCCGAGCGCCGCCAGTCGCTGGTAAGGTGTTTGCGCTGCTGAAGCGGCCTGTGTTGGGGACGTATTCACGTATGCTCCTGGCATTCAATCTTACTGTTTTGACTACCGCCACGAAAGGCCGTGGCTGTGACGGACAAGTTTGCGGGCGCGGGGAACGTAGCGGCTGGCGGTGATTGCCTCTGCGCCGATCACCGCGTAACGTGGCTCGAACAGCTTCTGAAGGCGCGAGACGTCGCCATTGGAATCGGTCGCCTCGAGGTCCGCATCCACCAGGTCGAAGATGGTGAAATCGGCCCGTTCGCCGACTGACAGCCGGCTGTCCATCGAAAGCTTGATGACCGAGGCCGGCGCATGGGTGACGGCGTCCACCACCTTGTCGAAGGGCATGCCGACCGAGAGCAGCTTGGACATGGTGGTCGCCAGATCCCAGACGGGGAAGTTCATGGAATGCCCATGCAGGTCGGTCGAGATCGAGTAGGGCAGCAAGCCGCGCCTGATCGCCGCTTCCGCGACCTTGAACGAGAAGGACGCGCCTCCATGGCCGATATCGAGCCGGATGCCTTCGCCGGCGCAGCGCTCGGCGAGATTGTAGAGGTCCTCATCCTCCATGATGCTGGAACCGGCCTTGCCGTTGAAGCAGTGCGTGACGACATCGCCCGGTCCGAGAATTTCAAGCACTTCGTCGTAGAGCGCCGGTGGCTCGCCGACATGCACCATCATCGGGACTTTCAGGATCTTGGCGATCTTCTTGCCGAGCTTGACGGGCGTTACCCCCCAGGAACCGGTGATCACATGGCTGGCACGCACCTTGATGCCGACGATGTGCTCGCTGTTCTCGGCATAGCATTCGAGGATGCGGTCGAGGTCGATATCCTTGATATCACGCAGTTCGGGGACGCGATTGCAAGCAACAAGGCCGATCGAACCGAGATTGAGGAAGGCTTTGATGCGTTCTCTGGATGGTTCGATGATATATTCGCGGAAACCATGAAAATTGGCTTCGCCGGCCGAACCCGCATCGACCAGCGTCGTAACGCCGCGCTCGGCGCCGCATTCGGAGGGGCGGATCGAGATGTCAGTGCCGCCATGCCAGATATGGACGTGCAGGTCGATCCAGCCGGGCGAGATCCAGGCGCCCTTGCAGTCGACGCGCTCGACATTGCCGGGAGCGGCAAGCTGGGGGCTGAAAGCGGCGATCTTGCCGTCGGCGCCGATAAGGATGTCGATGATGCCGGCGGCGGTATCGCTGCCGAAAGCCATGGGCTTCACATTGGTGAGGAGGAGCGGCTTGCCCGCTTTTTCACCGGTCATTTACAAGTCCTTTCGAAGTCTTGGATCGAGCATGTCCCGCAGGCCGTCGCCGACCATTTGCAGCGAGAGCACGGAGAGGATGATGGCAAAGCCCGGGAAGTAGGTCATCCAGTCGGCTTGGCCGATATATTGGCGGCCGGCGGCGATCATGGTCCCCCAGGTCGGAATTTCGGGGCTGACGCCGAGGCCGAGAAACGAGAGCCCGGCTTCGGCCAGCATGGCACTGGCGAAGAGAAACGACCCCTGCACCAGGATCGGCGACAGGAGGTTTCTAAGCACATGCCGCGTCATGATGTGGAACGTCGAGATGCCGAGAGCCTTAGCCGCCTCGACGTAAGGGAGCTCGCGGATGACAAGCGTCGAGGCGCGGACGATGCGGGCCAGCCGCGGTGCGTACACGATCGACAGCGCGACGATGACTGTCGTCAGCGACGGGCCGAGGGCTGCGACCAGCGCGATGGCAAGCAGGATATCGGGAAATGCCATCATCGCGTCGATGAGGCGGGCGATCGGCGTGTCGAGCCTTTGGAAGAAGCCGGCGAGCAGGCCGAGGGTAACGCCGATCGCCGCCGATAATGCCACAACGGCGGCTCCGACGAGCAGCGACAATCGTCCGGCATAGATGGTGCGCGAAAAGATATCGCGGCCGAACTCGTCGGTGCCGAACCAGTAGATCCCGTTTGGGGGCTTCAGTCGGTTGACGATCGAGAGCTTCGAGGGCGAATAGGGCGCGATCCACGGAGCGAGGATGGCAAGCACCACGAAGATCGTCAGCACGATCAGGCCGGCGGCGACGGTCTTGCGCTTCAGAAGCCGGCGAAGGAACTTGCTTCGTTTGCTCTGCGCCTGTTTGGGTGTGTCGGTTGCGATATCGGCCATCAGTAGCGTACCCTCGGATCAACCAGCAGGTAGAGCATGTCGATCGCAAAATTGATCAGCACGTAAAGGCCGGCGATCACGAGCAAGGCCCCCTGGATCACCGGATAGTCGCGGCGCAGCACCGCCGAGACGACGAGGCTTCCGACGCCTGGCAGGCCAAAGACGGTCTCGGTGACGACAGCGCCGGAAATCAGGACTGCGGCCGTCAGCCCCAGAACGGTCAGGATTGGAATGAGCGCGTTCTTCAGCGCATGTTTGAGAACGACGCGGCGCTCGATCAGCCCTTTGGCGCGGGCGGTGCGGATATAGTCGTCCCCGAGCACGTCGAGCATCGATGCGCGGGTGAAGCGCAGGATCAGCGCCGAGGAGACCAGACCGAGTGCTACGGCCGGCAGCGTTAGATGATACATGCGATCCAGGAAGCTTGCGCCTGGCCCGCCGTAGCCGGACACCGGGAACACTCCCAGGCGCACCGCGAAGACCTGCATCAGGATGAGGCCAAGCCAGAAGCTTGGAATGCTTGCAGCCAGCATGCCGATCGCCATCGAAGCCTGATCGACGAGCGATCCCCGCCGATAGGCGGCATAGATGCCGATCGGCAGCGCGATGACGCCAGCGATGAGGAGCGAAAATAGCGTCAGGAAAAAGGTCGGCTCGGCGCGTTCAAGAAGCGCGGAGGAAACCGGAATATTGAGGAAGATCGATTGGCCGAGATCGCCCTTCAGCAACTGCCCGACATAGAACAGGTATTGGACGACGATGGACTGGTCGAGGCCAAGCCGGGTTCGCAGTTCGGCAATATCCTGCGCGGTCGCATCCGGGCCGAGCATGACGGCGGCCGGATCGCCGGGGGTCACGCGCACGATCACGAAAACGATCGTGACGACGAGAAACATCACGACGATCATGCCCGCAAGACGTTGAAGGATGTATCGTATCATTGCGTCGGTTCCCGGGTCCGCAGACGGACAGGATCGGTAATGGGCGCCGGCCGCAACCGGCGCCCGAGCGCCTTGGGAGGCTTATTTCTTGATCGACGCGTTCCAGAAGTAGGGCCACGGCGCGGGGTCGACGCCCTGAAGCTTGGTGGAGATCGCTGCAACGGCGTTGAAATCGCCGATCTTCATCATGGGAGCTTCGTCATAGATGGTCTTTTGGACGTTCGCCCAAAGTTCGATGCGCTTTTTCGGATCGACCTCCGTGTTGAATGCGTCGATCGCGGCCTTGCTTGTCGGCGTGGTCCACCAGCCGGGCGAGCTTGGCGACAGCGTGCCGATCAGCGCCGGTTCCGGCAGGAAGGGGCTGTGGCTGATATAGATGTCCCACAGCGCCTTGTCGGCACGGCGCTGGGTCAGCGTCGCCCAGTCGACCACCTGAAGGTCCACCGTAAAGCCTGCCTGTTTCAGATATTCGGCGGCGACCTGCGCCATCTTGTAATGGAATTCGTACTGGCGGCTCGTCAGGATACGGATCGGTTCGCCCTTGTAGCCCGCAGCCTTGGCGGCCGCAGCCGCGCCTTCCGGATCGGCGACATTGTAATTCCCTTTGACGCCGGCATCCGTGCTCCAGGTGAAGGGGGCAGGGTACATGTTGCCGTCGACCGTATAGAAATTCGTGCTTCCAAAAGCGGCCGCCAGCATGTCCTCCATGCTGAGTGCTTGACGGATCGCCTTGCGGATCGCGACATTCTTCGTGATGCCGTCGGCGGTGTTGAAGACGAAGACCGGATAGCCGAACGGCTTGAGAAGCAACGGTTGGGTCGCCGAAGCGGATTTCAGCTTGTCGAAGGATTCGACCGGGAGGCTGTCGATATAGTCATACTGGCCGGAAATGGCCGCCTCCACGCGGGTATTGGCGTCGGGCACCGGGACGAAGCGGATTTCGTCGAGATATTGATGCCGGGCACCACCGTAACCGTTGCTTTCCCCATCGCGCGGCCTGTAGCCGTCGAAGCGCACCAGCTGGATATACTGGTCGGGCTTGCGCTCCTTCAGCATATAGGGACCGGTGCCGATGAAGTCGGTCATCGTATCCGCCTGCTTGCTGGCCGGAATGATGATGGCGGCGGAGTTGTTGAAGGCAAGCAGCGAGGTAAGGGGCGCGTAGGGCTGCTTCAGCTTGATGAGGACGGTCGCCGGATCCTGGGCGGTAATGGATTCGATGAAGCCGCCCGCCTGCTTGCCGCGCGACGCCAGCTTGATCCAACGGTTGAGCGAAGCGACCACATCATTGGAGGTCATGACGCTGCCGTCATGGAACTTGATGCTGGTCCTGAGCTTGATCGTGTAGGTTTTGCCGTCGGCGCTGATTTCGGGCAGGCTCTCGGCAAGAAGCGGCGTGACGTTCCAGCCCTTGTCGAACGTATAGAGCGTTTCGAAGATATGTTGGGTGACGATACCGACGAGATCGGCGGTGGAGGTCATGGGATCGAGCGTCGGCGGCTCGCCGATCGTAGCGACATTAATAACGCCACCTTTTTCCTGAGCCATCAGCAGCGAGGGCGCCGCAACCAAAGCAGCCGCAATTAGGAATCCGAGTCTGAACTTCATCGATACACTCCCAATTATGTTCCACAATTATGTTATATAGAATTTTATAACAGAATACAGAACGAGTGGAGGCTGTCAATGGCAGTAAAACCTGGGTGTATCGGCTTGAATGCGCATAGGTTCCGTCTTGCCGAAACATTTTGCCGGGAGCAGATTGCAGCGACAGAGGAGATAGTGCATGGCGCCTTACGATGCTTCCGGCCCCAGCGTGAACGGTATCGAACCTCGCTGGACGTCCAGTGCAAAGAGCGGAGTCGGCACAGCCCTTTCGCCAGCCTGCCGCATCTGGTTCACTCTCAGCCACGGCATCCTGAACGAAATCTATTATCCCCGCGTCGACAGCGCCTGTACCCGCGACATCGGATTGCTCGTCACAGGTCTCGACGGTTATTTTTCTGATGAAAAGCGCGATACGGAAAGCGTCGTCACTACGGTCGAGGATGGCGTTCCGGCCTATCGGTTGATCAATACCGCAATCGATGGCCGTTATCGGATCATCAAGCGCATCATCGTCGATCCGATGCGCAGCAGCTTGCTCCAGCAGATATCATTCGAGCCGCTTGAGGGAACGATCCACGATTATCGCCTCTACCTGCTGGCCGCTCCGCATCTGGTCAACGCCGGTTACGGCAATACCGGATGGGTGGAAGACTATAAGGGCACGCCGATGCTTTTTGCGACGGGCACAGGCGGCGTCTCTCTTGCGCTTGCCGTCAGCGGCGGTTGGCGGACGGCATCTGCCGGCTATGTCGGCATTTCCGACGGATGGCAGCAATTGCAGAAAGAGGCCCGATTGGACCCGGCCTTCGCGCATGCCGCCGACGGCAACGTCGCACTGACCGGCGAGATCGATCTCACTGGTGGCAGCGACACTGTCACCGTATCGCTCGGTTTTGGAAGTCACGCCAAGGAAGCTGGCTACAATGCCCTTGCCAGTCTGCAGGCCGGTTATGAGAATGCGGAGCGCAGCTACGTCTCCGACTGGCGAACATGGCAAGACGGATTGCTGGCTTTGGATGAACCGAGAGCACCGCCGCCCGAAGTCAATCGCTATCGGATATCGACAGCCGTTTTGGCAACGCACCGGCCTCTTTCTTTCGAGGGGCCGGCCGTTGCTTCTCTCTCCATTCCCTGGGGTTTTGCCAAGGGCGATGAAGACCTCGGCGGCTATCATCTGGTATGGCCGCGTGATCTGGTCGAGACCGCTGGCGGCTTCCTAGCTGCGGGCGCCTCGCAGGATGCGCTGCGCATCCTGGCCTATCTGCGCGTGATCCAGGAAGAGGATGGGCATTGGCCGCAGAATTGCTGGCTGGACGGCGAGCCTTACTGGACCGGTATACAGATGGATGAATGCGCTTTCCCGATCCTGCTTGCCGATGCGCTGCGCCGCGAAGGAACCCTCACGGGCGATCTGCTACTGTCCTACGTGCCGATGGTCGAAAGCGCGGCGCGCTATGTCGTGGTCAACGGTCCCGTTACCGGTGAGGATCGTTGGGAGGAGGATGGCGGCTTTTCTCCCTTCACGCTGGCGGTTGAGATCGCTGCGCTATTGGCGGCGGCTGATATTCTGGAAATCGCCGGCCAAATGCACAATGCGGATTATCTGCGACAGACCGCGGATGCCTGGAACGATCAGATCGAGCGCTGGACCTATGTCAGCAGCGATGCGGAAAGCGCCACTCTGGGGGTGAAGGGCTATTATGTCCGCATTGCGCCGCCTGAGATCGCCGACGGAAGCTCGCCCGCCGATGGTTTCGTGCCGATCAAAAATAGGCCACCTGCTGAATCCTTCCTGCCGACCGCTCGAGTCGTCAGTCCCGATGCCCTGGCGCTGGTCCGGTTCGGATTGCGAGCCGCCGACGATCCTCGCATCCTCGACACCGTCAGGGTGATTGATTCCCAGCTCAAATGCGACCTGCCGCAAGGGCCGCTATGGTATCGCTATACCGGCGACGGCTATGGTGAGCATGAAGATGGCGGCCCGTTCGACGGCACGGGCATTGGGCGGCCATGGCCGTTGCTTGCAGGCGAACGCGCCCATTATGAGCTTGCGGCCGGCCGACCGGATGTAGCTCTTGAGTTGCTCAAGACACTCGAGCAGTCCGCCGGTCAAGGCGGATTGCTGCCGGAACAGGTGTGGGACCAGCCCGATGTGCCGGAGCGAGGGCTTGTCCTCGGAAAACCCTCCGGCAGCGCCATGCCGCTCGTCTGGGCTCATGCGGAGCATATCAAGCTCCTGCGCTCGCTGAGAGACGGCGTTGTTTTCGACATGCTGCCGCAGGGTGCCGAGCGTTACGTGACAAACAAGGTGACGGCACCCTTCGTGCCGTGGCGTTTCAACAACAAGCTGTCGCAGCTTGCCATCGGCAAGCGCTTGCGGATTGAGGTCATGGCGCGGGCGATCATTCGCTGGAGTTTCGACGGTTGGGCCAGCGTCACCGATACCGAAACGAACCAGAACGGCTTCGGCATACATGTTGGCGAGCTTTCATGCGAACGCCTGCCCAAAGGCGGGTCGATTGCCTTTACCTTTTACTGGCCTGACGCCGATCATTGGGAAGGAGAGGATTTCTCCGTCTCGGTCGTTGAAGCGCCATAGTAGGATTTGTGCCGTCGCGGATAGAGAGTGTGAACGAATATGAGTCAGGCATTAGAGAGCCGCAAAACGAACGTAAAACTGAAGAAAGCCGTCGCACCAGCTGCGACGGAAGAGCTTGTCGTCTTGGCGATCGATCTCGGCGGTTCGCATGTCAAAATGCGCCTCAGCTCCGGCAGCGAGCGCCGGGCGGCCGTCTCGGGGCCCGCAATGTCGGCGAAACAGATGGTCCAGGCCGTCAAGGACTTGACGAGTGATTGGCAATACGACGTTATCGGCATGGGATATCCAGGCCCGGTTTCCAACAATAAACCCGCCATGGAACCGCACAATCTGGGAAGTGGCTGGCAGGATTTCGACTTTTCCGCCGCTTTCGGCAAGCCGGTCAAGCTTGTCAATGACGCCGTGATGCAGGCAATCGGCAACTACAAAGATGGCAATATGCTGTTTCTCGGCCTCGGCACCGGATTGGGTTCGGCGATGATTGCCAATCACGTTTGCCTGCCCATGGAGCTCGCTCATCTGCCCTACAAGAAGCGGGGTACCTTCGAAGACTTCATCGGCGAGCGTGGCCTTAAAAAATACGGCAAGAAAAAATGGCGGCAGTCGGTCGAGGATATCGTCGAAAGATTGAAGGCGGCCTTGCTGCCGCATGAAATAGTCATCGGCGGTGGCAATGCCGAAAAGCTCAAGGAGCTGCCTCCCGGCTGCCGTATCAGCGAGAACGAAAATGCGATTCTCGGAGGATTTCGCCTTTGGAAGGATGGGACTTTGAGCTTCTAGGCGGCACCTGTGTGCTCGAATGCGGTGACATGAGGATCAGTCCTAGGTCGCTCGATCTTTGTGAACACCAGCAGATAACCGGCTTAATTTTTCTATTTCAACGAGGTTTTCTCGTGCTGAACAATATCGGCAAATAGCTGCAGCGCACCGCTTGGCTGCTCATCTTTTCGCGCGAGATAAAGCGGCGCCACGAGATTGGCACCCGGGTCGAGCCTTAGATAGGTGATGCCATTCGTCTCCAGCTGCGCGATCGATCCTGGAATGATGGAGATTCCCAGGCCGGCGGCGACCAGACTGAGCGTCGACAGCAGACGGGGAGCTTCATGCCGTATTTTCGGGCTGAAGCCCGCACCAAGGCAGGCCGCTATGATGCTGTCATATAGCCCCGGTCCCGACGGACGGCGGTAAAGTATGAAAGCTTCGTTTGCGAGCTCCGACAATCGAATGCGCCGAGGCTTCTCTCCTTTCGCTATCACCAGGGGATGACGATCTGGAAGAGCGACCAGCATCTCTTCATCGAGAATCCGGGAAATCACCAGGCCGCCCGACTGTGCAACGGGAGAGCGCACGAGCGCGACGTCGAGAAGGCCGGAATGCAGCATGGCGATCAAATCGGGCGTACTGGCTTCCTCAAGCTTGAGCGCGACATCCGGCGACGCCTCGCCGAGCGAGCGGACGGCTGAGCTGACCAGCGGATGAAAGGCCGCTGAACTGGTAAAGCCGATGGCGAGGCTTCCCTCCTCCCCGCGGGCGTTGCGTCTCGTCGCCTCTAGCGCAAGATCGACATCGTTGAGGATGGTCCTGGCTCTCTCTACGAACGTCCGCCCCGCATCCGTCAGCTCGACACCTCTCGGCAGGCGTTTGAAGAGCGAGGCTCCAACGATCGCCTCCAGCTTGGCTATCTGCTGGCTGAGCGGTGGCTGCTGGATGCCGAGCCTTTCGGCAGCGCGGGTCATATGGGCCTCATCGGCAACGGTTACGGCATAACGGAGGTGTCGAAGTTCGATCATGGCATATCTCAAACATATGAATGATGTTAAATCCATATATTGGACGCATAATCGGTAAAAGCCTATTTTGACGGTCTATTCGACATAAGACACAGGCCACGATATGGACGCTATTTCTCATTCCAATGCTGCTCAACGCGAAGGACCAGCGGTCGCGGAGCTCTTTTTCGGCTTTTTCAAACTCGGCCTCATTGGTTTTGGCGGGGTTCTGCCGCTCGCACGCCGCATGGTGGTCGAGGATCGCAAGTGGTTGACTGGGGAGGAGTTCACCGAACTGCTCGGGCTCTGCCAGTTCCTGCCGGGCGGCAATATCATCAATATGGCGGTTGCGATCGGCTCCAAGTTTCAAGGCGTGGCGGGGGCTTTCTCGGCTCTTCTCGGCCTCATTGTCGCGCCGACGGCGATCGTGATCGGCCTTGGCGTCGTGTACGATCAGTTCAACAGCGATCCACGCATCCAGCACATGTTTGCAGGCCTTGCGGCGGCCGCGGCCGGTCTGCTGATCTCAATGGCCGTCAAGATCGTCCTGCCATTGCGCCGCAGGCCTGTCGCCCTGGTCATCGCGGCCATTTGCTTTGCCGCCATCGCCATCATCGGGCTGCCTTTGCTGCCGACCATGCTGGTTCTTGCGCCCCTCAGCATTATCGCCACCTGGAAGCTTGAAGCATGACCACGACCCTGCTTTCTCTCGCAATCATTTTCACCCAGCTTTCGCTGCTGGCTTTCGGTGGCGGCAATTCCATTCTCCCCGAAATGCATCGGCAGGTCGTCGATGTGCAGCATTGGATGACGGCGCAGGAATTCGGTGCGCTGTTCGCCTTGGCCCAGGCGGCTCCCGGTCCTAATCTGATGGTCGTGCCGCTGGTCGGCTGGCACGTTGCCGGATGGGCTGGAATGCTGGTGACTTCGGTGGCAAAGTTCGGTCCTTCTTCGGTCCTGACTTATCTGGTGCTCCATCTGTGGAACCGCTTCAAGGACAGGCCGTGGCGAAGGATCGTCCAGGCGGGATTGGTGCCGATGACCGCCGGGCTCGTCACCGCCAGCGCGGCCGTCATCACCGAAGCATCAACCCAGGGCTGGATTCTGGCGGTCATAGCGGCAGTCGGCGCACTTGTCCTTTCGACGACGCGCGTCCATCCGCTCATCGTTCTGGGCATCGGCGCGTTGATCGGGTTAAGCGGTATTGGCCAGGTGTGAGCCGGAGTCGTCGAGTATCTGGTTTGAGGCGGAACACCCTTCTTGCCCTTGAAGCCGGTCTCCAAATCGGGCCGCTGACATCAATGATAATCGCAGCGCTCTTGCATTTGGAAACCAATATGCAAACAATCCATGTCATCATTCAACTGGGAAAGATCACCGGCGATAAAGCTGGTGAGGTCCTTTTGATCAGCTGGTGAGGCCCCGGTGTCCTGCGATGGAAATGGAATACTTGATCCCCAGGCAATCGCCTCCCGCCAGTTCATGCATTTGCGTGAATTGTTTGATCGATCGTTCAAGGCAGCTCGCATCGGTGTATGGGAATGCAGCCTGCCCGACCAGACGCTCAGCTGGACGGATATGGTCTATGAGCTCTTCGATCTCGCGCCGCAAACGCCGTTGACGAGGGAAGAGATCCTTAAACTTTATACCCCGGAGACCAGAAAACGTCTCACTGAGGTGCGCGAGAAAGCAATTCGCACCGGCGAGGGCTTCAGCCTGGATGCACAGATCATTACCGCAAGGGGCAATCACCGGTGGATCAGAATAACCGCCTGTGTCGAGTTTGCGAACGGAGCCGCCACCAGAATTTTCGGGATGAAACAGGATGTCACCGCCGAAAAGACGATGGTCGAGCAGCTTCGTCAACTGGCCGAATATGACATGCTCACAGGGCTGACGTCTCGCACCAGATTTGAAACATTCTTCAACGAAATATGTGCAGCCGAGGGGCGAACCGGCAGAGCGCTCCTGCTGGTGGATCTTGATGGCTTCAAGTCCGTGAACGATACTCTCGGGCATCAGGCGGGGGATGATTGCCTCAAAGCGGCAGGGCGCAGGCTTTCGCGTGCGGTCCCAAAGGCCAACATGGTGGCGCGAATTGGCGGGGACGAGTTTGCCGTCATCCACGAATGTCTCTCGATCGAGCATCTTGCAAAAATTGCTGACCGCGTTGTCAGGGGATTGAACTGGACCGTCTCCACGCCGGCAAAGACCATCCGTATTGCGACCTCCGTTGGCGCGGCGATAATCGTGCCCGGCCATTCTTCCAAGGACATATTTGCGAAAGCGGATCGTGGCTTGTACGAAGCGAAGTCGTCAGGCAAGAATGGCTTCCGGATCGCGCCACCGACATGGTCTGCATACAACGCTGCTCTTTAGATCACGCCTGCCAATCGCTCACCAATCCAAGCATCGAATGGCGAATTGCTGGCGAGCGACGAGGAAAAATATTTCTCCATAGAGTACATAGACATTATGTAATTACTTTTCGAACAGCATTGCCGCCCCTAGCTTGATCGCCGGTCTAATTCGTCCGGAGCTGACATGACAAGGCATATTCGATTCAATGCGTTCGACATGAATTGCGTCGCGCATCAGTCCCCCGGACTATGGAGGCATCCGCACGATAAGTCGTGGAAATACAAGGATTTGGACTACTGGCAGGATCTAGCGCGGACACTGGAACGCGGCATTTTCGACGGCATATTCATCGCCGACGTCATCGGCTATTACGATGTCTACAAGGGCTCGAACTACCATGCGATCGAGCAGGCCGCGCAGATACCGGTCAATGATCCGATCCAGCTCGCCGCGCCGATCGCGCTCGCGACCGAACATCTCGGCATAGGAATAACCGCCTCCACCTCTTTCGAACATCCCTATACTTTTGCCCGCCGGCTCGCCACCGCCGATCATCACACCAAGGGCCGTGTCGGCTGGAATATCGTGACCTCCTATCTGGAGAGCGGCGCGAAGAATATCGGTCAGGGCGGCCTGAAGACCCATGACAATCGTTATGAGGTCGCCGCCGAATATGTGGAGGTCCTCTACAAGCTTTTCGAAGGAAGCTGGGAGGAGGGCGCCGTGCTGCGCGATGCCAAGCGCGGCATTTTCACCGACCCTACCAAGGTCCACGAGATCGGTCACAAGGGCAAGTATTTCGACGTTCCCGGCTACCATCTCTGCGAGCCATCGCCGCAGCGGACGCCCGTGCTTTATCAGGCAGGCGCATCAGGGCCTGGCAAGGCCTTCGCAGCCAGCCATGCCGAATGCGTCTTCGTCGCGGCTCCGACCAAGAGTCTGCTGCGCGCCTATGTCGCCGATATCAGGCAGAGGGCTGCAGCTGCCGGCCGCGATCCACGGAAGGTGCTGATCTATAATCTCACGACGCTGATCATCGCGGAGACCGACGCGAAGGCCCAGCAGCTGTTCGAAGAGTACCAGAGCTACGCGTCCTATGACGGCTCGCTTGTCTTCATGTCCGGCTGGAGTGGCATCGACTTCGGCCAATATGCGCCGACCGACGAGTTGAAGAAGGTCGAGACCAATGCCATCGTCTCGATGATCGAGCATTTCGGCGGTAAAGACCGGGTGTGGACTGTCGAGGAACTCGCCAAATGGGGCGGAATCGGCGGGACCGGGCCGGTATTCGTCGGATCGCCCTCGACTATCGCCGACATCCTGCAGGAATGGGTCGAAGAGACGGATATCGATGGCTTCAACCTGGCCTATGCGGTGACACCCGACAGCTTCGAGGCGGCGGTCGATCTGCTCGTTCCGGAACTACAGAAGCGCGGAGTGTATCCCACCGCCTATCGTCCGGGCACCCTGCGCGAAAAGCTCTTCGGTGAGGGACCTTATCTGCCGGCGACCCATCCAGCCAATGCCTATCGCGATATCGAGGCAGTTAAGCGTCGGGATGCGGAAGTGGCCACACCGTTGCGCCAGTCGGCCGGCGTCTAGGTTTTGCCATATCACCGATTCGGTTGAAGCATGCGCATATTCGGCCCACTTTGACGATGCTCTCAGGGCCGACGAGCCGGATGGATTTCAGAAATATTCCGTGCAATCAGCTATTTAAGGTAGCAATGTGTTAACGTTCTGTTCACCTTAAGATTACTAAGGTTTCCCGATTAAAAGGAAGGAAGCCCAATGAAAAAGATCTTTGTTCTCGCCATGGTTGCTGCAACGCTGGCAGCGCCCTTTGCCAATGCGCAGGAATGGCCCCGTCATCATCGCGATCGTCCCGACGAAGTTCATCGCAAGATGCCGCCGCGGGGACCGGGACGCCCTGGATGGGGGCCATATCGGGGCAAGGACCGTTCGGGTTACTATCACGGCTACAGAGGTTACCACGATCGCCGCCCGGGCTATCGCCGTCACAGCGATGGTCTTTGGTATCCTGCCGCAGCCTTCGCACTTGGCGCCATTATCGGCGGCGCTTTGAACAATTAAAGCGCGTCGCGATCGCTCCGAAATGGTGGGGTCGTCCGTTGGACAGTCGTAGTCATTCCGACCGCTAGAAAAAGCCGCTTTTAAAATCGCTCCATCTCGCGGCCGACCTTCGTCAGAAATTGGCTGCGGGAACCTTCCGTCGAGCGGTTCATGTCGTAATGGGCGAGGAAGACCACCGGGGCGAAAGGCTTGATTTGCGCGCGCAGCACGCGCTTGACGATCTTCTTCGGCGGATTGCCGGCGACGAAGGCGCGGAATGGGTCCGCACCGTAGGTCAAGACCGCTCCGAGCTTGCGGATATGCTGCAGCTTTGAGCGCACCTTGCCGTTGACGAGTTCGAAGGAAACGCCCGGAAGCCAGACCCGATCGAAATAGCCCTTGAGAATGGCCGGAAAGCCGAAGTTCCAGACCGGAGTGACGATCACAAGAGCCTCGGTGCGTTCCAGCCGTTCGACATAGGGCTTCAGCGCCTCGGTATTTTCGGGATAGTCGTGATATATCAGCCGGTCGCGGCGCGAGAGCACGGGATCGAAGCCCTCGGCATAGAGATTGCAGTCGTCGACCTCATGCCCCGCACGTTTCAGGCTCTCGATGGTCTGGCGATGCAGCGCGCCGCCAAAACTTTCCTCGACCGGATGGGAATGAAGGACGAGAACCTTCATGAGGCCTCCATCAGGGCCGCAAGGCCGGGGAAGAGATAGTTCTTGCCGGATTTGAAATCGAAATTCGGGTCGTCCCAGGCGATCATCTTGCCGGGATTGAGCAGACCCTTTGGATCGGTTTCCTTCTTGAAGGCAAGCTGAACCGCATCCGTCTGCTTCATGCCGCCTTCCTCCAGCGTATAGCGGTGCGGATTGAAGATCGGGCAGCCATGATCCTGGTGAATCCTAATGATCTCTTCAAGCCTTGCTTCGGTCGTATAGCGCACCAGCGGCAGGCCCGAGCATTGGATCTGCCCGTCGAATTTGATGAATTCGAGGTGGCCGGGCACCTCGTCGCCGAAGATTTCCACCATCTTCTGAACCTTGGCGACATGATCCGGCCCCGGATACTGCACCTGCAGATAGGTGATGGATGGATCGACCTTCAGGGCGCGCAATGTGGTGTGGTTCCAGGCGAGCTCATAGGCATGCGGTATGCCCTTCATGCTCTCGACCTTGTCGGAGCGGAAGGTGATTTCGCCCCTCTGCTGCATGGTGAAGGCGACGAAAGGGTCCATCGAATGCGGCGCGATCATCAGCGCCACGATCGATTGCCCTTGACGGATATAGGGCTTGTGGCGGGTAAAATAGTCTTGCGGAATGGGGGCTGCGATCGGGGCGATTTCCTTGACCAGAATGCCGTTGCACTTGGCAAGCGCGTCCGAAAAGCGCACGGCATCCATGAAGTCGTCATAGCCGACCAGCACGTCTACCCAATCATAAGCCGGCGCCAAAGGCATTTCGATCTCGGTGATGATGCCGTTGGTGCCATAGGCATGGCTGACCTTGGTCAGGTCCCAGCCGGTGAGATCGAGCGCGCGGGGTTCTGCTTCCATCGTCACGACGCGGAGCCGCAGGATATTTCCGAGATCGCGCAGGCCGCCCCAAGTGATCGATCCGACACCGCCCGAGCCGCCGGCGATGAAGCCGCCGATCGTCGCCGTCTGCGCGGTCGAGGGATGGAAGCGCAGTTCCTGGCCCGAATGGGCCTTGGTCTGACGGTCGAGTTCGGCAATAACGATGCCGGGCTCGCAGACGACGCGGCCGGGATGGATCTCCTTGATTCTGTTCATGGCGGCGAGATTGAGCACGATGCCGCCGGAAAGCGGCATGGCCTGGCCGTAATTGCCGGTGCCGGCGCCGCGCGGCGTGACGGGAACGTCGTGCGCATAGGCGACCTTCAACGTGCGGATCACCTCTTCCTCGGTTTTCGGGGTGACGACGAGATCGGCCGTGACATTGTCGAGCTGGGCCTTGAGGATCGGCGAATACCAGTAGAAGTCACGGCTTTTCTGGCGCACCAGCGCCGGATTGTCTTCGACGGCGATGCCTTCGAGTTCTTTCTTGATGCGCTGGTAATCCGGCATGTCAGGCTCCAATAACGCTGTCGAGTTCACGATAATCCGGCAGGCTGCGATCGATCACCTTGCCCTTGCGAAGGACGACGCGATCGGACTGCGGACGGGAAAGGAATTCGCTCCAGCGCCTGGCGCTGAAAAGCACGAGATCGGCGGGGCTGCCGACGGTGATCCGCCCGATATCCGGGCGGCCAAGTATCTCTGCGGGCGAGGTGGTGATGACCCTGGCGGCCGTATCCAGCGGATGGTCGAGATGCAGGATGCGCACGGCCTCGCGGAACACCTCGACCGGATCGAGATCGCCATAGGCGTAGAAGGGGTCGCGGGTATTGTCGGAGGCGACGGCGGTTGGAACACCGGCTGCGGCAAGCTCGTGCAAAAGGGTGACGCCGCGCCAGCGCGGTGTGCGCCCGGCATGGCGGTCCTGAAGATACATGTTGCACATTGGTAGCGAGACGACGGAGATCCCGGCCTTGGCGACGAGATCGATGGTGGCGCGGGCAATATTCTCGTCCTGCCGGGCAAGCGAGCAGCAGTGGCCGGCGGTCACCTTTCCGGTGAAGCCGTTGCGAAGCACGGCTTCAGCGATCGCCTTCAGCGTCAGCACTTCCCTGTCCTCGGTCTCGTCGACATGCAGATCGATGTCGAGGTCATTGTCGGCAGCAGCGCGGATCAGTTTGTCCAGTTGCGCGTCGATGTGCGGGTTCATTTGTGTGACGCCGCCCATCAAGCCGCCGGCGTCGCGAACGACGCGGAGCAGATCGGCAAAGAAGGCATCGTCCACCATGCTGTCGAGCGGGAAGAGGGCGACGGCCTGCAGCGCGATCTTGTCCTTCCAGGCCTCGCGGACCGAGGCGAAGACCTCGAAAGAGATGCGATGCTGCGGCGCCAAGGAATCGAGGTGGGTGCGGATCAGGCCTGTGCCGTGGGCATAAGCCGAACGTAGCGAGAATTCCATGCGTCTGCGCACGTCGTCGGCCGACCAGTTAGCTTCGCGGTCAGTGCGTACAGCATCGAGCGCACCCATGAAACTGCCGTCCGGGTTCGGCCGTCGTTCCCAGATGTGCCCCTTGTCGAGATGGGTGTGCATGTCGACGAATGTCGGCCAGACCATGCCGTCGCGCATATCCACCCGGGGATATTCGGCTGGCGCGGTTCCAGGCGCGACGATGTCGCTGACAAGGCCATCGGCGACGACGATATCGGCCTTGACCAGGCCCTCGTTCGAGGGCGCCTTAAGGCCGGAGAGCGTCACGGCTGGAACGGTGGCATTGCTCAGCACGAAGCGGGCGGCATTCGGCGGCGACATGAAAGCGTGGGACATCAGTTCTCCCGCTTGAGGCTGCTCTCATGCCAGCGATGCAGGCTCAGCCATGAGATGAAGGAGGTAAAGGCGAAGATGGCGACGCCGAGCGCCGACAGGAGAAGCAAAGCTGCGAAGAGCCGCGGCATGTTCTGGCGGTATTGCGCTTCCAGCAGGCGGAATGCCAGGCCGGAGTTCGGACCGCCCGAGCCGGCGGCGAATTCCGCGACCACCGATGCGATCAGCGACAGGCCGCCGCCGATCCTCAAGCCTGTCATGAAATAAGGCTGGGCGGCGGGCAGCTTCAGATTCAGCAAGGCCTGCCAGCGCGAGGCGCCATAGAGATCGAAGAGGTTGAGCAGGTTATGGTCGACGCTCTTCAATCCCTGCACCATGTTGGAGAGGATCGGAAAGAAGGCGACGAGGAAGCCGCAGATCAGAAGTGCGGCCTCGCGCGTCGGTGCATAGATCAGGATCAGCGGCGCGATCGCGACGATCGGCGTCACCTGCAGGATGACGGCCAGCGGATAGAAGGCGAGTTCGATCCAGCGGGACTGCACGAGGAAGATCGCAAAGCCGACGCCGCCGATCAGCGCCAGGATCAGCGATATGAAGGTGATCTCGGTGGTCACCCACAGAGCCGGCCACAAGATGCCCCAGTCGGAAACGAGCGCCTTGGCGACGGCGATCGGGCTTGGCAGAATATATTGCGGAATGCCGGTGCCGACGACCAGAAGCTGCCAGAGGACAAGAAGGACAAGGACGGTCAGGATCGGCACGAAGATGCCGAACGCGCGTTCTAGATTGCGCTGTCTGACGGCGGCGGTAGCCGGCGCATCGACTGTTTCACCGGAAAGAGTGGCGGGCAGGCTGGTGCTGTCGCTCATCAATGCGCCTCCGGCCAGCCGATGGCCTCGATCAGGGAACGGGACACTTTTTCGCACACCTGCCGATATTCTTCCGACGAACGATAAAGCGGATCGCGCTCGCCGCTGGTTTTCAGCGGAAAATCGCTATGAACGCGGCCCGGCCGTGCCTTCATGACGACGATGCGGTTGGAGAGATAGGCGGATTCGTAGACGGAATGCGTGACGAAGATTACGGTGATGCCGGTCGTCTGCCAGAGGCGCAAAACGTCATCGTTCAGCTTCTGGCGGGTGATTTCATCGAGGGCCGCAAAGGGCTCGTCCATCAAAAGCAGCTTCGGTTTGGTTACCAGAGCGCGAGCGATCGAAACCCGCATCTTCATGCCGCCGGACAATTCGCGCGGATAGGCTTGCGCAAAATCCTGAAGGCCGACGGTTGCCAGCGTCTCCATGATCTGATCGTACGCCGCCGCTTTCGACACACCCCGCAGCTTCAGCGGCAGATGGACATTGCCAAACACAGTCTTCCAGGGAAGCAGCGTCGGCTCCTGGAAGACGAAGCTGATATCGCCCTCCGGCAGACCCTTGGCGTTGATGCGCGAACTGGGCCAATCGATCCTGCCGCTGGAAGCACCGCCAAGGCCTGCGATGATGCGCAAGGCCGTCGACTTACCGCAACCGGACGGGCCGAGCAGGCTGATGAACTCGCCGCTTTCCACATGGAGCGACATGCCCGATAGCGCCAGCGTGCCGTTGGAGAAGACCTTGGAGACCTGTTCCATGACGACGAGCGGCCGCTTGCGTGTCTCGGTTTGAGTGGATTTGGTAGCTTCGGACACTGGCATGGTTTAGCTCTTTGTTGATCCACCCTCCCCTTGAGGGGGAGAGTCGGAGCGAAGCTCCGGGGCGGGGTGATTTGTTGCTATCTCAGGCTATCACCCCCACCCGCCGCTTTGCGGCGACCTCCCCCCCTCAAGGGGGAGGTGCCTAGGCTTACTTCTTCAGCGACATGCCGATGCCCTTGCAGACGAACTGCGTGTCGAAGGCCTTCTTGTAATCGATGTCGGCATCGAAAAGCTTGATCTGCACCATCTCGTCGAAGAACTTCTTGTAGTGGGCTTCGGTGATGCAGCCGATGCCTTTGTCGAGTGCATCGCCGGATTCCACGATGCCATATTCCTTCATCTTGGCGATAGAATAAGCGATCTGGCCATCCGTCATATCGGGATTGTCCTTCTTGATCAGCTCGTTGGCCGCCTTATTGTCGCCGTAGAGGTAGTTGTACCAGCCCTCGATCGAGGCATTGACGAAGCGTTGCACGAGATCGGGGTTCTTGTCGACCAATGCCTTCTGCGCGGTGATCATCGTCGAATAAGGCGAATAGCCAGCGTCGGCGATCAGGAAGACTTTCGGCTTCCAGCCGGCCTGCTTTTCGATCTCATAGGGTTCCGAGGTCACGTAGCCCTGCTGTGCGGACTGTTTGTCTGCCAGGAATGGCGCCGGGCTGAAATTATAGGGCTTGAACTGTTCGTCCTTGAAGCCCGGGAAGTTGGCCTTCATCCACTCGAAATAGGTGATGTAGCCGTCCTTGCTCAGGAAAAGCGTCGGCAGCTTGGCAAGATCCTCGAATTTTTCCACGCCGGCATCCGGATGGGCGATCAGCACCTGCGGGTCCTTCTGAAAGATGGCCGCGACATCCACGATCGGAATGCCCTGCTTGACCGCATCGATCTCCTGCTGCGGGCCGCCCATATAGAAATCCAGCTTGCCGGAGATCAGCAATGCCGAATTGGCCGCATTGGGGCCGCCCTGGACGATCGTGACATCAAGACCGTATTTCTTGTAGGTGCCGTCGGCGACCGCCTGGTAGAAGCCGCCGTGCTCGGCCTGTGCAAGCCAGTTCGTGCCATAGCTGACTTTGTCGAGCGCATTTGCAGGTTCGGCGGCCATGATCGCGGCGGCAAGCCCCATGGCGGCAAAGAATGTTTTTGTCTTCAAGGCTTTATACATGGCTGACTGTTCCCCTTATCTGCCATGGGACGTCGTGGTTGGCGCCCATTTCCTGCATTTGAGCGGTTGCTTTGCTCTTTGAAAAGCATCAAAATTCGTGCGCATTGATGCCTTTTCGGCATCTGTTCCCGGGTCTGTGCCTAAATTGTGCGGTCTGGGCAAAAATTAAGCAATGGGGACACGCATGCTGCACTCGCGCCGGCTTCTCTATATCAATGAAATCGCCCGCTGCGGCTCGATCCGCAAGGCTGCCGCGCGCCTCAACGTGGCCTCATCGGCGATCAATCGTCAGATTCTGGCGCTGGAGGAGGAAATGGGAGCGCCGCTCTTCGAGCGCCTGCCGCGTGGCCTGCGGCTGACGGCGGCCGGCGAGCTCTGTATCGAGCACATTCGCGAGGTATTGAAAAATTACGAGCGGCTGGAGGGGCGCATTCGCAGCCTCAAGATGCAGCAGGCGGGTAAGGTTCGTATCGTCGCCACCGTGGGTCTGGCGTCAGGTCCGCTGCCCGAGATCATCGCGCGCTTTCTTTCCGAGCATCCCAGGGTCTTCGTCCAGCTGCGCAACGATGCCGGATCGACGACGATGGCGCCGGTCGTCTCGGGGGAAGTTGATCTCGGACTTGGCTTCAACATTCCGGCCATGCCGGGCATTCGCTCCCTTGCCAATTTCGACATACCGATCGGCGTCGTCCTGCCGCCCGGCCATCCGCTGATCGGGCCCGGGCCTATCAATCTCGCCGATGTCGTAGAGGAGCGGCTATTGCTTGCGCAGCCCGGGACGAGCCTGCGCGAGGTCATCAATCTGATGCTGGCGCGCCTTTCCGTGCAGGTCGAACCGGTGCTGGAGAGCAATGCGTCGGAAATGTTGAAGCAGCTGGTAAAATGCGGAGCAGGGCTGACATTGCTCAATCCGCTCGATGTGCTGACGGAGTGTCGCCGGGGAGAGCTGGTCTTCCGGCCGATCGCCGAGCCGCATTCGCGGCCTCAACCGATGAAACTCATCGCCCGCGCGCGAGCACCGCTCGATGCCGCCACCAGCCTTTTCGTCGAATATCTGCTTGCTGAATTGGCGGGGATCGTCGAGGAGCTGCAGGCGAAGGGACATATCATCCCGCCCTCTGAGCGACGCCGCGCGGACGCCTATTTCGAATAGAGGTTGGCAAGCGGGTAGTCGCGCAGATCCCGCAGCATCTCGATGAAGCCTGCGATCTCATGGCTGCAGATGAGTGCGCCCTTGTCCGCCGTGCCATTGGCCGCATTACCGACCACACCGTTCGGATTGAGATCATGCGCGATCCAGGCGAGCGAATGCGGCGGCAAGGGCTGCAGATATTTCGAATGCTCCGTCATCCATTCCGCCTTGGAGGCGAAATTCTCAGCCTTTTCCATCCGGACCAGATCAGGCCGGAAATGCAGCATGAGCGAGGTCTCGACGTCGCCGCCATGGATGCCAAAGCGCTGCTCGTGCTCGTCGATCATACCATCAGGCGTACCGAAGCGCGTCCATTGCGTGGCGACCACGGCCATCTGGTAACGCACGCGCAGTTCGCGCGCGACGATGCTCATGATATCCACATTTCCGCCGTGGGAATTGACGATCACCATTTTGCGGATGCCTGCTTCAGCGACCTTCGCGCCGATCGCGGTCCAGACCGGGATCAGCAACTCTGCGCTCAGCGACAGCGTGCCGGGGCCGTAGACGTGTTCGTTGGCCTTGCCGATCTCCTGCAGCGGGAGGACCAGGAAATCGAGATCGTCCGGACGCCGGACCTTCAACTCGGCCAGCATGCCCTCGGCGATCGCGACATCCGTGGCAATCGGCAGATGTGGACCGTGTTGCTCCGTTGAGGCGATCGGCAGGATCGCGATGGTGGTATCGGGCGAGAGACCGGCGAAATCATAGGTGTTGAGTTCATTCCAATAGAAGGGCTTCGTCATTGCCATGTCCTCTCGTCAGCGCCTGGTCACTCAACGGATACGGCAAGGATGGTAACGGTGGAAAGCATCAATTTGCGCCCGTGCCGCTGCCTTTTTGCGTACGCCTGGAACGACAGCGGCATTTGCCAATCGAGGACCGATCAGGCCCGAAACTCGGATGGCCTCTTGATTGCTCCATCATTACGAAATTCCTCCACCTGTGCGTTGCAGATGAGGATTGACCTCACGGCCGATGCAGGACATGCGCGGCCTTCACTGCCGCAGATGCGCGGTTCTCGACACCGAGCTTCACATAGATTTGTTCCAGATGCTTGTTCACCGTGCGGGCCGAAAGGCCGAGGATCTCGCCGATGTCGCGGTTCGACTTGCCCTTGGCAAGCCATAGCAGCACCTCGGATTCGCGCTGCGTCAACGCAAAGCTCTGACGCAAGGTCTCGTCATCGGCGCTCTGATTGCTCGCCGTCAGGCGAAAGAGATATTCCTCGGCGCCGATGGCGCCGAGGAAGGTGAATTGCAACGCGGCCTGACGGCCATTGCTGATGGAAAGAAGATTGTCGCGTGCCGGGCCGAGCCGTTCGCGCTCGAGCATGAAGGCGGCGATGTGTTTGGATGCCAGTTCGAGGCCGTCGTCACTACCGGTGGCGGCGTTGATCAGGCGGGTTGCCTGCGGGGTAGACCAATGGATGGCGCCGTTGCCCTTCACGGCGAGGAGATGGCGTCCCGCAGCGTCGAGCGCCACCCTGGCGCTCTGGGCGGAGCGGGCATTGCGCAGGTGAACGCGGATGCGGGCACGCAGCTCGTCGACATTGATCGGCTTGGTCAGATAATCCACGCCGCCCGATTCGAGCGCATGCACCACATGTTCGGTTTCGGTGAGCCCGGTCATGAAGACGACAGGAATCTGGGCAACGCCTGCATTGGCTTTCAGCCGGCGGCAGGTCTCGAAACCATCCATTGCCGGCATGACGGCATCGAGCAGGATGAGATCGGGCGTGATGCGCTCGACGATGTTGAGCGCCGCCGAGCCCGAGGTGGCAATCAGCACGGAGAAGCCGGACTGCTCGAGCGCATCTGTCAGGAAGCCGAGCGCCTCCGGTGAATCATCCACCAGCAAGACTATGTCGCGGGGAAGGGCGGGCTCAGCCAATCTGTTCTACCTTTTCGATGTCGAAGCTGCGCAACACGTTTAGAAAACCATCGAGATCGAAAGCCTGGACATGCGCACGTAAGGTGTCGGCGAAGGGTTTGTTTTCCTCCAGCTTGGCGAGATCCGCAAGCTTTGCCTCTATGCCTCTGATATAGCCGATCTCGCCGAGTCGTTTGAGCTCGCGGACATGCTCAATGCCAGGGCTCTTCAACGGCGGTGGCGGCTTTGATGCAACCGGCGCCGATGCATCGGCATAAATCCATTGCAGCCCGAGATGCAGCGCGAGTTTGTCGCGAAGCTGGCGGATGTCGACCGGTTTGGAGATGGCGTCATTATGGCTGTCGTCGCTGTCGGTCGCCGCGGCGGCATCGCCGATATTGGCCGACAGCATCAGGATCGGCGCGGTCTGGCCGTTCTCTCTAAGCCGGGAGACAAGCTGCCAGCCATTCATGCCCGGCATGGAGATATCGACCAGGAACAGATCCGGCTTGATGCCCTCGATCAGCGTCAGGCAGTCCGGCCCGCCGGCGGCGGTGAGCACGATGAAATCGAGTGGCGACAGGATCTCGCGCATCAGCTCGCGGTGATCTTCATTGTCGTCGACGACAACGATGGTGCGACGCGGCCCTTCGTAACCCGTAATACGCTGCTCCTGAGCCGGCGGTTTCATCGGCCGGATCACGGCCGATAGCATCAGGCGCACCCGAAAGGTCGAGCCGACGTCTTTTTCGCTTGTGACAGAAATCTCGCCGCCGAGCGTATTCGTCAGCAGCTGGGTGATTGTGAGACCAAGGCCAAGCCCCGGCATGGGTCTGACGCTGTCGGCCTCGCCGCGCTGGAAGGGCTCGTAGATACGCGTGATATCTTTCGCCGCAATGCCGCGGCCGGTGTCCGAAACCGTGAAGGTCGCGACCTGGTTTCTGTAGCCCACCTCGAAGCGGACGGTGCCTGCATCGGTGAACTTGATGGCGTTGGAGAGCAGGTTGACGAGGATCTGCCGCAGCCGTTTCTCGTCGGTGCGGACATAGTCGGGCAGTGCGGCGGAACGTTCATGGATGAAGCTTAACCCTTTGGCCTGCGCCTGAGGCTGGAACATGTCGACGATCTGGTCGAGGAAGTCGTGAATATTAATCTCGTTGGAATAGACCTGCAGACGGCCGGCCTCGATCTTGGAAATATCCAGCAGCCCGTCGATCAGACCCGACAGATGCTCGGCGCTGCGCCGGATGACCTTCAGCGAGGATTGCCGGGGTGCCGGAATGGTCTCGTCGCGCTCCAGAATTTGCGCATAGCCGAGCACGGCATTGAGCGGCGTGCGCAATTCGTGGCTTAAGCCGACCACGTAGCGGCTCTTGGCGCGGTTTGCCGCCTCTGCTGCCTCCTTGGCGCCCTGCAGAGCGGCATCCGTCTTCTTGTGGGCGGCAATTTCCTTCAAGAGCAGCGTGTTCTGACGCGAGGATTCCTCTTCGGCGACAACGCGGCTGTCATGGGCAAGCACATAGAACCAGCACGCGACGCCGGCGATGACGGCAAAGACGAAGAAGACGATGAGGATCGTGCGGTCGACCACGGCGGCGGTCTCGGGAGAGGCTGCGCCCACCTGATGCGCGATCATTGCTAGAATAGCGCCCATGGCGGTCAGCGCCACGGCGACGGCAATGCCGTAGCGGCCGAGGCGCGTAGCGAGCTTGGCGACGATACTTTCCGGCAGCAAGGTCTTTGCGACCGTGCCAACCTGCGTATTGAGCCGAGCCTTCGGCTTGCACATGTCATGGCAGCGGCTGTCGAGTGAACAGCAGAGCGAGCAGATCGGCGCGGCATAGGCCGGACACCATGCCATGTCCTCCGGCTCGAAGGGGTGTTCGCAGACCGAACAGGTGATGGTGCTTAGATTCTTCCAGCTCTGGCGCGGCTTGCGGGCGAGATAGTATTTGCCCTTGGTGATCCAGGCGATGGCAGGCGAAGCGATGAGCGCGACGATCAGGGTGATATAGGGCGCAAGCGATGCGGCAATCGAACCGAAAGCGCCGAAATGCGTGATGAGAGCGATGGTTGCCGAAAGCGCCATGGCGCCGAGGCCGACCGGATTGATGTCGTAGAGATGCGCGCGTTTGAACTCAATGCCAGGAGGAGCCAGCCCGAGCGGCTTGTTGATGAAAAGATCGGCGGAGACGGTGCAGAGCCAGGCCATGGCGATGATCGAGAAGATGCCAAGCGTCTCCTCCAGCAGCCGGTAGATGCCAAGCTCCATCAACAAGAGCGCGATGGCGACGTTAAAGACCAGCCAGATAACGCGGCCTGGATGGCTGTGCGTCAGCCGCGAAAAGAAGTTCGACCAGGCGAGCGAGCCGGCATAGGCGTTCATGACGTTGATCTTCAGCTGCGAGACCATCACGAAGGCGGCCATCAACAGCAATGCTGCGTTGTGCCATGGGATCATGTAGCCAAAGGCGGTCAGATACATCTGCGCGGGATCGGCGGCGCGGTCGGCCGGCACGCCTGACGTCAGCGTCAGGACGACGAGGAAAGAGCCGGCCAGCAGCTTCGGCGCCCCGATGATGACCCATCCGGGTCCGGCGAGGAAGATGGCCAGGCGATGGCGCCATTTGCGGTGACCTTCCGGCGGCAGGAAGCGCAGGAAATCGGCCTGTTCGCCGATCTGCGACATCAGCGCCAGGATGACGGCGGAAGCCGCGCCGAACTCCACCAGATCGAAAGGAGCGGCGTTACCCGGCGCGCTTGCGGGATGGTGAATGCCGGCAAAGGCCCGCCAGAGGTCGAATTTTTCCCAATCGGCAAAGGCGATGAAAACGAAGGGCAGGATGTTGAGAACGATCCAGAAGGGCTGCGTCAGCAGCTGAAACCGGCTGATGAGACGCACGCCGTGGGTGACGAGCGGGATCACCATGAGGGCGCTGATGATGTAACCGATCCACACGGGTATGCCGAGCGTCAACTCCAGTGCCCCGGACATGATCGAGGCTTCGATCGCAAACAGCATGAAGGTGAAGCTGGCATAGATCAGCGAGGTGATGGTCGAGCCGATATAGCCGAAGCTTGCGCCGCGCGTCAGAAGATCGATGTCGACGCCATGACGGATCGCATATCGGCTGATAGGCAGGCCGACGGCGAGCATGGCGAGGCTTGCGACGATGATGGCGTAGAAGGCGTTGGTGGTGCCGTAGGAGAGCGTGATCGTGCCGCCGATCGCCTCCAACGCCAGAAAGGAAATGGCACCGATCGCGGTTTGCGAGATGCGTTGCGAGGAAAACTGGCGAGCGCTCTTGGCGGTGAAACGCAAGGCATAGTCTTCCAGCGTCTGGTTTGCGACCCAGCGATTATATTCGCGTCTTACCGGAATGATGCGTTGCCGCGCAGCCATGCTTACCCTTCAGCAGTCCCGCCATCGTCATCTTGGCAGCCGGAAGACGTCGTAACATGGATCGATATCGCGCTTAAGGGCATCGGAGTGCCTAAAGCTGCACATTTCGCCCCGGCGCCTACGTCATTTTACGTATGTGGTTTCCCGAAGGAGCGCCGGATAGTCGCGGAAGGCAGCGGCTAATCCTTGTTTACCGGCCGTTGCGGCAGACAAAAGAGGGGAACCACGGATGAAATTCAAGACTCTCGTCTCCGGCGCGCTGCTCGGCGCCATCATGTCCACCACAGCATTCCACGGCGCTTTCGCAGCCGACGACACCATCAAGGTCGGCGTCCTGCATTCGCTGTCCGGCACCATGGCGATCTCGGAAACGACGCTCAAAGATGCCATGCTGATGCTCATCGATGAGCAGAACAAGAAGGGCGGTGTTCTCGGCAAGAAGCTCGAGCCCGTCGTCGTCGACCCGGCCTCCGACTGGCCGCTCTTTGCCGAAAAGGCCCGCGAACTCATTCAGAAGGACAAGGTCTCCGCCGTGTTCGGCTGCTGGACCTCCGTGTCGCGCAAGTCGGTGCTGCCGGTCTTCAAGGAACTGAATTCGATCCTGTTCTATCCGGTGCAGTTCGAAGGCGAAGAGTCCGAGCGTAACGTCTTCTACACCGGCGCCGCCCCGAACCAGCAGGCAATTCCTGCCGTCGACTACCTGATGAAGAACGAAGGCGTGCAGCGCTGGGTGCTTGAAGGCACCGACTATGTCTATCCGCGCACGACCAACAAGATCCTCGAAGCCTATCTGAAGTCCAAGGGCGTCAAGGACGAAGACATCATCATCAATTACACGCCGTTCGGCTTCTCCGACTGGCAGACGGAAGTCTCCAAGATCAAGGCTTTCGGCGCGGCCGGCAAGAAGACCGCCGTCGTTTCCACCATCAACGGCGATGCCAATGTTCCCTTCTACAAGGAACTCGGCAACCAGGGCGTCAAAGCCGAAGATATTCCGGTCGTCGCCTTCTCGGTCGGCGAAGAAGAGCTTGCCGGCGTCGATACCAAGCCGCTTGTCGGCCATCTCGCCGCCTGGAACTACTTCCAGTCTGTCGACACGCCCGCCAACGCCGCTTTCATCAAGGAGTGGCATGCCTACACCAAGAACGACAAGCGTGTGACCAACGACCCGATGGAAGCTGCCTATATCGGCTTCAACATGTGGGTGAAGGCTGTCGAGAAGGCCGGCACGACCGATCCGGACAAGGTGATCGACGCGCTCGTCGGCGTGTCCGTTCCGAACCTGACGGGCGGCTATGCCACCATGATGCCAAACCATTACATCACCAAGCCGGTCCTGATCGGCGAAGTGCAGGAAAACGGTCAGTTCGACGTCGTTTCGCAGACCCCGGCCGTGGTCGGCAAGGAATGGTCCGACTATCTGCCTGACAGCAAGGACTTGATCTCGGATTGGCGCATGCCGCTGAACTGCGGCAACTTCAACGTCACCACCGGCAAGTGCGGCGGCAAGGGCTCCTGATACCAGCCGACGCAAGATCGCCGCGGGCAGGATTTTCTGGCCGCGGCAGCTTGAGGGGACTAGCGCAATGTTCGACAAATTCGTTTACCGCATCGCCCTGGCGCTGGTCGCCGGCTTCTGCCTGGTGTTGGCGCTGACAGCCACAGGTCTGCGCGCCCAGGAAGATGCCTACGGCCTCATCAATTCGCTCGGTCAGGCCAATTTCCAGAAAGCCGGGGATATCGTCCAGAGCTTGGCGAAGTCAGGTGATCCCAAGGTCGTGCCGGCGTTGCAGGCCTTTTCCGACGGTGATCTCTATATCAGAAAATCTGACAATCAGGTTTTTATCGCCAAATCCTCCGGCGACATGATGGATCTGGTGGATCCTTTGACCGGGCAGATGGTCGGCCAGGAAGTCAAGGACAATCTCGGAAAGATCAAGATCAACAACAATCTGCGCCGTGCGGTTCGCGCGGCTCTCGGCGGTCTGACGCTGATGAGCCCGGATCGTGCGACACGGCTCGAGGCGGCGCAATCCATTCTGAAGGCGCCGAGTGCGGATTCGCTTGATGCCGTGGAGACCGCACTGCAGAGCGAAAAGGACGCCGACATTCGCGGTGTGCTTGAACGTGCAAGGGCGGTTGCCGTGCTTGGCTCGGATCGTCCGATTGCAGAGAAAAAGGCGGCAATCGAAACGATCAAGAACGAAGGCGGCCGCGATGCCATCGGTATTCTCTCGTCGGTTTCCGTCGATGACAGCCTGAAGCCCGACGTCGCTGCCGCCATTGCCGGCATCCAGGATCAATTGAAGTTCTGGGATGCGGTGCAGAATGTCTGGTACGGCCTGTCGCTCGGCTCGGTGCTGCTGCTGGCCGCCATTGGCCTTGCGATTACCTTCGGGGTCATGGGCATCATCAACATGGCGCATGGTGAGATGGTGATGCTTGGCGCCTATTCGACCTTCGTCGTTCAGAGTATCATCCGCACCTCCTATCCCGAACTCTTCGACTGGTCGCTGGCGATCGCCCTGCCGGTCGCCTTCATCGTGACAGGCGCTGTCGGCCTCGTCATCGAACGCGGCGTCATCCGCTTCCTTTACGGCCGACCGCTGGAAACGCTGCTCGCCACCTGGGGCATTTCGCTGATCCTGCAGCAGGCGGTGCGCTCGATCTTCGGGCCGACCAATCAGGAAGTCGGCAACCCCTCCTGGATGTCGGGTTCCTTCGACCTCGGCTATCTCTCGATCACCTGGAACCGGCTCTGGATCATCGTCTTCTCACTTGGCGTCTTCATGGCGCTCCTGCTTCTCCTCAAGCGCTCGGCCTTCGGGCTGCAGATGCGGGCGGTGACGCAGAACCGGCGCATGGCGTCCTCCATGGGCATCCGCACATCATGGGTCGACGCCTTCACCTTCGCGCTGGGGTCTGGCATCGCCGGCATGGCGGGTGTCGCGCTCTCGCAGATCGACAATGTCTCGCCGAACCTCGGCCAGAGCTACATCATCGACAGTTTCATGGTCGTGGTGTTCGGCGGTGTTGGCAATCTCTGGGGGACGCTCGTCGGCGCCTTCTCGCTCGGCATTCTCAACAAATTCCTTGAGCCCTATGCGGGAGCGGTGCTCGGCAAGATCCTCGTCCTCGTCCTCATCATCCTCTTTATCCAGAAACGTCCGCGCGGGCTCTTCGCCCTCAAGGGAAGGGCGGTGGAAGCATGATCACGGCCTTCATCCTTCGCTCGCTCGACCGCCGTATCAGCATCGCCATCGCGATCCTGCTTGCCGTGGCGGTGCTCGTGCCGCTGTCGAACCTGGTTCTGCCGGAAACGAGTGCGTTGCATGTGCCGACCTATCTGATGTCGTTGTTCGGCAAATATCTGACCTATGCACTGCTCGCCTTGGCGCTCGATCTGGTCTGGGGTTATTGCGGCATTCTCTCGCTCGGCCATGGCGCCTTCTTCGCGCTTGGCGGCTATGCGATGGGCATGTATCTGATGCGGCAGATCGGCTCGCGCGGCACATACGGCAATCCGATCCTGCCCGACTTCATGGTCTTTCTGAACTGGAAGGAGCTGCCTTGGTTCTGGTACGGCTTCGACCAGTTCTGGTTCGCCATGCTGATGGTGCTCGCAGCACCCGGCCTGCTCGCCTTCGTTTTCGGTTGGTTTGCCTTTCGCTCGCGCGTCAACGGCGTCTATCTGTCGATCATCACGCAGGCGATGACCTATGCGCTGCTGCTTGCATTCTTCCGCAACGACATGGGTTTCGGCGGCAATAACGGCCTGACCGATTTCAAGGATATTCTCGGCTTCAATATCCAGGCCGATGGGACGCGCGCGGTGCTTTTTGCCGTGACGGCGGTGTTCCTGGCGCTGGCATTGATGCTGTCTTCGGCCATCGTCCGCTCGAAGTTCGGCAAGGTGCTTGTGGGCGTGCGCGATGCGGAAAGCCGCACGCGTTTCCTCGGCTATCGTGTCGAGCATATGAAGCTCTTCGTCTTCGTCGTATCGGCCATGATGGCGGGCATTGCCGGCGCGCTCTACGTGCTGCAGATCGGCATCATCAATCCCGGCGAGTTTGCGCCGGCCAATTCGATCGAAGTGGTCATCTGGACGGCCGTCGGCGGGAGAGCGACTCTGATCGGACCGATCATTGGTGCCATCCTCGTCAATGGCGGCAAGACCATCTTCACCGGTCTGTTCCCCGATTTCTGGCTGTTTGCGCTTGGCGGCCTCTTCGTGGCCGTGACGCTATTCCTGCCAAGGGGCATCGTTGGCACCATTGCGTACTATTTCGGCAAGACACGCCGGCCGGCAAGCCCGCCGCCCAAGGCCGCGAAGGATGAAGCCGACAAGTCCGTACAGGCGGCGGAGTAGGACCATGATCCCGGATATCAAACCCAACAGCATGCTCTATCTCAACAACGTTTCCGTCTCCTTCGATGGCTTCAAGGCTTTGAATTCGCTGTCGATCGTCATCGAGCCCGGCGAGCTTCGCGCCATCATCGGCCCGAACGGCGCCGGCAAGACCACGATGATGGATATCATCACCGGCAAGACTCGGCCCGACGACGGCGAGGTGTTCTTCAACGGCCAGATCGACCTGACGAAGAAGGATGAAGCCGATATCGCCCAGCTCGGCATCGGCCGGAAATTCCAGAAGCCGACCGTCTTCGAAAGCCACACCGTCTGGGATAATCTCGAACTGGCGCTCAACCGCAATCGCGGTGTCTTCGCGACGTTGTTCTACCGGCTGACGCCCGCCGATCGCGATCGCATCGAGGAAATCCTGGAGACGGTGCGGCTGTCGCATCGGCGCGACGAGCTGGCGGCCAACCTTTCGCATGGCCAGAAGCAGTGGCTGGAGATCGGCATGCTGCTGGCGCAGGAGCCGAAGCTCCTGCTGGTCGACGAACCGGTGGCGGGCATGACGGATGCCGAGACGGCGGAAACCGCTGTGCTTTTGAAGGAAATCGCAAAGACGCGCTCTGTCGTCGTGGTTGAACACGACATGGGCTTTATCAGGGATCTTGGTGTCAAGGTCACGTGCCTGGCGGAAGGATCGGTTCTGGCGGAAGGCTCGATCGATTTCGTCAGCAGCGATCCGAAGGTGATCGAGAATTATCTGGGGCGCTAGTGGGCTTTTTGTGGGTGGGGAGAGTCCCCCCTCTTCCTGCCTGTCGGCCCCCTTCTCCCCGAGGGGAGAAGGGGAGGATACACCTCCGATTACCCAATGACTGATACTGGCGAGGATACAGAGGTCATCCCCTCTCCCCTCGGGGAGAGGGTTAGGGTGAGGGGGCTCGAGGGAAAAGAAAGAAGATAGCCATGCTGACAGTTGAAAACGCAAATCTACATTATGGCGCCGCTCAGGCGCTGCGCGGCATCTCCATCAAGGCAGAGATGGGCAAGATCACCTGCGTCCTCGGGCGCAATGGCGTCGGCAAAAGCTCGCTCCTGCGTGCGGTCACCGGGCAACATGCCTTGTCGGCCGGGACGGTTGCCTTTAACGGCGTCACGCTGAACGGCATGGCGCCGTTCGCGCGCGCCAAGCAGGGGATCGGTTATGTGCCGCAAGGCCGCGAGATCTTTCCGCTGCTGACGGTGAAGGAAAATCTCGAGACCGGCTATGCGCCGCTCTCCCGCCGCGATCGCAGCATTCCGGATGACATCTACAGCCTGTTCCCCGTTTTGAAATCGATGCTGTCGCGGCGTGGTGGCGACCTCTCGGGCGGACAGCAGCAGCAACTGGCGATCGGCCGGGCGATGGTGACGCGGCCGAAGATCCTGGTGCTGGATGAGCCGACTGAGGGCATCCAGCCGTCGATCATCAAGGATATTGGCCGCGCGATCCGCTATCTCAGGGATTCCACCGGCATGGCGATCCTGCTCGTCGAGCAATATCTCGATTTCTGCCGCGAGCTCGCCGATTACGTCTACATCATGGATCGCGGCGAGATCGTGCATGAGGGGCTGGCGGAGACGCTGGATACACCGGAGGCCCGCCGCCATCTGACTGTCTGAGCACGGGACATTGCTCATAGCCAGGTCCGGCTTGCCGACGCTTTCTCCGCGTTTCAGCCGTGCGAGCGGCTCCCCACCCTTTCGTCTTTCAGACCATCTTACTGAGAACAATACGGGTTATTCGTACGATGATATCTGCTCTCGTTGAAGCAGCCCTCACGCATTTGTGACAGTTTCCCGAATTCCTGGGATATCTTTGCGACAAATCGCGGCTAAAGTGCTGGCAATTATTCTATCTCTTAAAGGCGCCCCGACTTTTGAAAGAGAATCCCATGCAGCAACGTAAAAGCGTATCGGTCGAAGAGCTTCCGGAAAATACAGCACTTGCGATATATGAGCTAATCGGCGGTACGTTCCGCAACTATTCCGAGATCCTTTACATACGTATACCGGATGTGACTGATGATGGCAGGTCCATGGGTGGCATCGAAATCACCATTCGCAAGACGGCTTCCGCCGCATCACTGCAATGAACGCAGTTGAACGCTGTAACAAGCCTTTCTTCTAAGATGAGATCTAGGCATGTGTCAGCGGCAATCCAGCGGTCATGCACAGCTGATATCCGATCTCATTGCAATATGGTGACCGATAAATAGCGGTCAACAACCGGTGATCGTGCATGAATGTCGATACCCATTGTCATAATGCGCATAGATAACATCAAGTAGAGGCTTATATCCGAGCCACATATCGCGACATGTTTGGCCACGTCGACACCAATTGACACACTTTAACCATTCTCCGGCAAAGCTATGTGACAAATCGAGAGTAATCCTCCTGCAAGAGCATGTTAGATAAGGCTTAGAGCGGTGATCATCAGCTTCATATCGAGCAAATGGATGGACAAAAACTCCGACTCAATCAAGGAATATGATGGCTCCGTGCCAGCGGTTTATCCATCCACTCCATGCAATGCCTATACAAGCATAACGGCAGAGAATGTCGATATCGACCCTGATATGCTTATCCATCTATTTGATCTAGGTACGGATTCCTGCGCAGATCGATCGTATCTTCATGAGAATATGTTCATTCAGCGAGAGCGATGAATAACATGAATCACGGTCGATCCGATGCCTGCACCATCATCAACGGATTGAGAACGTGCGGTACCGTGGCGGCGGTTGCGGATGCAAGTCGCAACTCAAGCAGAGCACGGGCAGCAAGCTACCTGATCGCGCAATACAAGCTGCCTTATGCCCTCTGCGGGCAGACTTGACGATGATTTCCAGAGGCGACGGGATGGTTGCAAGTTTGCGCGGAGCCGTGCAGCCGGAAAGCAGCCCTTCCGCTCCCTTCCTTCCCTTCAGATTTTGATCCGCACGCAACGAGGAATATATGAAACGACATCTAACGCGGGCCGTGGCTTCGGGAATCGTGGTCATATTGTTGGCTGGCTGCAACCAACAGCCGGCGGCACAGAATGGCGGCAGAACGGTGAAATCCGAGGTCAGTGCGGTGACATTGCATCCGCAATCGGTCGCGATCACCGCCGATCTACCCGGCCGTATCAGCGCCAATCTCGTCGCCGAGGTTCGGCCGCAGGTCGGCGGCATCATCCGCAGCCGCAATTTCAAGGAAGGCAGCGAGGTCAAGGAAGGCGATGTGCTCTACGAGATCGATCCGTCGTCTTACCAGGCATCCTATGACAGTGCAGTTGCCGCTTTGCAGAAGGCGGAAGGTGCCGTGCCGAATGCCCAGGCCAAACTGGACCGCTATGCGGGTCTGAGTGCGCAAAGCGCCGTCAGCCAGCAGAATTTCGACGATGCGAAGTCCGCCCTGGTACAGGCACAGGCCGATGTTGCCTCCGCCAAGGCGGCGCTCGAGACGGCACGGATCAACCTTAATTATACAAAGATCCGGGCGCCGATTTCCGGCCGTGTCGATGCGTCCACCGTCACGGTCGGCGCGCTTGTTACGGCTGAACAAACGACGGCGCTGACCACCATTCGCCAGCTCGATCCGATCAATGTCGACGTCACGCAGTCGAGTACGAATCTCCTGAGATTCCGACGTGCGGTGGAGGAGGGGCGCCTGAAGACAAGTGGCGACAATGTTTCGGTCCATCTGACCTTGGAGGATGGGACCCAGTATAAGGAAAGCGGCACCCTGGAATTTGCCGAGGCGGCCGTAGCCGAGACGGTCGGAACACTCAATGTCCGCGCCAGCTTCCCCAATCCGGAGCGGATTCTGCTGCCAGGCATGTATGTTCGTGCCACCATTCAGGAAGGCATTGCCGAAAACAGTTTCCTCGTGCCGCAGCGTGCCGTGACCCGCAACACGAAGGGCGAACCGATCGCTTTCTTCGTCAGCGCGGACGGCAAAATCCAGCAGCGTGTGCTGACCGTTCAGCGCAGCATCGGCAACAGCTGGCTCGTCGGCAAAGGAGTAGAGGAGGGAGATCGAGTCGTTGTCGAAGGCATACAGCGCGTGCGTGACGGCCAGGAGGTGAACGTCGCGCTGGTGACAATCGATGATGCCAGCGGAAATCTCGAGCAGGCATCGGCGGCCGGCACACCCCAACCCGGTCAGCAGGCCAAGGCCGACGGCGCGGACAAGAGCACCGTCACCGGTTCGACGAATTGAGGGTAAAACATGTCTCGCTTCTTCATTGACCGGCCCGTCTTTGCCTGGGTGATCGCCATTGTCATTATGCTGGCGGGCGCACTTTCGATTCTCACGCTGTCGGTTGCGCAATATCCGCAGATCGCCCCGACGACGGTGCGCATCACCGCCACCTATTCCGGCGCCGACGCCGCAACCGTCGAAAACTCGGTGACAAAGGTCATCGAGCAGGGCATGACCGGTATCGACAATCTCGACTATATGGCGTCGACCTCGACGGCGACGGGGCAAGCCTCGATCTCATTGACTTTCACCAACAAAGCCAACCCCGACGTCGCGCAGATGCAGGTGCAGAACAAGCTGCAGCTCGTCACCGCGCAACTGCCGCAAGTCGTCCAGAATACCGGCATCACCGTTTCGAAATCGACCAGCAGCTTCTTCCTCGTTGCGGCGTTTGTGTCGACGGATCGCAAACTTATGCCGACCGACCTAGCCGATTATGTCGACAGTACCCTCAACGATACTTTAAAGCGCGTTCCAGGCGTCGGCGACACCACGCTCTTCGGTGCGCGCTATGCCATGCGCATCTGGGTGGATCCGGACAAGCTCGTCAAATACCAGCTGATGACTTCGGACGTCGTCTCCGCCATCCAGGCGCAAAACGTGCAGGTCTCGTCCGGTCAATTGGGTGCCCTGCCGCAGCTTGGCGGCCAGCAGCTCAATGCGACGGTCACCGCCGGCAGCCGCTTCCAGACGCCGGAGGAATTCGAGAACATCATCCTCAAGAGCCTGCCTGACGGTTCCATGGTTCGTGTCAACGATGTCGCCACCGTGCAGCTGGGCGCCGATAGCTACGTCACGTCGGGTGTCTATAACGGCATGCCTGCCGCAGGCCTTGGCATCAGTCTGGCGACCGATGCAAATGCGATCGATACGGCGGCGAGGGTCCAGTCGACGATCGATAGCTTGCGCAGCACGCTGCCGCCGAACGTTGAGATCGTCTATCCCTACGATACGACGCCCTTTGTGAAGCTGTCGATCGAAGATGTGGTCAAGACGCTGTTCGAAGCCATCGTGCTCGTCTTCATCGTCATGTTCGTCTTTCTGCAGAATCTGCGCGCCACGCTGATCCCGACGCTCGCCGTCCCCGTCGTGCTCCTCGGCACCTTCGGCGTGCTGGCGATGTTCGGCTATTCCATCAACACATTGACAATGTTCGGCATGGTGCTGGCGATCGGCCTTCTGGTCGACGACGCC